>CP064999.1:2195666-2509333 GCA_016700115.1 Sphingobacteriales bacterium | reverse complement strand
AACTGTCGGAGAAATTGAGATGGTTTAATGCTGAATAACCAGTTTGGTCTGTGCTATACGAACGCCATCAGTTATTAAGCTAAGAAAATAAACACCATTTAACAGGTATGTGGTGGGCAGGGTGAGGGTCTGTTCACCGTCGGGTATGGGTATATGCTGAACAATGTTGCCTTGGGCATTATACAGTTGCAGGGTAGATTGTTTTTCGGTAAGGAAAAGGGGTAGGCTAATTGTTACCTGCTCTTTGGCGGGGTTGGGCTGCACCCAAAGACGGTTGGCGGTTTTGAGGTCTGTAAGAGGTACTTTTGGGTAGGGGGGTGTTGATGAGGTTTTGCCACTTTCGGTAGGTATCAGCCATTCAAACTGCTCGCCTGTCAGCAGGTTTAGCAGGGCTTGTGCGCCGGGGGCTTGGTTTTGGTAGCTTTCAGCTATATTGCTCAGGGCTTGGTACTGGGGTTCGCTCAAGCTAAAAGTATCGGTTGCCGACAGGCGTTGAAGATTGATTTGTTGCACGGTTTTATAGTCCTGCTCATCGGGGGTATCGGCAGGCAGGCTGTTCAAAAGGGTTTGAGCATCGGCAATATTGCCATTGCCGGCTTTCTGACCGATTAAACTGCGCAGGGCAAAGGGGGTGTTTTCGGATAGCAGGAAGTTGTAAAGGACAAATAGTATCATTGCGTTATATTTTTTGTGTGAAGATAGAAAAAATGATACGGTTTGTAAAATCTGTTTGGACATAAGTGCTTGCCAGTCACCCCTAAATCCCCTGTTACCCCTAAAGAGGCTGTCTAAAAAGCATCCACATTGTGGGTTAATTTAAGCTGAAAATTAAGCGGCTATGTCCCATGCACTATCAAAAATGATAAAGTGGAGTACTATTGCTTGATTTTGGTCGGTATATGAGGGATTTTGACCGTTTTTTTGTGCATTTCCCTTCTTCTTTGCCAATTTTCTCAAGTTATGCCCAATTGCCATTAACCCAAATTCAATAGCAACCTTATCAAGCCCCCTTAATGTGAACCTTGTGAACTTGTTGTTGCTTTTCATTTGTCCGAATCTTGCTTCTACTTCTACCGGTCGTTTGCTCCGGTAGTATAACCTTTTGGGGAAGTAAGCAGTTCTCTTGCTCTGTCTCTGTGCCGGTTCAAATTATGGCTGACTTCCATCCTTCTGTTTCCGGGTGAGTTGTGGCACATTTCCCGCATCGGACACCCTTCACAATGTTTGGCTTCATAATAATGCAATTCTGATTCATAACCATTGGAACTTATCCGTTTGCCTTTTCCGGCGAACTCCATCCTTTTATCCATCGGACATACATAATAATCTTCCTGTTTGTTGTAGTATAAGTTCTGAACCAGAAATGGATTATTCTTTTGAGCCTTTTTTTGCTCATGGTGGAAATAATTGTATTTCACATAAGCGGCTATTTGTTTGTTTTCCAGCATTTCGTAATTCTCTTCGCTTCCATAACCTGCATCGGCTGATATTTCTTTGCTTTGGGTTTCGTATTGTTGTTCAAAACCGTCGAGGTGCTTTTCTAAAGTCGTGGTGTCGCCAGGCGTTTGGTGGATGCTGTAATGGGTAATGAACTGATCTTCGGTACTGATTTGTGCATTGTAAGCCGGTTTCAGCTGACCGTTTTGCATGTGGTCATCTTTCAAGCGCATAAAGGTAGCATCCTCATCTGTCTTGCTGTAGCTGTTCCTCCCGCCAAGCGTTTCCAGCTGTTGCTCATATTGCTCCAATTTGGGCAGGTGTTCTTCTGCCAACTTTTTAACTGCTTTTGGATGGTTTTGTCTTTGTCTTTTATTTCGCTGTTCAACTTTGACAGCATTTCTTTTAGCTCTTTGCTGTCAATGGTTTTGGAGGTATCCTCCCCATCCGGTTCCGATTGGTCTTCTTTAATCTGTGATTCTATTACCGACAAGATTGCCTGTATTTTCTTTTCCAATTTCGCTTTGTTTTTCTCTACACTCCTTTCCACACAAAACGATAACGATTGGATGCCGATTCTATCTTCGTACCGTCTATGTATTGGACTTCAAGGCTGACATATTTCAACTTCTGTAACATGCGAACCACATCCCCGAACAACTGCTGAATACTCCCCTTCAGCCTTTTGCCCCGAAAATAATTGATGGTTCTGTAATCGGGCAGGCTATTCCCCCGAAAGCCACATAAAATGAATGTTTTCATGTAACGCTTTTTCGATTTTACGACACGAATAAATATTGTTTAAATAGGCGTAGAACAATACTTTTAACATCATGCGGGGATGATAACTCGTCGTACCTCCACCTTTATATTGCTTGATTATGTGGTCTATATCCAAACCATCCACCAATTCATTTACTAACATAACGGGATGGTTTGCCGGTATCTTGTCAAAAATGTTTTCAGGAAACAGGCTTAACTTATTGGCGGGTATGGCTTTAAATTGTGGTTTCATTTCGCTTGTTTTTATTCCTAAAGTTACAGTTTCTTTCCCTCATAAAAAAATATTTAAATCACTTTTTTTGATTTATGAGAACTGCTTTTTGAGGGGCTTTTTAGACAGCCTCCTTTGACCCGCCGGGCAGGGCGAAGGTTAGGGTGTTTTGGGCAGGTTTAGGGTGAACGAGGAGGAGTTTCCCCCTTTAGGGGGTCAGGGGGTAAAAATCCCTACCTCATCACCGCCACTTTCCCCCTTGCGACCACCACACCCCCTTGTTCGGCGGCGTAGAGATACACGCCGGGCGGGAGGGGCGGAGCATATACGCTAACGACAATTTCCCTTGCCTGTATATTTGGACATAGTTGGGCAGTAAGGGATTGCCAACTTACTGCAACCTCTAAAATATCTCATAAAGCCTGTTTGTTCAGGCTTTAAGGAGCAATGAGAGCGGGTTGATATAAATATGAAAACCATATTAAAACAACATAAAAGAAACGGCTAAGGTAGCCAGCAAATAAAAAAACAAAAACAACGGATAGAAAAAAAACATAAATATCCCCTGTTTGAAAAGAGTTTTACCCCACCCCTGCCCATACATTTTTTTCATCGCCAAAGATAAATATACAGCGCTCAACAATATAGGCCCAAACATCCATTTGGCATTAAAGCCCCAAATCAACATGTAAATGGACAAAAGCAGATATAAAAAGGAATGTAAATGAATAAAAAAGGTGAGGTGTTCTACAAAAAACCTATTTCTACGGATATAGAGGAGTTTAAAAAACAACGCTAAAAGGGGCATTAACAAAATCATCATAAAAGGAAGTGCACCTATAAAATAGTGTAAGAAATCCTTTCCTCTGCTTTTGTATAGTTTTACAAGCTGAGTGGTGATGGTAGTAGCAAACGGATTTTCATTAAAATAGGGATATTCCTTTTTCAGAGAATCCATAGTAGTTTTGGTGTCGTATTTATCTGCAAGTGCAATGACCCTGTCAATAGATATTTTGTCATCCAAAAAGTTAATACTGCCCGATTGGGTAACTTTTACCTCATTCAAAATACTGTCCTTAAGATTAATTTCGATTCCATCGTTATTGATAACCGGAACATCCAAATTGTTTATGGCAGATATCGGCTCAGAATTTTCGACCAAAGACAAGAGCTTTGCCGAAAAAAAGGAAAAGTAAACTAAACTGATGATAAAGTATAAGCGGAAAGGCACCAGATAACGTGCAATCTTACCTTCAGAAAATGCAAGGCTCAATTTGCCCGGCATAAACAAAACCGTACCAATGGTAACCAATAACTTCGAGTCTAAAACAAGGTACATATTGATACTGTCTTTCAGAAATCTGCCAAAAGACACAATACGTTCATTGTTTTCCTGCCCACATTGAGGGCAAAACTCATCCGGTTGATTTTCTGCAAAAACATAGCTGCAGTTTTTGCATATCGGGCTTTTTTGCTTTCGGACTGCCATTTTCAATATAAATTATGGTGTCAAAATTCAATTTCTTATTTACCAATGACTTTTGGAATTCCAAACATCGTATTGGTCATCGAAAACAAGATTGCAAATAGTATGGCCGGTATCATTCCATTTATCGAAAAGCCATCAACGATGTAACCGGCCAACATGACTAATGCCCCGTTTAATACAAGCAAAAACAAACCAAAAGTAAGTATAGTCAGTGGCAAAGTGAGTGTGGCAAGAATTGGTTTGACAAAATAGTTGATTACCCCCATCACAAACCCCACACAAACAGCGGTGAAAAAACTGTTAATAGAGATGCCCGGCAGCAATAATCCTAAAACATAAACCAATAACCCGTTTACCAAAAGGGCAACAATAAAATCTTTCATAGTTCAAACAAATTTGGATTAAAGATACTGAAATACAATTGTACTTGTACAGATTGTAACTTCAATGAATCAATTTGACTTATTTTGTGGCTTAATCCCTACATACACCATGTCTATTCAGGAAGAATCTTATGTCTATCGTTTGCCCGACAATCTTGTTTATGGCCGTAATCCGGTCATTGAAGCCTTTCAAGCCGGCAAAGAGTTTGAAAAACTGTTTGTTCAAAAAGGACTTGGCGGCGATGCTATTAAAACAATTCTTCAATATTCCCATCAGCAGGAAACGTTGGTTCAGATGGTTCCGATCGAAAAGCTTAACCGGCTTACAGGCAACAAAAACCATCAGGGGGTTGCAGGCTTTACCTCACTGATTAAATACTATGAATTGGAAGACATTTTGTCGGAAGCATATAATTCAGCCAATCCTCCGTTATTATTGATTTGCGATGGCATCACTGATGTCGGCAATTTTGGGGCAATGGCACGAACGGCAGCCTGTACAGGGGTAAATGGAATTATCATTCCTCAAAAAGGCGCAGCGACCATCAGTGCGGAAGCTATTAAAGCATCATCGGGGGCTTTGTATGAAATTCCGGTATGTAAGGTCAGGTTTTTAGATCGCTCAATTCATTACCTGCAGGAAAACGGGGTTCAGGTGATTGCAACGGATATTAGCGCTCAAAAATGGATACATCAAACAGACCTGACAATTCCGACAGCTATTATTATGGGTGCTGAAGGGAAAGGAGTCAGTCCTGTTTTTATGAAAATGGCAAATGAAAAGGCAAAAATCCCTATGACGGGCAATTTCAATTCCTATAATGTTTCCGTTGCAACTGGAATCATTTTGTATGAAACCTTGCGACAAAGACTGATTCAAATGGGTTAGACTTCAGGCAATTCTATTAGATTTTTTGATTTTTTTTTTTGCCCGAAGTGGTAAATGCTATGCCCGGATAAAAAAGAAAAAAAGCGGGCGCGGCAGGATTCGAACCTGCGGCCATCCGGTTAACAGCCGGATGCTCTACCACTGAGCTACACACCCTATCCGGGAATCAAACAGATTTAAAAACAGAGGTAAAATTCTTTTTTACTAAGAAGGAAATCCTATTGAATCTCCTAAACTCTATTTCTTTTTTTATGCGGAAGCAGTAGGACTCGAACCCACAATTCTGGTACTAACAGAATTAACTGTTTTCAAGACAGTCTCCTCATCCGGCCGGATTACTTCCTTAGTTATATTTATTAAAAAATTTTTCGATTATCGTCAGATAAGCAGTCAAATATTAGGTGCGTCCGGCAGGTCTCGAACCTGCAACCCTCGCATTAAAAGTGCGATGCTCGACCTATTGAGCTACGGACGCAAAATCTGATGTTTCCCAAAAAACTACAGGTATAACAAACAGAAAAAAGAAAAAACCGCAAGCCACTTTGTTAAAGGTAAGTGCCTTGCGGTTTATCCGGTTTGATACTCAGAAGAACAATAACTATCCGTATCTCGCACCTTCGCCCTTTATGGCATATTCCTGATTTATCCAACTTGCTTTTATGGCATTGGCATTTACAATCATTGCTTTAGGAGCAAAAGAAGTCGGACGATGACTGTTGTTCACTGATCCTGCGGTCAAACGTGCTGAGGCCAATTGATTGGCATTGATTACAAAACGAGACACCTGAACGGCTACGATAACAAAAATTGCGGCTTGGGACATGCTTGAAGTTCTCATGGTTTTTTGGATTTTTAGAGTTTAAAAAAGTATTTGTTTTTATGGGCTTTGTTAAAAACAAAACGCCCGCTTTGTTTTTGGTTACTGCTAAAAACAAAGCGGGCGTTGACATACAATGAGCATAAGGCATTAATTACCTTCTACTTTTTGGGTGTATTGCCGGAATAGCAAACTTTGTATATAGCGTTTATTGAAATTCTTCATCTTACTGTCTTTTTCCACTTTTTCTAACAACCTGATTTAAAAATCTTTTTTTGATATGACTTCCGATAAAAGGTTGTTATCTTCTTTTCTTTATTTGTCTGTTTGTCATCATAGACTTTTAAAGATTAGCCGGGTTTAATAATTTGTAAAAAATTTTTGTTTTTTTTAAAACCTGTTTTATCCCGTAACAACAAGTTTATATAATAAGTTCCGTTGTTTCCCGATTCTATCAAATTTATATTGGATGTTTAATTCGCCTATATCCTTTATATTGTTTACTGAATCCTGCAATGGTTAAATAATTTGGAGCTTATATACTATATTTCCGCTTCAATTCCTTCCAAAATTGTTGAAGATGGCAAATCAGGTCAATGTCTTTATTGCATTTGCTCCAAATGATAACAGCTACTTCGAAGCTTTGCAAAAACATTTAGTTGTTTTGGATCGCAATCCAAATATTCATTTCTGGTACGAAGACAGAACTGAATTCGGAAAAAACAAAGAAGTAACACTTGCTAAAGAACTGGAACAGGCTGACTTCATCCTGTTGATGTTAAGTGCAGATATGGTAGCCTCTGATTTTTACCAAAACAAGATGCTCCCCAATTTGCAGCACTTTAAAGACAAGGAGGTAAAAGTAATCCCTATCATTATCAGAGAAACGCTATGGGACGAAGAACTTTTTGATAAAAGACTCATCCTGCCCAAAAATGGGGTCTGGAGTGATGATATAGGTTACTGGAAAAATCCGGATAAGTTTTATGTTCATGTAGCTTCTAAAATCATCGAATGGGTTGATGATGAATTGAATAACCAGGGCATTGCCTCAGATTTGAGTGGATATGAGAAAAAAAACACAAAAAACAAGTATAAACAAGGAAAAGTGTTGTATCTCATACCGGAACAGATGGAATTGCTCAAACGGCATAATTGCCTGATAAGGATTGCTCCTGAAGAAATTTCCTTAGACGAATTAAAAAAAGGCATAAAAAATATAAGCGAAGCAAACATTCAGGACATTCGGATTGACAGCCTGATGAAAGCTGAGATTATTGACGATACTGATGGAGAATATTTTGATATAAACTTAATCGGTGATTTAGAGCAGGCAATTGAAGAAGACGGTTATACCGATTGGCAATATAGCATTAAGCCGTTAAAGGAAGGTGTTCACAGTTTATGGCTGAAAATCTCCGTCATGGTCAGAATTCCGGAGTTAGACAAGCTGGCCTTTAAAAACATCGTGGTTTTAGACAAAAAAATCATGGTTTCGACCTTTATAGTAGAGCAACAGGAATCATGGCAGGTAGCCGAGAATCAGACTATACCTTTCAGCGCTGTTAACTTGTTAAAAGAGGTTGATGACAGCAATAAAAATGACAGGCGAAAATTATCTAAAATTATATTGCCATTATTACTTGGCATATTAGCTTTTCCTGCTTTTGCCATGTTTGCCTTTACCGATTGGACAACCTCTGTTTATCTAAAATTGGCTTATGACGAACACCGTATGTTACAAGACGAACGAATAGCGGTAAAGAAAAATGGGCAATGGGGTTTTGTCAACAAATGGGGAATTGAAAGTACCAAACCGATGTACGATAAAGTCGGTAATTTTTCAAACGGAATTGCCACAGTAGGAAAAAACGGGCAAGAAACCCGCTTAATTCGGGCAACCAATCAATCAGGTTGGCAAGCAATATGGAACCCAATTGATTATCCTTGCCTTGAGAATGATTGTACTTGTCATGATAACTATTGCGGACTTAATGGCTCTTGTATAAACAAAATATGTATCTGTAAAAACGGTTTTACAGGCGATCGTTGCCAAACACCGCCTTTTTCTTCCGACCCTTGTAAAGACATTGACTGCGGACTCAACGGCAATTGTGTGGATGGGATTTGTATTTGTAAAAACGGCTATTCAGGCGACCGATGCCAAACACCGCCTGCTCCGTCCGACCCTTGTAAAGACATTGATTGCGGGCTCAACGGCAAATGTGTAAATGGGATTTGTATTTGTAAAAATGGCTATAAAGGTTCCCATTGTCAGACTCCGCCTTCACAAACCGATCCATGTATAAATATAAATTGCGGACTAAACGGAACTTGTCTGAACGGAATTTGCAAATGTAAAAACGGCTATACCGGCTTGAGATGCGAACATCCGCCACAAAAAACAGATATTTGTGCCGAGCTTCGTTGCACAGAAAATGGTACTTGTAATCCCGTTACCAAAGTTTGCGATTGCAAACCCGGTTATTCAGGCAAAAGATGTCAGCTCAAATCAGGTTTGTGTTATAATGTAAACTGTGGCAGAAACGGTACCTGCAATCCGGAAACCGGCAAGTGCGATTGCAAAAACGGTTATACCGGTGACAAATGTCAAACTCCCCCTCCCGATCTTTGTAAAAATGTAAAATGTCTGAACTATGGCACCTGTGATCCAAAAACTGGGAAATGCAATTGTACAAATGGCTTTAGCGGCGACAGATGTCAAACTCCGCCTAATCTGTGTAAAGATGTATTTTGTAAGAATAATGGGACCTGCGATCCAAAAACCGGGAAATGTATTTGCCAACCCGGTTTTTATGGAGACCGGTGTGAATACGAAGGGTTAAAATAGAGGCGTGGTTAAATACCAAATGGTTGACATCTTTAAAATGTCAGTTTCCGGTTTTTAAGCGCTTTCATCGCCAGCGTAATGCCTTCAAGAGTTAGTGGGAACATCCGGTTGTCAAACTGTCTGCGGAGCATTTTAATGGAAGTTGCATAGTCCCAGTACTGGTAATGTGAAGGATTCAGCCAAACCGTAAACGGATACTGGTCTTTAATTCTCTGAAGCCAAACCATACCCGGTTCATCATTGTAATGTTCAACACTTCCGGCAGGTTGAGTTATTTCATAAGGCGACATATACCCATCTCCCACTATTATTACTTTGTAGTCGCTGTTATATTTATGCAGGACATCCATAGTGGAAATGCGATCTTGTCTTCGGGTATTGTCTTTCCAAAGGTTTTCGTAGATGCAGTTGTGAAAATAAAAATACTCCAAATGCTTAAACTCATATTTAGCAGCAGAGAACAGTTCAGAACATAGGCGGGAATGTTCGTCCATTGAGCCACCAACATCCAAAAAAAGCAAAACCTTTACCTTGTTTTGACGGGAAGGCATCATCTCTAAATCCAAAATTCCGCCATTGTGAGCGGTTTTATGAATCGTTCCGTCAATGTTCAGTTCATCGGGAAAGCCTTCTCTTGTAAATACCCGTAACCTGCGCAAAGCCATTTTAAAGTTACGCGTATTCAGTTCGGTGTGATCGTCAAAGTTTTTAAAATTCCTTTGGTCCCAAATTTTTATTGCACTTCTGTTTCTTCCGCTTTCTTGCCCGATCCGAAAACCTTCCGGGTTATAGCCATTTGCTCCAAAAGGGGAAGTCCCTCCGGTTCCGATTTGACGATTACCTCCTTCGTGTCGCTCTTTTTGTGTGTTCAGCAATTCTTCAAACCGCTCCATCAGTTTATCCAATCCACCCATTGCTTCGATCAGGGCTTTCTCTTCATCAGTAAGGTTTAACAACCGGTTGGGGGTCAGCCATTCTTCCGGTATCAGCATTTCGGGAGAAAATTGCAGGACTTCTGTTCCTTTAAAATAGTGGCTGAAAATTATATCGAAACGGTCTAAATATTTTTCATCTTTAATCAGAATCGTCCGGCAGAGGTAATAAAAATCCTCCGTACTGTACGCACCTATTTCTTTATCGAGCGCATCCAAAAGGCTGAGGTATTCTTTTAGCGATACCGGTAACCCGTTGGTTTTAAGCAACAAGAAAAAATCTAAAAACATAAATCAGCTTAAAAGTCAGGGCAAAAAATAATGAACCCAAGAATTTCCAAAGGTAATCAATTTACCCTGAATTAGGAATCTGGTTTGGCGATTACCGTTTTATACTTGAAAAACCGTACTTTGGCAACAACACTGAATGAATAAATCCTTTTGTATGCAACATCCCTATTCCATTGGCTTGTACAATTGGCTGGCTCAACATGCCGATGAAAAGAAAGCAATACCTATGTCGAAATACATGCGTTTTAAGTTTCCTTATTTTGGCATAAAATCTCCCGACCGCACCGATTTGGTCAAAACGTACTACAAAGAACATGGTTTGCCTCCTATGAGTGAGCTGGAAACAATTGTTAAGGAACTTTGGAATGAAAAAGAGCGGGAAGCACATTATTCAGCTTTGGATTTGCTCGAAAAAAATGTAAAAAAACTTAACCCCTCTCATTTTCCATTGATAGAATATCTCATCACTCATCAATCCTGGTGGGATACCGTAGATACAATTGCCGGAAGATTGGCAGGTGAAATGTTTAAACGAAATCCCGAAGCAATCGGCCAGTATCCCGAAGTTTGGATAAAAAGTTCTGATTTTTGGCTTCAGCGGGTTGCTATCCTATTTCAGTTAAAATATAGAGATAAAACCAATGCCCCTCTTTTGTTTGACTATATCAACCAATGTGCAACTTCAAAAGAGTTTTTTATTCAAAAAGCTATTGGTTGGGCTCTCAGGGAATATTCAAAAAGCAATCCCCGATTAGTAACCGATTTTATCAATCAAAACAATCTGCCCCCATTGAGCAAACGGGAAGGAATGAAATGGCTGAACCGAAAAAAATAGTGATTATTGGTTAGACGCTATTCGTCGGCAATTGTCAGATCTGTCGAACAGTTCTCTTTGTCATGGTATTGAACCATATTTCAGGTTGGAAATGACCCGTTTTCGGTTGAAAATGACCCATTATCGGTTGAAAATGACCCGTTATCGGTTGAAACTGACCCGTTATCGGTCGAAAATGACCCATTATCGGTTGAAAATGACCCATTATCGGTTGAAAATGACCCGTTATCGGTTGAAAATGACCCGTTATCGGTTGAAAATGACCCGTTATCGGTTGAAAATGACCCGTTATCGGTTGAAAATGACCCGTTATCGGTTGAAAATGACCCGTTATCGGTTGAAAATGACCCATTATCGGTTGAAAATGACCCATTATCGGTTGAAAATGACCCATTATCGGTTGAAAATGACCCATTATCGGTTGAAAATGACCCATTATCGGTTGAAAATGACCCATTATCGGTTGAAAATGACCCATTATCGGTTGAAAATGACTCGTTTCCACATGGAAATGACCCGTTTCCACATGGAAATGACCCGTTTCCACATGGAAATGACCCGTTTTCGGTTGGAAATTTTGGGTATGATAGCAACTGCCCTAAAAAGTGTGTAAGTTAGAAAAAAGTAAGCATCAAAATTTTTTTTAAATTTGTTGATACAAGCAATAAATCAATTCACTATCTTACACCATCATAAAAAAACACATTGGGGAAAACAAACCAACTAACGAAACATTTTTTAAACAGCATTTAAACCCCATTTTATGCGTAATGAAAAAATCCTTTCCCTGATTCCGGCTTTAGGTCAAGCAGTCTTGCAACCGCATTGCCCGATACGGAAGAAGATTCGTATAGATTTAAACAGCTCGTTCAGTTAGAAACCGCTTTGGCGCAAAGCAACCTGACTTACCTCGATATTACCTCCGAAGAAGAAGCATTGGTAAGAGAAATTGCAGCGACCAATACCCTTGCTGCAATGGATGCTCGGGTAGCACTCTACATAGGCTATGGCGAGGAAATTTATATAAATTTGCCACAGTTTCCGCAAGTTATTGCCGAAAGCATCTCGCAGTTGCAATTGCAGTTTAAAAACCAACCCGATACCCATGTATGTAGCATCGTGCCTAACCCCGCCACTAATATCGTTTTGATAAACTACTCCCTACCTGATGAAGAACATGCAATATTTACGGTGTATGATATAAGCGGAAAAACCGTTTATAAACAGATGCTTCAGGAAAGCGGAAGTTTCAGTATAGATATCAGTCAATGGGTAAGCGGTATGTATTACTGCCGTTTATTGGGCAGCCAACAAACAAATATCAGCCGTAAACTGATAGTTGCCAACAAATAGTTTTTCACCTCAAAGTCCCAGCATGTGTTTATGCAGGGACTTTGTTTTAAAAACAAAAGCATGTACAAATCAGCGTATCTTCTTATACTACTACTTTTCTACTATTCGGTTGCCAAGGCTCAGAATAAATACTACGAAAAAACAAAAAACTTTGGCGCATTAACCCAATCTGCCGGAGAAATACACATTTCAAACGACAGTATAATGGCAATATGGTGCGGCACACATCAAACTGTTAGTGCTAACGAAAAAACTTTTTTATTACTAACTGATATAAATCTTGATAATATTGAAAAAATAGACTATGGCTATGATGTTGGAGAGTTTGTTATTCTGTCAATGATTACGACCCCTTATGGATACGCTATTTGTGGGTGGACGACTGATTGGGATAGTAGTAATTATGGCTACCCCTATCTTTTAGAAGTAGATCATGAAGGCAACATACTGAACAATTACGATTTACGAGAATTTCCCTACGAAGGCAATGCCATTGCCTTACTCTACTACCCCGATAGCAATACCTACTATATAGGTGGGAATACATGGTATAGCGGTACCAATACCCAAATGTTGCTCATTAAGATGACCAACGGAGAAGTGGTTTGGCGAAGATATTATGATGATTATGACCACTTGAATGCGATAGTTAAACTACTACCAACACCTGACAACGGAGTTTATGCAGTAGGCATGGTAGATGTTTATCCTTCTTTTTATTTTGGGAATTTTTATTTGGCAAAAATTAATGCATTGGGCGATAAAGAGTGGAGTAATACTTATAGCATAGGATATGAAGATCAAAGCACAGATGGTTTGCAGATAGATAACGGAGGGTTTTTAATAGCCGGAGGAAGCAATTTGCCGGGCGCTGTAAATAATAGTAAGAAATATCCTTCTTTACTGTGTTTGGATTCTCTTGCATATGAACAATGGAATAGAATCACTACTAACCGACAAAAAATAAATTAAGGAGCTGCCCATCGGGGCAAGCTCCTTTTTTCATATTTTGGTTCTACTACAAACTAAAAATATGAGAGACAAAGATAAGCATTTAGTCGGTCAGCCGATATTCAAACAGTTATTAGAATTTGTTCCACGCAACAAATTTGATTTGCTTGTTAATAAGTACCAATCAGATCATTATTACAAGACCTATGATTCGTGGACACAACTTGTTACGATGCTATTCGGGATATTGAGTCGATGTGATTCTATGGGAGAAATCTGTGATGGTATGCAGGGTTTAACAGGCAAACTCAATCATTTGGGCATGGATAAATCACCGGCAAAGAGTACGGCAGGCGATGGTCTTAGAGGTCGAGACAATGAATTTTACCAAGCCGTTTATTTTATGTTACTCGAGCATTTTAAGCCTATTTTGTCGGTCAGCCGGATTGGGAATGTCTCCTTTTCCAAACTTTTCATTTTCGATTCAAGTACGATACGCCTATTTTCGAACATTATGAAAGGAGTTGGTCGCAATCTCAAGAATGAAGGGAAGAAAAAAGGCGGACTGAAAGTTCATATGATGATTGATGCCCACAGTGATACGCCAGAGTTTGTAAAAATCAGTGAAGCTAAACAGCATGACAAGAATTTTCTGCAATATTTGCATCTGTCGCCTCACAGCATGGTTGTGTTTGACAGGGCTTACAACCATTATCTTCAATTTGCTCAATGGACAGAACGACAAATCAATTTTGTATGCCGTTTGAAAAAGAATGCTGTTTATCAGACACAGGAAGTTTTATTTACAGCAGAGCCGGCAAAGAACCAAGCGGGTGTTTTGTCGGAAGAACGCATCTTACTTGCATACAAAGAAGATAAACAAGAAAAGACTTTGCGCCTTCGAAAGGTAACTTACAGGGATGAAAAGGGCGTATGTATGACTTTATCACCAATAATTTTGAGATAAGCCATGAAGAAGTCGCCTATCTATACAAGCTGCGATGGAACATTGAGTTGCTTTTCAAGAAGCTCAAGCAGAATTTTCAGCTGCATTACTTTTATTCCGGAAACAGAGAACGGCATCAAAACTCAAATCTGGTGTACCCTGATTGCACAACTTTTACTGCAAGTGCTTCGGGTAAAATCAGAGAGCAAAAAAGCCTTTTCAACCATTGCAGCACTCATTAGAATTCATCTAATCAGTTATCTTGAAATATTTTGGATGGTGCAAAACAGCCGAAGAGCTTACAGCAAGCTCAAAAAACGAAACAAATCGCCTAGTATCCAAATTGATTTATTCTAAAATAGAGGGGGGTAGGTTTTTGAAGGCTTGGAAAAATTCCTTGAAAATAAAGGGCTTACAATTGTTTTTTGCCGTTTTTTAAAGATTACCCGTTTAATAGTGGAATAGAATATATTTTCCTGAAAGTTCGGGCGGGGGATATATAGGAGAGGTTATTCAGGATGGCGACAACTTTATTTGTATAGGAGGCAAACGCGATGTCGCGGGAAGTTATACAAAAGCCTTCATCATGAAAGTTCGCGGTAGCGATGGAGAACCATTATGGACACGGTTTTATGATTATGGGGTACAGCATGATTATTTCTACAATTTCACCCCCGTTCCGCAACCGTTGGGCGGTTTTGTGTGTGTAGGTCGCACAGAACCTGCATCAGGTGCCGATGTCTATATAGTCAAAACCAACTGCATGGGCTTGCTAACTATGCCGGAAGCTGCATTTACCACAGAGCAAGACCCCGATGTACCAAGCCGTTTCCTGTTCACCAACCAAAGCCAATACGCCTACCCCGACAGCATAGACGGCGGCTACTATGTTTTGAACTGGGGCGATGGCAGCCCGCCCTACCTCTGCGGGCAAGGCTACGCCCCCTGCACCCAAGATACGCTCATTCACACCTACCAGACGGAGGGCATCTACGGCGTTACCCTCCAAGCAATAGTTTGCAACGACACCTCCACCCAAATCCAATCCGTTTGTTTCGGCTTCGCTCCCAATCCGCAGGCAGAATTTAGTTACCAGGATTTCGGCGGTGCTATCATCTTTACCAACCTAAGCCAAAACAGCTACACCGAGCAAGGCGGCTACTATCTCTGGGATTTCGGCGACGCCAGCCAGCCATCATCGGCAGAACACCCCACTCACGAATACGAAGAAAACGGCAGCTACACCGTAACCCTCACCCTCGTTGTTTGCGGAGATACTTCGGTGTATTCGCAAGAGGTGTTTGTGCAAACGGTGGGGAACACACCCCTGCCCCTCTCAAGAGGGGAATTTCCTGACATATTGCAAGTCTATCCAAACCCCGCCCAAAACACCCTAACCTTTCATCGGGTTTCAAAGTCCCCTTCAGGGGATTTAGGGGTAACTGAGGATTTAGAGGTAAGTTTCTACAACCTCACCGGCCAAACCGTGCTTCAAACCACGTTGGGTGCAGGCGAAACCCATAAAACCATTTCGGTGGCGCATCTTCCGGAGGGGGTGTATGTTTATGTGGTTGAGGATGGCGGTGTTGCTTTGGCGCGGGGCAAGGTGGCGGTGATGAGATAGTGAAAAGTGAAAAACTAAAAGTGAAAAGTGAAAACCTGAAAGGCAGGGTGTTTAAAACCTCATGGTTTTGGCGAAACAAATTCCCGCCAAATTACAATTCCGTGTGCAAAGAGTTAAACAAACAAACTATATTTGTAAGAACCAAATCATACCGGAACATGAAACAAACAACCATTGCGCGAACCACATTACAACTCGCCCCCGAAGAAATAGCATTGTTACAAACCATCGCTCAAAGCCAAACAAATATGGCATATTCTGCCCGCAGTTTGCTATACCTTGCTATGGGGCAAGAGTTTGAACAAAACCTGCCGCCACTGCCCGACGAACTCATGTCAGCTAACTGGCAAATGCTTATCAATTATAAACAAGGGGTACAAACAACAGCAAAAGTGCCTTTAAACATTTCACCCAATCCGGCCAAAGATGAAGTTTTTATTCATTTCCAAACGGAAAATGCTCAACCGCACGAGTTACTGTTTTACGACATGACCGGTAAACTAATCAATACGCAAAGACTTTTCGGCTCAGGTATTTATAACCTAAGCACTACCTTATGGAACAACGGCATTTATTACTACTACCTTGTTAAAAACGATGCAGTTTTTGAAGTCGGAAAACTAATAATTATAAAGTGACATTCATCAAATTCCAACAAATCCCGTTTACAGTGTTAGTAAACTGGATTTGTTAATGTCAAATTAGGTATGAAAACAATGAAGTTGGTTTTAATGTTATTTCTTTACTGCCTTTGTTTCAATCTTCATTCTCAGAACAATCTGAAGTATTTTGAAAAGAAGTTTGGGTGGACATTTGTTCAATCGGCACAGAACATTATTGCGCTTGATACCGGATATGCTATTTCTGTTGGTTATTTTGTTTCTTCTGATTTATTTCATCATGCCCGGTTTTTGACAATAAGCGATATTGCCGAAGAAATAACATCTTTCGATTTAAATAATGCTTACTACTCTCTTTCAGATTTAATTAAAACACCCGATAATGGATATGCTTTAGTGGGTTTTAAATCCAATTGCGATACTTGTTTCGGTCCTTACCACACTTATTTACATTTACTTGATGAAAACGGAAACTCTATATCTCAATACAACATAGGGGCAAATGGTTTTGAAAGCGGAGGTGGTGTTATTTGTTATTCAGATATTGAATACAGTTATTATGTGGCAGGCAACTATATTCCCACCTTCATTACTCCCAATAGAGAAAAACTATACCTCACTAAAGTTACCACTGAAGGCGAAAAACTTTGGGAATACACCAATTGGATGTATCCTTATAACTGTTCGTTCCGCGCCGTGTTGCCCGCTCCTGATGGCGGGTGTTATGCGGCAGGGTATGTAAACGTACATGCCCCATCATTGGGAGACTTTTTGTTTCTAAAATTAAATGCTAATGGTATCTTAGATTGGGAAAAAGTTTACAGCTTCAATACGGGAAACGGCGGAGCCGCTGCATTAGGTCTGGCAGCCACAATTGATAATGGTTTTGTTCTTTGTGGTTCAAGCAATTATGGAAATGCGCGCCTCCTAAAAACAGATGTAATGGGAGATTCGATATGGAGTAGGGAGTACTTCCCTAATGAGCAAATAAGTAGTTTTTTAACTGTTACAGTATTGCCCGACAATGCCATTGTTTGCATCGGCAGCATTAAATCCTATGGTGTTTCTGGAACCGATATGCTCATAGCCAAAGTAGATTCTGTAGGAAATTTAATGTGGGTACGCAAATACGGAAGCCCTATGTATCACGATTATGGCTATGATTTCACCCCAGTTCCTCAGCCTTTAGGTGGCTTTGTCGTGGTAGGTAGGGCAGAAAATTCTACCAATGCCCTTGCCTACATTGTCAAAACCAACTGCATGGGCTTGCTCACTGTGCCACAGGCAGCATTTGCCATCTCCCAAGACCCCGATTTACCAAGCCATTTTTTGTTTACCAACCAAAGCCAATACACCTACCCCGACAGCATAGACGGCGGCTACTATGTTTTGAATTGGGGCGATGGCAGCCCGCCGTTCCTCTGTGGGCAGGGTTACGCCCCCTGCACCCAAGATACGCTCATCCACACCTACCAGACAGAGGGCATCTACGGCGTTACCCTGCAAGCCATCGTTTGCAACGACACCTCCACACAAATCCAATCCGTTTGTTTCGGCTTCGCTCCCAATCCGCAGGCAGAATTTAGTTACCAGGATTTCGGCGGTTCTATCATATTTACCAACCTAAGCCAAAACAGCTACACCGAGCAAGGCGGCTACTATGTTTGGGATTTTGGCGACGGCAGCCCGCCATCATCGGCAGAACACCCCACCCACGAATACGAAGAAAACGGCAGCTACACCGTTACCCTCACTCTCGTCGTTTGCGCCGATACTTCGGTTTACACGCAGGAGGTGGTTGTGCAGACGGTAGGCATTTCACCCCCCGGTTTATCACCCCCCGAACCCCTAAAGGGGGAGAAAACCATACATATTTACCCCAATCCCGCCCAAAACACCCTTACCTTTACCTTACCCGAAAGCTTAACTGAGGCTGTCTAAAAAGCCCCTCAAAAAGCAGTTCTCATAAATCAAAAAAAGTGATTTAAATATTTTTTTATGAGGGAAAGAAACTGTAACTTTAGGAATAAAAACAAGCGAAATGAAACCACAATTTAAAGCCATACCCGCCAATAAGTTAAGCCTGTTTCCTGAAAACATTTTTGACAAGATACCGGCAAACCATCCCGTTATGTTAGTAAATGAATTGGTGGATGGTTTGGATATAGACCACATAATCAAGCAATATAAAGGCGGAGGTACGACGAGTTATCATCCCCGCATGATGTTAAAAGTATTGTTCTACGCCTATTTAAACAATATTTATTCGTGTCGTAAAATCGAAAAAGCGTTACATGAAAACATTCATTTTATGTGGCTTTCGGGGAATAGCCTGCCGATTACAGAACCATCAATTATTTGCGGGGCAAAAGGCTGAAGGGGAGTATTCAGCAGTTGTTCGGGGATGTGGTTCGCATGTTACAGAAGTTGAAATATGTCAGCCTTGAAGTCCAATACATAGACGGTACGAAGATAGAATCGGCATCCAATCGTTATCGTTTTGTGTGGAAAGGGAGTGTAGAGAAAAACAAAGCGAAATTGGAAAAGAAAATACAGGCAATCTTGTCGGTAATAGAATCACAGATTAAAGAAGACCAATCGGAACCGGATGGGGAGGATACCTCCAAAGCCATTGACAGCAAAGAGCTAAAAGAAATGCTGTCAAAGTTGAACAGCGAAATAAAAGACAAAGACAAAACCATCCAAAAGCAGTTAAAAAGTTGGCAGAAGAACACCTGCCCAAATTGGAGCAATATGAGCAACAGTTGGAAACGCTTGGCGGGAGGAACAGCTACAGCAAGACAGATGAGGATGCTACCTTTATGCGCTTGAAAGATGACCACATGCAAAACGGTCAGCTGAAACCGGCTTACAATGCACAAATCAGTACCGAAGATCAGTTCATTACCCATTACAGCATCCACCAAACGCCTGGCGACACCACGACTTTAGAAAAGCACCTCGACGGTTTTGAACAACAATACGAAACCCAAAGCAAAGAAATATCAGCCGATGCAGGTTATGGAAGCGAAGAGAATTACGAAATGCTGGAAAACAAACAAATAGCCGCTTATGTGAAATACAATTATTTCCACCATGAGCAAAAAAGGCTCAAAAGAATAATCCATTTCTGGTTCAGAACTTATACTACAACAAACAGGAAGATTATTATGTATGTCCGATGGATAAAAGGATGGAGTTCGCCGGAAAAGGCAAACGGATAAGTTCCAATGGTTATGAATCAGAATTGCATTATTATGAAGCCAAACATTGTGAAGGGTGTCCGATGCGGGAAATGTGCCACAACTCACCCGGAAACAGAAGGATGGAAGTCAGCCATAATCTGAACCGGCACAGAGACAGAGCAAGAGAACTGCTTACTTCCCCAAAAGGGTTATACTACCGGAGCAAACGACCGGTAGAAGTAGAAGCAGCATTCGGACAAATGAAAAGCAACAACAAGTTCACAAGGTTCACATTAAGGGGGCTTGATAAGGTTGCTATTGAATTTGGGTTAATGGCAATAGGGCATAACTTGAGAAAATTGGCAAAGAAGAAGGGAAATGCACAAAAAAACGGTCAAAATCCCTCATATACCGACCAAAATCAAGCAATAGTACTCCACTTTATCATTTTTGATAGTGCATGGGACATAGCCGCTTAATTATCAGCTTAAATTAACCCACAATGTGGATGCTTTTTAGACAGCCTCCTGGGGGGTAACAGGGGATTTAGGGGTAACAGAAGGCAGCGTCATAGAAATAAAGCTCCTCACCCTCACCGGTCAAACCGTGCTTCAAACTACTCTTGGTGCAGGCGAAATCCATAAAACCATTTCAGTGGCGCATCTTCCGGTTGGGATGTATCTCTATGTGGTCGAGCAGGCGGGCAGTGTGTTGGCGCGGGGTAAGGTGGCGGTGGTGAGATAGTGAAAAACCAAAAGTGAAAAGTAAAAACCTGAAAGGTGGCGTGTTTAAATCCTTATAGGTTTGCCAAACCTATAAGGATTGGCATATACAGGCAATCATCAAAACAACTATATTTGTACGAACCAAATTGTAAAAAATTATGGATTCTCAAATCAACCGAACTTACCTCGATATCACCTCCGAAGAAGAAGCATTGGTAAGAGAAATTGCAGCGACCAATACCCTTGCTGCAATGGATGCGCGAGTAATTCTATATACAGCCTTCGGTGAAGAAATAATACTTGCCTTGCCTCAACTTCCTTCCATAATAGCCGAAAATATAGGAAACTGGAATGTACATTTTAAAAATAAAAATGATGTAAAAGACCCGAAGGTTATTGTATATCCCAATCCTACAACTGATATACTTTCTATTCAGTATTTTCCTGAAAAAAATATAGACTATAAGTTACAGATTTTTAATTCTCAGGGTAATCTACAAATGGAAAGTTCATTAAACAACAAAAAGTCCTTATTTACCTTAGATATTGGTAACTGGTCAAGCGGGCTATATTATTACCACATCAAAGGCAATAGCAATATGCCTATTGTTGGTAAATTTACAATTATCGGTAAATAGCGATTTTTTAAAGACCTTGCTTATAAATAAAGCAAGGTCTTTTTTCATTCCCTAAAGTTTAAATTTCATATCATGTGGAGACTTATAATTATATTGGCATGCACTTTTTTTTTTTTTACAACCAATTTGGGCACAGAATAAGTACTATGAAAAAAACATAAAAACATTGTTTACCCAAGCTGTAGGTGAGATTGAGTATTACGATGGGAACAAAGTTTTATTGGGTACAGGTTATTTAAAAGATGCTTACAGTTTTGAAAAAGTAAAATTGATTTTTACCAATGATCAAATAGAAGACACAATATCGTTCAATTTTGGTGAAGATTTAGGCGATTTTGTCCTTAAAGACTTAATCCAAACTCCAACTGGTTTCGCCATAAGTGGTCGGATGAACAATGGTGTAGTTAATCCGATTACTAACGAAACCCATGACACTCAATACTTGATGGAGGTGGATTTCGACGGAAATTTGCTCAATTTTTACAGCCTTCAACAGTTCCCATATCAAGGTGATGCGATATGTATGTATCATTATCCCGAAACCAATACCTATTATGTTGGAGGTGAGGCATTCGTAAGCACTGTTCCTACTCAAATATGGTTGCTGAAAATGACGGATGGCGAGGTGGTATGGCACAATAATTATGGCTCTTATCCATATCGTAATACCATATATAAACTACTTCCCGCTTCAGATGGTGGTGTATTTGCTTTTGCAGATGTAAATGTAAATACTGGTTTTTATTTAGGTAATTTTGCTATCTTAAAAATCAATTCTGACGGTCTAATCGAATGGAGTGAGACTTTTAGCGTTGGATTTGAAGACAGATTAACAGACGCTATATTTACAAACAATGAAGGTTTTTTACTTGCCGGGGCGAGCAATATACCAAATCCGATCAATAACAACAGGTTGTATGCAACTTTGTTACGATTGGATTCATCAAGAAATACAATTTGGAGTAAGCAGTTTTTTACTGATAGTTACAGGAGTGAAATAGTCAAATGTCATAAAATTGGAGAGGATTTTATTTGTATTGGCAATATAAAGAATATAGGTGTATTTTGGAAATCTTTCATTATGAAAGTACGAGGTAGTGATGGGGAACCTTTGTGGACTCGATTGTTTGATTATGGGATATCGCACGATTACTTTTATAATTTCACTCCTGTTCCTCAACCTTTAGGAGGCTATATTTGTGTGGGTCGTGCAGATACTATTGAAACAATTAATTCTGAACTTTGGTCTCTTGGTGGGGCTTACATCGTCAAAACCAACTGCATGGGTTTGCTCACCCTGCCGCAGGCAGCATTTACCATATCGCAAGACCCCAACCTGCCCGCCCGCTTCCTGTTCACCAACCAAAGCCAATACGCCTACCCCGACAGCATAGACGGCGGCTATTATGTTTTGAACTGGGGCGATGGCAGCCCGTCCTATATCTGCGGGCAAGGCTACGCCCCCTGCACTCAGGATACGCTCATCCACACCTACCAGACGGAGGGCATCTACGGCATTACCCTCCAAGCCATTGTTTGCAACGACACCTCCACACAAATCCAATCCGTTTGTTTCGGCTTCGCTCCCAATCCGCAGGCAGAATTTAGTTACCAGGATTTCGGCGGTGCTATCATCTTTACCAACCTAAGCCAAAACAGCTACCTTGCCCAAGGCGGCTACTATGTTTGGGATTTTGGCGACGGCAGCCCGCCATCATCGGCAGAACACCCCACGCACGAATACGAAGAAAACGGCAGCTACACCGTTACCCTCACCCTCGTTGTTTGTGGAGATACTTCGGTTTACACGCAGGAGGTGGTCGTGCAGACGGTAGGGAACACACCCCTGCCCCTCTCAAGAGGGGAATTTCCTGACATATTGCAAGTCTATCCAAATCCCGCCCAAAACACCCTAACCTTTGCCTTTACAGAAGGCTTAACTCCCCCTTCAGGGGGCTGGGGGGTAGAGGGGGATTTAGGGGTAAAACTCCTCTCCCTCACCGGTCAGTCCGTCCTCGAAACAAACTTTTCCGCAGGGGAAACTCACAAAACCATTTCGGTGGCACATTTGCCGGAGGGGGTATATGTTTATGTGGTTGAGAACGGTGGGGCTGTTTTGGCGCGGGGGAAGGTGGCGGTGGTGAGATAGTGAAAAGTGATAAACTAAAAGTGAAAAGTAAAAACCTGAAAGGTGGCGTGTTTAAATCCTTATAGGTTTGCCAAACCTATAAGGATTGGCATATACAGGCAATTATCAAAACAACTATATTTGTTCAAAGCAAATTGTAAAAAATTATGGATTCTCAAATCAACCGAACTTACCTCGATATTACCTCCGAAGAAGAAGCATTGGTAAGAGAAATTGCAGCGACCAATACCCTTGCCGCTATGGACGCTCGGGTAGCACTCTACATAGGCTATGGCGAGGAAATTTATATAAATTTGCCACAGTTTCCGCAAGTTATTGCCGAAAGCATCTCGCAGTTGCAATTGCAGTTTAAAAACCAACCCGATACCCATGTATGTAGCATCGTGCCTAACCCCGCCACTAATATCGTTTTGATAAACTACTCCCTACCTGATGAAGAACATGCAATATTTACGGTGTATGATATAAGCGGAAAAACCGTTTATAAACAGATGCTTCAGGAAAACGGAAGTTTCAGTATAGATATCAGTCAATGGGTAAGCGGTATGTATTACTGCCGTTTATTGGGCAGCCAACAAACAAATATCAGCCGTAAACTGATAGTTGCCAACAAATAGTTTTTCACCTCAAAGTCCCAGCATGTGTTTATGCAGGGACTTTGTTTTAAAAACAAAAGCATGTACAAATCAGCGTATCTTCTTATACTACTACTTTTCTACTATTCGGTTGCCAAGGCTCAGAATAAATACTACGAAAAAACAAAAAACTTTGGCGCATTAACCCAATCTGCCGGAGAAATACACATTTCAAACGACAGTATAATGGCAATATGGTGCGGCACACATCAAACTGTTAGTGCTAACGAAAAAACTTTTTTATTACTAACTGATATAAATCTTGATAATATTGAAAAAATAGACTATGGCTATGATGTTGGAGAGTTTGTTATTCTGTCAATGATTACGACCCCTTATGGATACGCTATTTGTGGGTGGACGACTGATTGGGATAGTAGCAATTATGGCTACCCCTACCTTCTAGAAGTAGATCATGAAGGCAACATACTGAACAATTACGATTTACGAGAATTTCCCTACGAAGGCAATGCCATTGCCTTACTCTACTACCCCGAAACCAATACCTACTATATAGGCGGGGATACATGGTATAGCGGTCCCAATACCCAAATGATGCTCATTAAGATGACCAACGGAGAAGTGGTTTGGCGCAGATATTATGATGATTATGACCACAGGAATTTTATTTGTGATTTACTTCCCACACCTGATGGTGGAGTGTACGCAGTCGGTACCATTGATTCTTGGAATGGATATTATTTCGGGAATTATTATTTAATGAAAATTGCACCAGATGGCACTACCGAGTGGGACAATGTATATAGTATTGGATTTGAAGACCTATGTACAGATGCGCTTCTTTTGAGTGATGGTGGTTTTTTGATATCGGGAGGTAGCAATATTCCTAATCCTATAAACAACAATAAATTATATCCCACTCTTTTAAGATTAGATACAGCCAGAAATGTAGTGTGGGATAAATTATATTTCCCTAATGCAGAAGAAGGAGGTATATTAAAATGCTACCAAATAAGTGAACATTTTGTATGTGTTGGAAGTATTAAAAGCGAGGGAAGTGATTATATACAAGCCTTCATCATGAAAGTTCGCGGTAGCGATGGAGAACCATTATGGACACGGTTTTATGATTATGGGGTACAGCATGATTATTTCTACAATTTCACCCCCGTTCCGCAACCGTTGGGCGGTTTTGTGTGTGTAGGTCGCACAGAACCTGCATCAGGTGCCGATGTCTATATAGTCAAAACCAACTGCATGGGCTTGCTAACTATGCCGGAAGCTGCATTTACCACAGAGCAAGACCCCGATGTACCAAGCCGTTTTCAGTTTACCAACCAAAGCCAATACACCTATCCCGACAGCATAGACGGCGGCTACTATGTTTTGAATTGGGGCGATGGCAGCCCGCCATTTATTTGCGGACAGGGCCACTCTCCCTGCATTCAGGATACGCTCATCCACACCTACCAGACAGAGGGCATCTACGGCATTACCCTCCAAGCCATCGTTTGCAACGACACCTCCACACAAATCCAATCCATTTGTTTCGGCTTCGCTCCCAATCCGCAGGCAGAATTTAGTTACCAGGATTTCGGCGGTGCTATCATCTTTACCAACCTAAGCCAAAACGCCTACATCGGGCAAGGCGGCTACTATCTCTGGGATTTTGGCGACGGCAGCCCGCCATCATCGGCAGAACACCCCACCCACGAATACGAAGAAAACGGCAGCTACACCGTTACCCTCACCCTCGTTGTTTGTGGAGATACTTCGGTTTACACGCAGGAGGTGGTCGTGCAGACGGTAGGGAACACACCCCTGCCCCTCTCAAGAGGGGAATTTCCTGACATATTGCAAGTCTATCCAAATCCCGCCCAAAACACCCTAACCTTTGCCTTTACAGAAGGCTTAACTCCCCCTTCAGGGGGCTGGGGGGTAGAGGGGGATTTAGGGGTAACAGAAGGCAGCGACATAGCAATAAAACTCCTCTCCCTCACCGGTCAAACCGTCCTCGAAACAACCTTTACCGCAGGGGAAACGAGTAAAACCGTATCAGTGGCACATCTGCCGGAGGGGGTGTATGTTTATGTGGTTGAGTACGGCGGTGCTGTTTTGGTGCGGGGGAAGGTGGCGGTGATGAGATAGTGAAAAGTGAAAAACTAAAAGTGAAAAGTAAAAAACCTGAAAGGCGGGGTGTTTAAAAACCTCATGGTTTTGGCAAAACCATGAGGTTTGGTAAATCGCAATGGCAAACGAAGGCGACAACAGGCACACCTTATGGGGTAGTGTCCGCATTTCGGAAAAGTGTCTTATTTCAGGAGTTGACTCTCACACTCACCAAACCTTAAGCTGAAGATAAGCTCTTTTCAATTTTTTTTAAACATTTGATTAAAACGTTTGAATAAATCAAGGTTTTGTTTTTACATTTGTGCCCGTAAACTGAAAAATTTATATGGAAGAGAAAAATGCAAAAAAAGAATTAGACACCACCACTGAGGCAAAAATAAAAGCTGCGGCACGGACTGTCTTTCACAAAAAAGGATTTGCGGCCACAAGAACAAGAGACATTGCAGAAGAAGCAGGAATAAACTTAGCCCTGCTGAATTATTATTTCCGCAGCAAAGAAAAGTTGTTTGAGCAAATCATGTTTGAAACCATATTCGGGTTTATGCAGAATATGGCACTCACTTTTAACGACGAAAGCACTACACTTGAAAGGAAGGTAGAGTTAATCGCAGATAAATATATTGATCTGATTACTAAAGAACCTGAGATTCCACTATTCATAATGAGCGAAGTTCGAAGGGATGAAACGGGCTTTTTTGAAAAACTTCCTATCTGGCAAATGATATTAAACTCTGTTTTCATCAAGCAATATCAATTAGCCGTTCATGAAAATAAAGTTGCAGAACCCAATCCATTACATTTTATAATGAATATTTTAGGCATGGTCGTTTTCCCATTTGTAGCAAGTCCGATGTTGAAAAAAATTGGCAACTTAAACGATAAACAATTTAATTCAATGATGCAGGAACGAAAAAAACGGATACCAATATGGGCTAAAGCCATTTTAGAGGCCCGATAATTTTTTGTTCAGACATTAAACAAATGATTTAAACAAAATAGCAACCCTCATGATTAACAAAACAATCTCAATAATTACATTAATCAGTTGTCTAACGACTATCACCTATTCCCAAAACAGCTCAATGACAATTGACAGTTGTTTTTTATGGGCAAAACAAAACTACCCTTTGACGAAGCAGTATTCGCTAATTGAAAAATCTAAGGAGTATTCAATTGACAATGCCAACAAGGTTTTATTGCCTCAATTCAGCATCAATGGTCAGGCAACTTATCAATCGAATGTAACAGAAATTCCAATTGTGTTGCCCAATGTGAATATTGAGCCGTTAAGCAACGACCAATACAAATTATATGGAGAGGTGTCTCAATCCATTACCGATTTATTTATTGTAAAAGATAATAAAGAATTTATAGCTGCCAACATACAAATTGAAGAACAAAAAATAGACGTAGAGTTATACAAACTTCGCGAACGCATTAACAATTTGTTTTTCGGCATTTTGTTGATTGATGCGCAAATTCAGCAAACCGTCTTGTTGAAAAGAGATTTACAAAACGGGATTGATAAAACAAACATAGCCATTACGAACGGTATTGCTTTAAAAAGTGCTGCCGATAACTTAAAAGCCGAATTGCTTAAAGCCAATCAGCGCACCATTGAGTTAAAATCAAACCGCAAAGGATATCTGGACATGCTTTCCCTTTTTATTGGTAAACCAATCAATGACAGTACAATATTGGTGAAACCACAACCGCAAATAGTTTCTAACTCTATCAACCGGCCGGAATTAAAACTTTACGACTTGCAGAAAAAAACGTTTGACTACCAAAGCAAACTGATTGCAGATAAAAATCTTCCGCGTTTGAGTTTGTTTTTTCAGGGTGGATTGGGAAGGCCTGCCCTGAATATGTTGAGCAACGATGTGAGAGGTTACTATATCGGTGGAATTCGTTTGATTTGGGGTTTCACAGGATTTTACACCTATAATAATGAGAAGAAAATGATAGCACTCAATCAAAACGGGCTGGACTTACAACGGGATATTTTTCTGTTTAACACCAATCTGACCATGCAACAACAAAATTCTGAGATCACGAAAGTTCAGGAACTTTTAATATCAGACCACGAAATTATCTCTCTGAGAGAAAACATCAAAAACGTTA
The DNA here is from genome assembly GCA_016700115.1 of Sphingobacteriales bacterium. Lineage (NCBI taxonomy): Bacteria > Pseudomonadati > Bacteroidota > Sphingobacteriia > Sphingobacteriales > Sphingobacteriales bacterium. Next base: position 2,481,374 of record CP064999.1, on the reverse strand, counting down.
CCAAAAACCAGTTGGAGTTCGGAACAGCAACTACTAATGATTATCTGACTGCGGTAAATGCTCAAGACCAGGCACAGCAGCATTTGATTTTGCATCAGTTACAACTATTATTGGCTCAATATAACTATCAAACTACCACCGGAAATTAGTTTAAAAGCTCTAAATCAAACATAGCAATGCATAAAATCACAGCGGTAATCATCTTAACAAGCCTCGTTTTTCTTTCAGCTTGCACTTCTAACAATCATTCTTTTGATGCTTCAGGATCATTTGAAGCAGTGGAAACCATCATTTCTTCAGAAGCAACGGGAATCATCAAAGAATTTAAAATTGAAGAAGGGCAGGTTTTAAAAGCAGGCGATAATATTGGGTATATTGATACCACCCAACTTTACCTCAGGAAAAAGCAGTTGAAGGCTCAGGTTAAGTCTTTGAATAACCGGTTGCCAGACATACCACAACAAACTCAATATTTTGATGCACAAGCAGCCACCGCCCAAACCCAGTTACAGGCTGCTTTAAATGAACGGAAGCGCTACGAAAATCTGGTGAAAGAGGACGCTGCAACCCAAAAACAGTTAGATGACATCAACAGTCAAATAGATGTTCTGAAAAAGCAGATTGAAGCGCTACAATCACAGAAAAGTGCCCAACAATCAGCATTGAACACCAATTCTATGGGATTACAAGGTGATAGATTACCCTTGCAGGTTCAGATTGAGCAATTAGACGATCAAATATCTAAATCAAAAATAATTAACCCAATTGACGGAACTGTTTTAAGCAAGTATGCGGAACAAAACGAAATGACCTCAACGGGTAAACCACTTTACAAAATTGCCGACCTGTCCACTATTATTCTTCGTGCTTATATCAGTGGTGATCAATTGCCACAGGCAAAACTCAATCAGAAAGTGAAAGTACTAACTGATGATGGGAATGGTGGTTTCAAAGAAGGAGAAGGAACCATTATCTGGATAAATGATAAAGCAGAGTTCACTCCTAAAACCATTCAGACAAAAAACGAAAGAGCTAACATGGTTTATGCAATTAAAGTAAAAATGACCAATGACGGCACTTACAAAATCGGCATGTATGGAGAAATTGAATTCAATGAAGAAATAGCAGTTGATAATATTCAAGGAAAATAAATTGTGAATAGTATAAAAACTGCTCTGTAATAATAATTTTTCACGCTCAATCATCAATTGCCGCTTAATCAAATGGATGTACAGTTAAACAACATAATAAAAACCTACAATAAAGGCAGTATAAAAGCGGTGAATGATGTTTCGTTTGAGGTGAAGCAAGGCGAGTTGTTTGGGTTAATTGGTCCTGACGGAGCAGGTAAAACAAGTATTTTCCGCATACTCACTACCCTGCTTCTGCCCGATAGCGGCTCTGCAAGAGTAACTGGTTGTGATGTGGTGAAAGATTATAAGCAAATACGCAAACAGGTCGGTTATATGCCCGGGCGGTTTTCATTGTATCAGGATTTAACGGTAAAAGAAAATCTCAACTTTTTTGCTACTGTATTCAATACATCTATAGAAGCTAACTACGATTTAGTGAAAGACATTTATGTGCAGATAGAACCGTTTAAACATCGCAGGGCAGGAAAACTATCAGGTGGGATGAAACAAAAACTTGCTTTGTGTTGTGCGCTAATTCACCGTCCAAGGGTTTTGTTTTTAGATGAACCCACAACAGGAGTGGATACCGTTTCCCGCAAAGAATTTTGGGAAATGTTAAAACGATTAAAACAGCAGGGCATCACTATTCTGGTTTCTACCCCTTACATGGATGAAGCAACATTGTGCGAACGCATAGCCTTAATACAAGGAGGGAAAATTATGAGTATTGATACTCCGCAAAATATCATCCACAAATTTTCTGAAAAACTTTTTGCAATCCGTGCCAGTAACATGAGCAAGTTGTTGAACGACCTGCGAAAGATTGAACTCATTAAAAGCTGTTTTGCCTTTGGCGAATTTCATCATATTACTTTCCAGAACGGCAGTAATGAACAAACACATAAGGATTTAATGAACCAATTACAGCTTTGTGGGAATCAAGAAGTGCTGTTGAAAGAAATTATGCCATCCATTGAAGATTGCTTTATAAAACTAATGAACTAAATGACAAACGAAGCGGTAATAAAAACCGACAAACTCGCCAAGCGTTTTGGCGACTTCATTGCTGCCAATGAAATCACTTTTGAAGTTTACTCCGGTGAAATCTTTGGTTTCCTTGGTGCAAACGGAGCAGGTAAGACAACAGCCATGAAAATGTTGTGCGGACTTTCAACCCCTTCATCAGGCAATGCCACCATTGCCGGATTCGACATCTACAAACATACTGAAAGCATTAAGAAAAACATAGGATACATGAGTCAGAAATTTTCACTCTATGAAGATTTAACCGTGAGTGAAAACATCAATTTTTTTGGAGGTATTTACGGATTGAGTGATAAAGACCTCCATCAAAAAAGCGAAGCCCTCATTTCAACGTTGGGAATGAAAGACATGAAAAAAAAATTAGTGGGTTCTTTGCCTTTAGGCTGGAAACAAAAACTGTCTTTCTCGGTCGCCATTCTGCACGAACCAAAAATTGTTTTTTTGGATGAACCCACCGGAGGCGTTGACCCTGTAACCCGAAGGCAATTTTGGGATTTGATTTATGCAGCAGCCGACAGAGGCATTACAATTTTCGTTACGACTCACTATATGGACGAGGCAGAATATTGCAACCGCGTTACCATGATGGTTGATGGAGTAATTAAGGCGTTGGATACCCCCACAAAATTGAAACAGCAATTCTATGCAGCAACAATGGATGAGGTGTTTTACGAATTGGCAAGAGGAGCAAAACGCAAAGCAGATTAAACGATGAAACAGTTTTTCACCTTCATACGCAAAGAGTTTTATCATGTTTTCCGTGACCCGAAAACCTTGTTGCTGCTATTTGGAATGCCGGTAGTTCAGATTTTACTATTTGGTTTCGCACTGACAAACGAAATTAAAAATTCCGGAATCGTGGTATGTGATTATGCAAACGATGCAGCTTCACACCGCATTATTGACCAATTGGAGGTAAATAATAATTTTGAAATACAGGACAAAATATTGAGCCATCTGGAAATTGAAGAGGCTTTCAAAAAAGGAAAAATAAAATTGGCGATCATATTTCCGACTAACTTTTACAATGATTTACTCCATTTGAATAAAGCTCAGGTTCAAATCATCGCCGATGCTACAGACCCCAATACTGCCGGTACTCTGACTAACTATGCAACCAATATCATCATGGAATACCAGCATGAATTGATGCAGGGTAATTCAGCACCACTTCAAATCAATACAGAGGTAAGAATGATTTACAACCCTGAATTAAAAGGTGTTTTTAATTTCGTTCCGGGGGTTATGGCCTTGGTACTGTTGTTGGTTTGTGTGTTAATGACCTCCGTTTCTATAGTTAGAGAAAAAGAAACAGGAACGATGGAGGTACTGTTGGTTTCTCCATTCAATCCCATTCTTGTAGTTATCAGTAAAGCCGTTCCTTATTTCTTTTTGTCAGTTATAAACCTCACTGTCATCTTATTGTTGAGCACAACTCTCATGGGAATGCCAATCAATGGCAGTATTCCCCTACTCTATTTTGAAAGTTCGTTGCTTATACTTTGTGCCTTGTCTTTGGGCTTGCTTGTATCTAATTCAACAGATAGTCAGCAAACCGCCATGCTTTTTTCCTTAATGGGTATGTTACTTCCAACTATGATTTTCACCGGCTTTATGTTTCCGTTGGAAAATATGCCTAAGCCCTTACAAATTATTTCAAATATTGTGCCTTCCAAATGGTATTACATTATTATCAAATCAGTAATGATTAAAGGTCTCGGATTTTCGTATATCTGGAAAGAGACACTAATTCTTTTAGGAATGACTTTGGTTTTGCTCACAGTCAGTATCACAAAGTTTAAAATCAGACTTTAGTCGTCGAAAAACTATGAACAGGGAAATCCGGTAACAGATTTAAACATAATAAGTCAATTCCAACCAAATAACTTTCAACCTTTATTGCTCAACATTTGACATATATGCGAACCCTAAAATTTCTCCTCCAAAAAGAGTTCCGCCAAATTTTTCGCAATCCCATGATTTTGCGAATGATTATTGCTTTGCCTTTAATTCAGTTGCTTATTATACCTTTGGCTGCAGACTTTGAAATAAAGAATATCAATATTTCAATTGTTGACCACGACCACAGCACTTACTCAAGACAACTCGCCAATAAAATTTTTGCATCCGGTTATTTCAAACTGAACGATTACAGCAGTTCGTTCAATCAATCGTTCTATGAATTTCAAAAAGACAGATCCGATGTTGTGTTGGAAATTCCCAAAAACTTTGAGAAAGATCTTATACGAGAGAACAAAGCTAATCTGTTTATTGCCGTAAACGCCATCAATGGAACAAAAGCATCAGTAGGCAGCACTTATTTAGGAAGAATTATTTCCAATTTCAATGCCGACATCCAAACCGAGTGGATAATGCCCCAACGAAACAGCATTTCACCAAGTATTGAAATAGCAACACTCAACCGGTTCAATCCTTTTCTCAATTATCCCTTCTTTATGGTACCCGGTATTTTGGTCTTACTGGTTTCAATGGTCGGTACATATATGTGCTCACTCAACATAGTAAAAGAAAAAGAAGTCGGCACGATAGAGCAAATCAATGTAACACCCATTAAAAAACATGTTTTCATTTTAGGCAAACTGATACCTTTTTGGATAATCGGCAATATCGTTTTTTCATTAGGTTTGTTTGTCATTGCAATCCCTGTTTACAAAATTATTCCGGTTGGTTCTTACTTCCTGATATATGGCTTCCTTTCTGTTTACTTAATTGCATTGCTGGGTATAGGTTTATTGATTTCCACTTATAGCAATACACAACAACAAGCCATGTCGCTTGCATTTTTCTGCATGATGATTTTTATGCTGATGAGTGGTTTATTTACCTCCGTAAACAGTATGCCCGAATGGGCAAAATGGATTGCCTATGCAAATCCGGTAACTTACTTCATTGATGTAATGCGGATGGTAATGTTGAAAGGAAGCAGTTTTGGCGACATTAAAAGCCATTTGTTTATAATAACAGGAATGGCCGTTTTCTTTAACACCTGGGCAATACTTAATTATAAGAAAACAACTTAAATAAATCCGGGTTAAAATCGGAAACAATATCCGGTATAAAAAGACAATATCACTGACCCTAATTTTCTGTCAACGCTTCTTCAAGGTTTGTGATATTTATGTCTATATGAGAATCATCATACACAACCTCTCCATTTTTGATCAACAAGAGTTGAGGGGATTCATGATATACGTTAAACACTTCTGCAATTTTATTGGAAACACTGCGGTGTGCAATCAAATCTAAAAAAAACATTTGAACCTGATTTTCATGAAAAATCCAATGCCTTTCCAATTTGCTTTTGGCCATATCGGATGTAGAACAACGGGTACTATGTTTAAAAATAGCACAAGGAATTATATGTGACTGTTCAATAATTGTATCTATATCAGCCTCTGAATGTATAAAATGCCAACGAAGCGTTTTGTTTTTTTCGGTATTCATTTGCTTTAAAAATGTCATTTCTTTTAAACTAAGAATCAGGAAACAATAATAACTCCAATTGGTTCATTGATTTATGTAAAGCAAATAAACTGAAACACTTGACGTTTTGCAATACATTTGATTGTTCTGCAAACTTTAGCCGGGTTTATTAGGTTGATAATCTGCCGGATCTCATAACCTATAAGTGGTTTTAAAATATGCTATCTTTGCACAAAACTTGACTACTCCAATCTATTTTTCAACCATTTTCCACCTTAAATCTACTTTTACATGAACAGAGATTATAAAGAATCTTTGAATTTACACGAACAGTTACGCGGTAAAATTGAAGTTGTTCCAAAAATAGAAGTCAATAATACCCATGATTTGTCCTTAGTATATTCACCCGGAGTTGCAGGGCCTTGTTTAGAAATTGCTGAAAATCCTGAAGAAGTTTGGCGATATACAATTAAAGGCAATACAGTAGCAATTGTTACAGACGGTTCTGCTGTCTTGGGATTGGGTAATATCGGGGCTTTGGCTGCACTGCCGGTGATGGAAGGGAAGGCCATGTTGTTTAAAAAATTTGCCGGTATCAATGCCTTTCCCATTTGTCTTGACACCCAAATTGTTGATGAAATTGTTCAAACCATTCGTTTGATAGCTCCTTCTTTCGGAGGCATTAATTTGGAAGATATATCCGCACCACGATGTTTTGAAGTAGAAGAAAAACTGCAAGACTTAGGAATCCCTGTATTTCACGATGACCAGCATGGAACTGCCGTGGTTGCACTGGCAGGAATCATCAATGCCTGTAAAGTTTTAGGCAAACAAATCAAAGACCTGAAAGTAGTCATTAATGGATCGGGGGCAGCAGGTGTGGCAATTGCCCGTTTATTGCGTTGCATCCGAAATGATTCGGAAACATGTATTCCTGTTAAAAGTGTGTTGATGTGCGACTCTAAAGGGATTATCCACAGTAAACGGACTGACCTGAACAAAGTAAAACAGGAAGTGCTTCGCTATACCAATAAACTTAACCAACAGGGAACACTTTTTGATGCTTTGAAAGGAGCGGATGTCTTTATCGGAGTAAGTGTAGAAAACTTGCTGACTGCCGATCATATAGCTACAATGGCAAAAGATGCCATCGTGTTTGCAATGGCCAATCCCATACCCGAAATTATGCCCGATGAAGCTTTCCGTGGTGGGGCAGCAATTGTTGGAACGGGAAGAAGCGATTTCCCAAACCAGATAAACAATGTACTTGGGTTTCCGGGAATTTTTAAAGGCGCACTGAATGTACGTGCTCGGGTAATTACTCCAAGAATGAAACTTGCTGCGGCTTATGCAATTGCTTCTTGTGTATCCAATCCAACCCGGGAACAAATTATTCCTTCGGCATTGGACGATCATGTAGTTATGGCCGTTACAAAAGCCGTTGAAGCAGCAACTCTGGAACCCAGTGTCTGTGAATAAATTTTGATTGCCGTTTTTATAAATTAAGCGAGGCCGGCAGTTTTCAACAAAGGTTCGATGGTTGCTTTTAACCGGGTATCCGGTGTTGTGGGCTTTGATTTATATAGCTCAATTGCCTGAATGTAATGTTTATCAACTTCTGATTGATTGAAGTTAAGTTCCTTTTTCATTGCCCACAATGTGTATTGAAGGCTGATGGAAAAATCATCAGATAGCCCATCTATATTACCCATGCTTTCAATTTGGGTGATGATTTCACGCTGCTTTGAAATATCCGAGGATAAAATTTCAAACTGAAGTTGCATTTTTATCAGTTTTGACACATTTTCCAAATCAGTCTGTATGGCAATTTGTAAAACCTCCAGCGATTTGTCAATCAATTGCATGGCTTCATTCAGATATTGTTTTTTGGAGTCAAAAGGCAGATTGTTTGCTTTTATCAACCGGTAAATATATCTGCTCTTTTCTGCAAGCCAATAGGCATATTCATACAATTGCTGCTTTTCCCCGGATACTGCAATCGCATCATTAATGTATTCAAAAGCTTTTTCGATATTACCTTCTTGTTCATAGACAAAAGACAGCCAACCCTTGTCTATGCTAATGCCCATCGTGTCATTAATAATTTTAGCGTTTTCTATACACTTGTAAAGTCCTTCTTTACCCTCTGCATAATTACCAAGGTTAATATGCACCCTTGCCAAGCCACCTTCAGCAATATTGATCAATTGTTTGCGTCCCAATCTTTTGGCAAGTTCAAGTCCCTTTGTAAAATTAACGCTCGCTTCTTCGTAGCGCCCGCAAAGGTCATACATAGCTGCCAGATTTATCAAAAGATGAGAGAGCGAATCAATATCTCCGGAATCCTGAGACAGTTGAATGCCTTCTAAAAAAATAGGTTCTGCTTTATCAACGTCTCCTAAAGTAGTATAGACACTTGCAAGACTGATATGATTGCTGAGACGATGCGTTTTAAGACCGCTAATCTGAATAATGTCTGATACCTTATGATAATACGTCAAGGCTTTTTGCATTTCTCCTTTAAAAAAATAGACATTACCTAAGTTTCCTGCCACACCGATAGACAGGGTATAGTCATTCAATTGTTCAGCAATTTCTTCAGCCTTGGCGAGATGTTCCAAAGCTTCATCAAAAAACCTGCTCAGGTTGTAGTTGACACCTAAAGTATAATAAGCATATCCCAGTTTTTGCAAATCGTTAAGTTGAATGGCAATCTCCAACTCCTGTTTACCTATTTCAACGGCTTCTGACGAATGTCCGATCATTGAGAAAAAATTGGCAATATTGTGCATCAACTGAATGACGGCATAGGGGGAATAGTTATCCTGCTGAATTATTCGCAGCGATTCTGTATAGGTTTCTACAACACTATACCCTTCTTCTTCTAAGGTTGACCAAATTTTTAGCAGATCAATGAATTGTTGATTATCATAAAGCAGATTAAACACATCGGGCATTGCCATTAATGTATGAAGTCGTTTGGTATTTCCGCTGTATTCAAACAACCAGGCAAGCTCTTTGATTCTTCTTGTTTGTTCTTCGTTGTCAAAAGTCTGATCAACCTTGTTTGGTTCAGAAATCAAAGCCAGATATTGCAGGCGGTTGGACAAAACCTTTTGTTCAAAATAGGCAGCTAACTCCTGAGTAAAGTTTGAGCGTTTTTTTTCATCCTGATGATACCTGTGTTCGACAGCTCTTCTAAGATAAACATGAAAGAAAGAGATTAACCCGTTTTTTCTCAACAGGTGATAATCAAAAGCCGATATGATCGCAGAAAGACTCACTCTGGATATTTTACACAATTCGGCAATTTCATCCTCCGTCAGTCCAAAACGGGAAACCCAAAGGAACGATAAAACAAAGTTGACGGTATCGGGATGAAAAGAGTGTTCCAATCGTTCCAGAACATGTTGAAAAAGTTCGTCAGTATTTGTACTGCTCAACAGGGTTTTGATCACATCACTAAGGCTTTCATGTTGACCGTGCAGTCTAAGTTCTTCCAATAATATTCTCAAAAACAAAGGAGTTGAAGTTTTGCTGTCAGAAGCAATTTGTTTGATTAATTCAGCCGGTAAAGATTTGCTGTATTCTGACAAATAGCGAACTGTCAAAGCTTCTCTTTCTCTTTCGGTCAGGGGTTGAACCTTTAAAATTTCGCTTTCCTTTTTTTGCCACTTTTCAACAGCTTCATCAATATTGGTTGAAACAATCAATTTGATGTTTGCAGGTAAAATCTCCGGCATCCAGTTCAAACTTTGAGAACTTTGAGTCAATTGGTCAATACTGTCAATTACCAAAATCGCCGGTGTATCTTTCAGGTAACCTAACCACTTTGGAACCGATGCTTCCACCTGGTTTGATTGATTTGGGATTTTTGCCTCCACACCGGTCAAAGCTTTAATTTCGTGTAATAAGTGCAGAATTACATCAACGTGATCATTAGATTTTGCACCCATCCCTACATAATGTTCAAAAACAAACACCCCGGGATTTCTTTTTTTGAACATGTCTATCCAAAAAGCCAGTAAAGCCGATTTCCCGGCACCGGAATTTGCATAAACCATTAATTTATCAGAATCAGATGAATTGGCAAATTCATTGAGTGATTTGATATACTGCATGTTGGGAATATATGAACGGCGACGACTTTCGGCAAACGATCGATGATAAGCTCGAATACGGTCGAGTTCGGTTTCCTGTTGGGCATCGGGGAAATCGCGGGCTATGAGTGCTAAAAAGTCGTCGTAAACCATCTTGCCAAATTCTTCGGCATTGGCATATTCCTGAACGGCAATACCTTTTTGCAATATGACATTCCGTAAATCATCAATGCGGGGAGTGTCTTCGTTGGCTTGAGCTGTTTTTTTGAAATAAAACAACGGTTGAGGTTTCAATCCCTCCCCTGCTCCTACCGTATATTTCCCTTGCTCATCAAGTCCGCCATAGCGAAACTCCATTTCGGTAATTGACAATTCGTCAAAAATGGCTTCTTCCATCCAGGGGTAATCATTCAGCAGATAAGCGTCTTTGCTGATTTCTATGTAGTCGGGAATATACCCGTAACGCCCTCCCAGAAATCCGATGAAATAAGGGCGGCACCGGTCTATTTCTTCCATACAAGTGCGCACAATCCTACCCAATACGGCTTCTTCGTCGGTTATTCCCCAACGCAAATCTACCTCTGTAACGGTGATGCCTTTGGCACGGCAAATTGCTTTTATTTCGGGAAATATCTTTTTCATCAATACCTCGCGTTCGTAGTTCAAATCGCGAAAAGTAGAGGAAAGGAACACGCGAACATCTGTTTTTGACATAGTTTATAAATTCACCTGATTTCATTAAAAAATTTCAGAACTAATAACCGGGTAAAAGTTAAATTTAAAAGCAGTACCCTTTCAATAACCTCAAACAAATGACCATTTCAGGCTATATCAAAACTGGCAGGAAAATGTTCGGGCAACATCGTTGTTTCGGCTATTGTTTCTCCAATCTTTGCGAGTTCGTAACGACATTCGATGTAATCCATCTTTCTGAAATTATAGACCTCTTTTGCAGAATAGTTTAACCCAAACCGGCTTAGAGATTCTTGTTCCAAACGAACATTGTACCTCAGATAGTGAAGGGCAGGGTTTGGAGTAAGCAGGTCATCATTCAAATCTCCCATTTCTCCATCAATTTCTAATGGTATTGGAGAATTTGACAAATATTGCAAAATGATTTGATTGAGCTTGTTGGCATCATTTAAAAGATATTGGGCAGGTCTTTAAAAATGCCGAAAACTTTCCGGTCATACGCTTTTTTAACATCGCGTTTTGTAGAAAACATTCCCGTGCCAACTGATACTAAAAGTAAATTCTCGCTACCCGTTGGCCAATGAAATGGAAATCCCTGAAGTGTGGCAATCAAAAAAAGTAAAAAAGCAGGGTTGTTATACATACTCATCCCTCCGTCAATAAAAACGGCCGGTTCGTTGTTACCAACCTGTATGATTTCGGGTCTAAAATATCCCGGTGCTGCGGTACTGGCTCTGACCACCTGCCAAAGGGGGATATCTTTGTTGAAAGGATAAAATTTTCCGTTGGGATGGTTAATAATTGGCCAGGTACTTTGAGTATCGGCCCTTTTGGTTACAATACATAAACCCGTTTTAATTCTACTATCACCAATGGTAATATCGGTAAACGCATCTTTAAGCGTTTTTTCCAAAGGCTGATAATCGTATTGTTGACCGCGCCACATAAATTTCCAATCACCCGGATTGTTAAGTTTTCTTTTTACCCCAAATATAAAATTACCTACTTCGAGATAATATCGTTTAATTTCAGCAGCGGTAAACCCTAAAGACAAAGTTGAAGCGATGATAGCACCCGTACTGGTCCCACCAATAAAATCGAAATATTCACATAAACGCAAATCAGGTTTATCGTAACGTTGGCGCAACATTTTTTCTAATTTTTCTATAAATCCAACTGCCAAAGCGCCTCTTATTCCTCCTCCGTCAATGGCTAAGATTCTTTTCGGCCCCGGCTTGATTAAACGTTGTAACAGTTGTTCCATTTTTATTAATGGTTAGTGTTTAATTGTTAATGATAAAATGGTCAATTGTGAATAGTCAAATAATGTCTAAAATCTTTTGTCTTTTGCCTTTTGCATATTGCCTTTTGCCTTTTGCCTATTGTCTTTTGTCTTTTGCCCATTGCCTTTGCCTATTGCTTATTGCCTTTTGCCTTTTGCCTTCCTAATAACAAAGCATCATCCTTTCGGCATATCCAATGGTTTTTCGCGATTTAGCATTACCCAGTCTCCATTTTCTATCAAAGTTTCTTTTCCCAATTCAAAAATGACGAGTTGTGCTTCTTCATATTTCTCTGCGGCCAAATACTCCTTCATAAGCAAACTAGCCCGGTCATAAAGTTGACTCATAAACTCATACCGCTTTGAATGTTGTTTAAAAGCCCTTTTATCGCCATAAGTCTCTGTCATTACGGCAAAGAAAGGAAACAACAACATGATTGTGATATACCAATGAGCGGGGTATTTAATAAACCCAAACAACATGGCGCAAACGTTGGCAAAAGTCAAAAGCACTCCGACAATAAAAAAGAACATCATCCATTTTTCAGTACTGTGGTATAGCTTTTCATTTTTTAAGGCAGATTTGCGGTAATATATGCGTTGGTCTTCTATCCAGTTTTTGTAAACAATAGCAAAATCTTTAGGATCCGGATCATTTTGCCAGGTATTCAGACTTTCAATTTTTTGCAAACTTGCCCTAATCCAGTTCAGCACATTTTTTTGTTTGCGCATATAAAAATGACTAACCGATTGAGAAATTCCGGCCAACTGCCAGAATATCATAACCCTGCATCCTTCAGCCAAAGCCCGGTAGTCCAAATACCTGCTCTCAAACTGTTTTTTCTTGCTATGACTGAAAAGCAGGAGTGCTGAAAACAATCCTCCCAAATATAAAACCAACAATATCGCTTCACTGTAAAACAGGTGTGCATAAATATCACAAATCAACAACGATATAAACATGATGGCAAACAAGCGGTTAAACAGGTTTTTTACCTTAGCTCCATACTTTTGAGCCAGAGTATCGGCAACTGCGAAATTGGTAAGGAGATTGCTCAAATCTGCATTTAACTCGTTTTCTTCTTTTACACTAAACAAATATCTCCTGTTTTGTTCTAATGCCGGTTCCCGGTTTATGAACAACCGTTTTGATTCTCTGTTAAAACGATCTAAAAACCTGAGCTCATCTAACAAGTCCACGATTTTTGAATGACTACCACTTAATTTGGTGACAGAAAATGCGGGCATTGTCAACACTGTGCTTTTTTTTCGTGGTGTACTGATATGATAGACGATTCCCGAAGTTTCAGTTTGGAAAAAATCTGTGCCTGATTTTCTGAACTCGGGAGGAACAAAACCTTCCAACATCATTTGCACCGTTTTGGCAGTTCCCGCAAGATAGTCGTTGTTTTCACCGTTCCAAAAGGCTACTAAAACATCACAATGCTTAACTACATAAAGGGCTGCCGAAAAATAAGCCAATTCCCGGTCAGATAGCGGATTGGTGTTCAATTGGGTGGCAGGTACTGCCTGCTCAACTATAAACCTCTTATCGCATTGGTCGAGGGCTTTCAAAAAGTCTGACTTTTCCTCTTCTGTTTCAAAATCGTTTAAATAATCATCAACCGGCAACGGTAAAGGAGCAATCACCGGAATTTGCATAGATAATGCAATATTGGCTGCCAGCAAATCGGCACCGGATGCCAAAGAACTCATTACCGTTATCGGAGAATCAGGATAAGAGGTTTTGAGTTGTTGAATATAGCTGCTAAAGGCTTCTGTTAATGCTGTCAAATCTTTAGGAAACAAATCCCTATGCCCCGTAATGCCAATTATAACAGGTATCGGAGCTATCTTAAAAGTGTCGTTCATGCATCAAAGGTGGAGCGGTTTAATCCCTGCTTTTTATGGTGTTTATAAAATTCGGGAGTTAAGATAGATAAAAAACCCATTTCCTTTCACCTTGCATAGTCTGGGTGAAAAAATTAGTCCTTAATTTATCATGCAGACCTCGCTAAACGCTTATTATGACCTTACAACTGTTAAGAGGAAATTATGGAAAGCGCTAAATTTTAGACATGAGTTATTTTCAATTTCATATCCTTCCGAATCTCCTTGCGATTGTTTTATTATGAGGCTTTTTTTAAAAACCCAGCCTTTGGTTAAATTTTACAGTTTTGCTGTCTATTTTTTGGTAACCAGAATTTTATCAATTCGCTGGCCATCTTTGTCTAAAATTTCAAGTTCATAGTTGCCTATGTAAAATTTATCTCCGATATCGGGCAAAGTATTTGAGTTGTAAATAATTAACCCAGCCACAGTAGAATACTTGGAATGATAGTCTTCAGGCAGTTCGATGCCGAAAAATTTTGTAAAGTCAATTATTGAATACTGGCCGTCAACAAACCAACTGTTTTCTGCTCTTTTTGTGATTTCGTATTCGTCCTGATCAAGTTCTGTAACATCTCCAACCAGGGCATCCACCACATCATCCATCGTTACAATTCCAACCGTAGTTCCGTATTCATCCACTACAATGGCATAATGCATTTTTTCTTTTTTAAAAAGTTCCAGCACTTTATAGGCGTAGATGCTTTCATTCAGATAAATAGGCTTTTTCAAATAATCGGTAATGTCAAATTCTTTATCAGTGGTAGGGGTAAATAAATCCTTTAACAACACAATACCAATAATATCGTCCAGATTATTGGTTTTGCAGACCGGATAGGCGGAATGTTTTTCCTTGTTAATTTTTTGTTTGATTTCCTCCCATGAATCTTGAATGGTAAAGTAAACCAATTCGCTTTTGTGAGTTAACAAGGAGCTGACTCTCCGATCGCCTAATTCAAAAACGCGCTCTACTATATTATGTTCTATGTCCTGAATTTCACCTCCTTCAGCACTTTCCTTGATAATAGATTTAATTTCTTCTTCCGACACCTTACTCTCACTGGTCTTCCTGATTCCCATAATACTCAGTAAAATATCATTTGTAAAGGTTAACAGCCAAACAAAAGGAGCAGTAATCAGCGAAAGGATGGTCATGGGTTTAGCCAAAAAAATGGCAATCGGCTCCGGAAATGTCATTCCTATTCGCTTTGGCAACAATTCGCCTAAAACAATGGATAAAAAAGTTACAAAAACAACAACTATTCCGGTTGCTATGGGTGAAGCATAGTTTTGAATGGCTTCAAACCGGGATAAAAATTCTGCAACATCGCCGGTCAGGTTTTCACCGCTATAAACCCCCAACAGAATTCCGATTAACGTAATGCCAATCTGAACAGTTGATAAAAACCGTGAAGGATTCTCAGTTAAATCCAGCGCAGTTTTAGCTCCTGTACTGCCCTTTCTTTTTGCATTTTCCAATTTAAACTTGCGGGAAGAAACTAAAGACATCTCTGACATAGAGAATACTCCGTTCAAAAGGACAAGTGCTAAAATGATGATGATTTCCATAATATTTCCGGCTTAAGATGCTGTTTTTTATTTAGCTTCAACAATTGCAATGGTGATTTAGGCTTTTACTTAATTAACCTGTTTAATGCTCAAAAATACTGGTATAAATGTATCTTTTGTCCTTTTTAAAAGATATTTTAAGAAGTGAAATTGGCAGCAGCTTGTCAAATAAAAATGCCTGATGAAACAAAATTACTTTTACAGAATAAATTCAACAAAAAAATGCGGTTATGGAACTTGAATAAATTACCATTAGATTCCTTTAAGTATGAATTTGTTATTACTATCTTTTTGTTGCCTACATAAAAAGGAATTAATCCTTTTCCATGCATTTTAAAATAATTCTTCCCTTTCTTAACATCGGGAAATCTTTTTTTTAACCTTGGAGAAGCTAAAAGATTTTAGCCATTACCTGTTTATTGAGCTACACTCTGAGCCTTTAATTCTTTTTTTTATGGGACATTTTGTTGGTTTGAGTTGCCGTTGGAAGTCATCCTTTTTTTGAGTCTGTAATTAATACAGATGATATAATATTTAAACCAAAAGATGGGATGTTGAACAATGTAGGAAACAATAAATACCCCTCATCTTCTATTTGAATACAACAATGATAGCAAACCAAAAATCGAAAACCCTTCGTATTTTTGCCACAATATCTTAGATTAAACGAACCATGAAAAAAGTTGCCAAAAGCCCCGACATCAAATCTATAACCAACAACGCAGCATGAAAAAGAATTTATTTATTGCCTTAGAGGGGATTGATGGAAGTGGTAAAAGTACACAGGTAAAACTTTTGGCAGAAAGATTAAAACAAGCAGGACATAAAGTTTATACTACATTTGAGCCTACAGATAGTCCGATTGGATCGGTTATCAGAAATATTTTTAATCATAGAATAGAAGCCGATCATCGGGTGATTGCAGGTCTTTTTGTTGCCGACCGGTTGGATCATTTGCTGAATAACACCAACGGAATTTTAAAAAAATTGGAAGAAGGCTTTACCGTCATCACAGACCGTTACTATTTTTCATCATTTGCCTATCAAGGGGCGCATGTTTCTTTGGATTGGGTGATTGAAGCCAATTCTTTAAGCGCTGAACTTCTTCGTCCTGACTTAAACATATTCATTGACATTTCGCCTGAAATCAGCATGAAGCGGTTGAACAAAGGAAGAAGTTCAATGGAATTGTATGAAACCCTCGACAATTTGAAAAAAGTCAAAGAAAAATATTTTGAAGCAATAGACCGACTTCGGCATCAGGAACAAATCTTTTTTATTGACGGCAACCAAACTCCCGAAATCATTGCAGAGGAAATTTGGAACGAAGTGGTACTTTTAGTCTGAGAAGGGGCGACCCTTAAATAGATTTTTTTCTGTCTAAAAATTCAATTTCCACAAAATAATTTCTGATCGTGGGTCTTGCAGTTTTAGTAGTTGCCACTTTAACAGGAAAAACAGGCTTCCCTATGCATTGAGCATGATATTGAGATCTAATTTTTTCATCTTTAAAACCTCCTGCATCACTCTTTGACCTCTTTCGGGGTCAGATAAAAGATTTCCGGTAATCGCAGGAACAATTTGCCAGAAAACCCCAAACCTGTCTTTCAACCAGCCACACATACTTTCTTCACCGCCTTCGGTAAGGCGATTCCAATAGTAATCAATTTCTTCCTGTGTGTTGCAGTCCACCACCAGCGAAACTGCCTCGTTAAAGGCATAGCCATGTGCCCCGACTCCATCCATAGCGATCAGGTCATGATTGTTGAGTTTAACCTCCGAATACATCACTTTTCCGGCGTTGGGGTCATCTTCAGGAAACGGCACCAACAATGGGACGAAAGAATTTGGAAAAACAGAAGTATAAAAACGGATGGCTTCCCCGGCTTTTCCAAACATACCATCGGTAAACAGCAGGGAAGGAATTATTTTTTGAGTATCGGTTGTTGTTTCAGCTACTGTTATTTGCCAACTCATCCCATATTTGTCTTCCAACCAACCATAACGGGAACTCCATTCATATTTGTCAATGGCCATCAGGGCTTTGCCTCCTTCGATAAGTTTTCCCCATATTTCATTGGTTTGTTCAATCGTGTCGAAAAGAGCAGTAAATGAAAAAGAAGGGTTAAACTTAAATCTGGAGCCTGCATTTAACCCCATAAACCTGGTTCCATTCAGTTCAAATTCAACAACTAAATGATGGATATTAAGGACTTTAGAATTGGGAAAGACAGAACAGTAATATTGGGCGGCTTCAAGTGCAATTCCATCATACCACAAACAAGATTTTATCGGATTGTCATACATAGTTGTAAAGATAGTTTTAGTGGAGTTCGGTATAAGATTTAAACTTATTTAAAATCGCCTGCCATCCGGCTTGTTGCAACTCGACCGGAAAAGTGTTTTCTGCTTCAAAGGTTTCAGTGATGTTTATTCCTCCATCTGCAGATTCGAAAATTACCGACACTTCTCTGCCATCGTCCAAAACATATTCAATAACCTGATGGAGCTTAACATTGGTATAAGTACCTGAAAAATCAAATCCATGGCTTCCGTCTTTGGCTTCCATTCGGTAGTTGTATTTCCCTCCAATTTCCAGGTTATTTTCGGCTACGGTAGTATGCCAGTCTTCTGATGCGGCATTCCAGTGCAAAATATGTTCGGGGCTTGTCCATATCAACCAGACTTTTTCGATGGGAGCTTTTACAAAAGCAGTTACTTTTATTACAGTTTTTTTAACAGGCTCCATAGTTAGGATTGCGTTTTAGGTAGATGAAAATTGAATCTACAAAAATGCGCAAAGTTTGTTGAATTCAAACGTTTATTGTTTTTTTATTGAAGCAAAGCTTACAACAAAATTCTAACTTTCATTTTCACGCAATAGTGAAGTTAGGTTTGAAGACTGATTTTTTTAGATTGCGGAACATAAGACGGATATTAAAAAATTACTTTATCCAAAACTTAATCAATTCCAAAGGTGTTTTTTTTAAAGTATTCCGGCTTAATTTTTTATGGCTTAAAATTATCTTATCAATTACTGATTTCTTTTTTGCCAAAAATTAGCCTGGTTGAATATTTGAAAGCCTTAATTTTGAAAACCACCATTATTAATTAAATAAATCGTATCAATTATGTCATTAAGATTAGGAGATGTAGCTCCAAATTTCAAAGCACAAACTACTGAAGGAGAAATTGACTTTTATTCATGGCTGGGAGATTCATGGGGGGTGTTGTTTTCGCATCCTGCCGATTTTACCCCCGTTTGCACCACCGAACTCGGAAGAACAGCCATGTTAAAAAACGAGTTTGAAAAAAGAAACACCAAAATTATTGCGGTTTCGGTGGATGATTTAGCTTCCCATAAACGATGGGTGCCCGATATCGAAGAAGTCAACCGCGTTTCGGTCAATTTTCCGATCATTGCAGACGAAAATCATCAGGTTGCTCAGCTATACGATATGATTCACCCAAATGCCAGCGAAAAATCTACGGTTCGATCGGTGTTTGTCATTGGCCCGGATAAAAAGGTAAAACTGACTTTGACCTACCCTGCATCCACCGGACGCAATTTTAATGAAATTTTGCGTGTCATCGATTCACTTCAACTGACTGCCAATCATAGTGTGGCAACTCCCGTAGATTGGCAGAACGGAGACGATGTTATTGTTACGTTGAATGTGCCAACCGAACAAATTCACGATAAATATGGCGTTGATGCAAACATCAAAAAACCATATTTGCGCTATGTTCCACAGCCTAAATAACCGGTAAAGGATATTGTACATTTTATGGGGTTGTAGCTGTGTTTAAACTGATTAAAAAACACGGCTGCAACCCTTTTTAAATTTATTCATGCCTGTACGAGGTATTTATACCACTTCGCTATCTAAAAGAACCCACTCCTAACACCTCCGAGGAGTGGAATTTAAAGACTTTAAGCATTCATGCGTGGTGCAAAATTATATCATAGTTGGTATAACCCTTTTTTCGAACTCAATTCCTGAAGCAGCAAATAGGTAGGATGGCTGGAAAAAAAATCCCAAACACGGGTATAAGCGAGAAACTCAATTTTAGAACCGAATTTAGAAGGGGATTTCAGATAAATAGTCAGCAAAGGTGGGTTTAAAAACAAGAACTGTCTGACCTGTTCGATTTCGGACAATGGAATTTGAATGGTCTGACGGTAATTACTGATTAACAGGTAATCCTGAACGAGGGTAACCTTTTTAAGATGCAGGCAAAACCGGAAAAGTACCCAAATGCCAACAGACAAGGCAAGCACGAAGCCAAATAGTAAAATTAAAATGGTTTTAAAGTCAATTTCGCTTGTAAAAGCTACCGAAACAATAGTTATTGTGGCAATCAAATAGATTATTCCGAAAAAAAATGGAAAAACAAATTTCATCACCGGAGTCCATGAACTCGATAAAATTCTTGTGTCTGCTTGCATGTTCTACTTTTCCTGTTTTATGAAACACCTAAAAACCTCTCAATATCTGTTTAAGGAATGGTGATGTCGGTGTTTCCTTTTAAAATCGGATGTTTTGTTTGCATGGGCATTACTTTGTGATACCATTCCGCCAACTCATCGGGCAAACTCTGGACATCGAACGGCAGTTCCCGAATTATATCTATCAGCGAGTTGATACGGGCTTCCATAGAATGGTATTTGTTCAGTACAACTACTTTTTTATCGTGCAGGATGCAGTATCCCGAGTTAAAACTGCCTTTCCCTGTCTTCAACCGGTAACCTCCTTCTTTCAAAAGGTTTTCAAGTGCCTCTAAAGTATGTTGTGTGTACCTCATATATAAAAGTCAGCCACTTTACCGAAAAAGTGGGATGTTGGTAAGTTGAAAAAATTAGCTTTTGCGCCAAAAAATGCTTGATTTTTCAGACAGGAGAATTGGTGAAAGATTCCCCACCGGCTAAAATGTTCAAAAAAACACCGTTTCTAAAATCGCGAATGTCTTTATGAATTAAAAAGGCATGCCGTCTTCGTCCTCAGGAGGAGGCTGAGAATTATTTGAATCGTTTTCGTTGCCTGAAACCAATTTCCAAGCCCTGACTTCGGTGTACCAGCGACCATTATATTCTCTGCTTTCGAGGTCTATATACGCCGTAACTTTTTGTCCTTCTTGTACTTTAAATTGTTCGACTTTATCTCCCCAAAGCATAACCAATACTTTTTTGGGATATTGACTCTCCGTTTCAAGTATAAATTCCTGTTTGCGCCAAGGGTTACCACTGCGGTTTGTACCTTCCTGTAAAGGCAGTAACTGAATAATTCTACCGGTAATTTCCATATTCTTACGCGTTAAAGAGTTGCTAAGTAGGCCGAAAGTTACATCTTTTTATACATTATTGATACATTGGTATAAATTACTTTTATTTTTTTGTGCGAGCGTTCTACCTTTTTTTTACCAAAACTTCATAAAATTTAAGCAAGTTTAACCTCGCTTTTTTACTCAAAAACTACAACAACCACTTAAACCGGAAAAAAACAAAGAAACTATTTAAGTCCGGTTTGTTTGGGAACAATCTACAATTCAGACCCGGTAAAAAAAAAGCAAGCACATTTATAAAAAAAATTTTCGCCCATACATCTGTTTTATTCACCAGGCAAGGCAAAATTTTCTCCAAAAAAATGTCAATTTTATAGATTTTTAAATCAATTTTCCTCAATTAAATTGACTTTTCTCTCCTAAAAATTTCAATTTTAAAGGTTAAAAAATAGATTTTTGGAAGTTTAATTAATCTTTTGTTTCCTAAAATCATCATTTTATTGAGTAATGAAGTAAGATTTGACCCAATTCCGGTTTTTATAAAAGTTTTAAAATCAATTTTCCTTTTTAAAAAAGCAATTTACGCTTTAAAAAAAGCAATTTTCCTCCTTAAAAAGACAATAAAATTTGCTTCTCAAGTTAGTTTTTTGATTTTAATTTACCGGCTTCTTACCTACTTCGGGAAAGGGTAGGCGAAATCAGGGCTATAGGTTGTCAGTTTTTGATTGAAGCCCCCCCCTGTTTTTAAAGGTCTGACCCGCAAAGTTTAACTGAGGGTAATAAAACAAGAATTTACCGCTTTCCAAAATAGCATAAATCTTGTTTTAATGTGTTACAGACAAGAATTGTCCGGATTGGGGGTACTTTGCACATTATTCCGGTATAAACTCATAACATCCCAGGTCCCAGGCTCCATCGTTGCGGTTGTTTCCCAACAAATCGGTCTGTAAACTGATGGTTGTAAAACCGAGGTCAATTTGAAAGTCGGACAATCCGGCGTTGATGCAAGGCGAATCGTCGTTCAATCTAAAATCTCGTTGAAATGAGTTGACAAACAGGGTGTCCTGAAAAGCAGGGTTCAACAGACAATCGGCAACCAAAGGGTCAGTATTGCTTCGCTCGGTTTTTAGCAGACAACGAGTAAGCGTGGTGATAAAATTTGGATCTCCGCCTTCGAGTTCATCATCGAGCAGAAGCTCTTCTTTTTCACTTCCGTAAATGATACAGTTGGTAAAAGCCGTTTGTGTGTATGGAAAGATACTGACGGTATTGTCTATCGGAAAATAATTTGCAATCCTGACAATAGGGCTTCGATGATTGATGATGGCGTTGCTGTAATTTGCAAAAGTACAGTTGACAAAAGTATATTGACCCCCATACTCGAACTGAAGATTGTGGCGGCCACAATTATAAATCAGGTTGTTATAACCGACAATTCCGGTTGATAGACCGATGATGCCCGAATCGAAAATATCGCGTATCACACTGTTCCCGATAATCAAATTGGGACGTTGATTGACCGAAACCGAGTCGGTTCTGATTCCAAACAGGGCGTTTTTAATCAATGCCCCGGTAATCAGGTTGTCGTAGCTGGCACTAAGCAGGTATATACCGCCCCATTGTCCGGGGATTCCATCGTAATATTGTTCTAAGCGGGTGCCGGTAAATGTAACAATCTGGGTAGAGTCGGTTCCGCCATTTACCAGAAGGCTTCCCTTAACATATAGTACAGCGTTGTTGTGAAGATGGATTCTGCACCCGGGCTCAATGGTCAGGCGTTGAAGGGTATCAACGATAATGCCTCCATAGATAACATAAGGCTTGTTATTGGTCCATGTAGTGTCGCCGGTAACCCCTACCTTATGCCCGTTTGGAGTTCCGGGTCCGAAAAAATTGGCGTTTTGCCCCCATGCTCTCAGAATTACCTTTTGAAGGTTGCCGTTTGTTTCAAACAAAATGCTGTCTTCTACCACAAAGGGAGTAGTAGTGTCGTCGGGGTCTATGGTAACTTCTACAAACACATATACACTATCTTCGGCCCAAACTTCGATATTACTCAGGTTTTTACCCGAAAGTCCGTCAATATTCATTCTAAACGGAGAACCTTCGCCACCCCCCATCCTTGCCGAAGAAATATTAATCCGGTTTTTATGGTTGTTGTAAACCAAAAAACCATGGGTAGTAGAGCCAACGCTTGTAAATACGGTATCAAACCCTAAAGTATCGGTTGAAAAAGCGAGTTTGTCGGAAGTATCAGTAGCCCAGTTATCATCACGACAAAAGGTGAACAATAACATCAGGGCCGCACAAATACTAAAAAGGTAAATCTGAATAAATCGGTATCTGAACACGTTGTATTTTTAAGGAATGAAACCGCAGTTTGGCCGGCAAAAGTGTAAGAAGATGATTAAACGAAACAAAATGTTGCATTCGAGCCGCAAATATCAGGTCGCAAAAATAGACAAACTATGCCAAAGCTCGAAGTTTTGGTTGGTGTAATTAGATTAGGATAATACGGAAACGCAATCCGTATTTTGAAAAATCCTTCAAATCAATTTTTCTCGTTACATTCCTTGTAAAAAAAATCCCTGATATCCTCCTTCAGAAAAAAGTAAGCACTGCAAATTTTTTTTAAATTTGTTGATACAAGCAATAAATCAATTCACTACCTTACACCATCATAAAAAAACACATTGGGGAACACAAACTAACTAACGAAACATTTTTTAAACCGCATTAAAACTCCAATTTATGCGTAATGAAAAAAGTTCTTTCCCTGTTTCATGCTTTAAGTATTTGGTTGTCTTCGTATCGCTTTCCCTATATATATGGGGGGGGGTAATGTGTTGATGGGGCAACCGCTTGATTTTTGCGGACTGATTGAGAAGCCGCCGCTTCAACAAGGACAAACAGCCCGTTTTTACGATCGGTTTGGAAATGCTTATACCGAAGAAGAGGTAAGGCTCAATTACTATCCTTTAGCTTTCAAAAGCGATTGTGAGAGCGGACATTTCGATCTTTACTTTGAAGGAACAACATGGTCAGATGAGGAACAAGAAACTATCTGCCAGGTTTTTGCTGACCTTTCTGATTTGATTATCTCAGAAAGCGACCTTCCTGTCGATATTTTGGTAAATAAAATGGAACTTACTAGCGGTGTTGCCGGAACCGGTTCCCCATTTTGGGAGGCTGAATGTGGCATGGCAAACAGCCTGATTTTAGACCGCCTCAACAACACTTACTTAACTTCTTATCCTGCAGGTTATTTTTTGGGCGAATTGCGAATCAGTAACCTTTATGCTTGGCATACCTTAGACGACGACCTGCCAACCGATGACTTTGATAACCCTACGATTGCAGCCAACTATTTAGACCTTTACAGCATCGCATTACACGAAGCCTTGCATATTTTGGGGTTTGCCTCCAGAATAAGCGTTAACGGAACGCCCCTGTTGGATGGCGATTTCTATTCCCGTTGGGATAGATTTATTTATTCTAAACTCGAAGAGGACTATTTGTTGCAACATAACCCTTCTATAGATTGTTGCGACGACTATACCTTTAATGAAACCGATTTCCCCGATATGCCCGATGATTTGGCTTCGGGCTGCAACTTAAAATTAGCATTTAAAAACGCGGATGATGTAATTATTGCACCCGTAAATGTGGGTGCTTACACCACATTTACAGGCGGTAACGGTCCTTCGTTTTTTCTGAATAAACTCTCGCATTTAGATTTTGGTTGTGCTACAAACCTGGGATTAAGTCCGGCATTAAAATATGTCATGCACTACGAATTTGATTATGCCGAAGCAAGGCGGGTAGTTACCGCCGAAGAGCAACAGATACTCTGTGCATTGGGCTATCATTTAGTCACCGAGGAAAGCTGCCCGCAAAACTGCGAAGTATTTACCAACCCCGATTCCTATCAAATCTTTTTACAGGGAACGGCTGCCAATAACCCGCTTATTTTTGACTTGACCGATAATAACAGCATCACAGCTAATGATATCATACCCGAAGGTGCAGACATAAGCATCGTTACCGATTGCGGTTTTATAGGCGATTTAAATGTAACCCTTGTCGGTACTACCCTAACCATAACAGCTACTTCAACAGGTATTTTCTACTTCTGCTACACCGTAGTATCTTGCGATGGTATTTGTCAAACCGAAATAGTAACCGTTGTCGTAAAGAACGAACCAATAGAAACTGTATGCGATGATCCATACTGTAATATTGTGTGCTTTGGTGATTTTGAAGAGTTTAATTATAATGATGTCATTTACGACGGACTAAATGTGCCCGAAATACAATTTGATGGTAGGATTAGCAGTCCTCATATTACAGACTATGATGAAAACAACCAATTGCTTATCGCGATAGCAGGAACTCTTTCGGCATTCGATTGGGATGCAACTCCTATTCCTTTATCAAAACCCATACCAATAGGATGCGAAGTGGTAATCAGTTTTAACGCAACTGCATTATATATGTACTTGCTTGCATGGGGAAATGATCCTGACATAGAACCCACTATACAATTTACAGCTTTAAGCGATTATCCTCCTTGTTCGTCTTTTCCTTTTCCAGATTGCACTAGCGATGAGTTTTTTTTGTGTGGTAGCACAATTACCGCTACAAATATGAACTTGGATCCATGTGGACTTCCTATTAATTATCAAGCAATTCAACCTACTGCAATGACTGCCATTTTAGATGCCATTGATTTTAATAATTTACCTTTTTACAGTTTTACCTGGATAAATACTACTGGAACACCAATTAATACTTTGCTTTTGAATGTCAATTCAACTATCGGTAGTTCAGAGAATGCAGGGTTAACAAATTTGTTTATAGACAATCTAAAAGTTACCCTCGAATGTGAAGAACATATCAGTATAAGTGCAGACGATATAGACGATGTTTGCCCGGGCAGTATTGTTACCATCCCCTATACTATCTGTTTAGAAACTCCCGAAACAGGGCCTTTTGACCTCGTAAGTGTATTTTTGGATGCCGACATAGAAAGCCTGCCCGGAGTTTCTGTGGTTAACGGTAGCGGTGTTTTTAATAATTTTGGGCAAACAACTGTAGATTTTGACCCCAATACCAACCTTTGTACAACTGTTGATCTAAACCTCAACATTGGCTCTTCTTTTACTGTTGGGCAGGAAATTATTATCAACATGCAAGCCATTAATTCCGGCACAAGCGGTATATGTATAAGTGGAAACGGCGCGGGGATAAATGTAGTGCTGACCATTATTGAGTGCGAACCGACAGTTCCCCCTTATGATTGTCTCGATATAACCAACTTTTTCACCGTGAACGCAGGCACACAGGATGTTTATATACTATCCGAGTTTGGCGAAAACCGGAACAGCTATTCCCCGCCCGCCACTGCCACATGGCAGCCCGGTTCCCATCCGTTTACCGCTATTACCGGCAGTTCAACCGACTTGTCGTTTAATGTGGATTTGGTCATCCCCAACGGCATAGAACTTGCTATCAACGATATGAATCTGTTTTTTGCCCCCGACAAACGCATTCTTGTACAGCCCGGCGGATCGCTCAGTATAGAAAATACAGTGATTGACGGTGTTTGTGAAGTAATGTGGACAGGTGTTCAGGTTCAAGGTCCGGGTATAGATATCACACCATCCCCAAGTAATGCAGGGAAATTCGATATGTATGAATCGCAAGTGCTACACGCTATCTTAGGAGTAGTAAATATGAATTTAGCCCCGCTCAACAATACCACTATTGCCAATACTTCGCCGCCGGATAACCCATATATCAACGTATCTTCAATTTCATTACCCGTTTTGTTTTCCGACTCTCCGGCAAGAGCAACCTCCGGAGGTATAATTTCTATCAACCACTCCAATTTTAAAGGTTGTTTTCAGGACATCAACGTAAGTTGGAACAACAACATCAATTATTCTTTTACACACAACGATTTTCTTACCGAAAGCGCCGGTTTATGGTATCCGTTTAACAACCTAATCGAACAGCCCGAAGCCGGCATTCATGCCACATGGTGTAACCGAATTGTTGTTTTAGATTGTTATTCTCATAACCATAAATATGGCATCAGAGCAAACCACGTAGCACACCTGCTGGCAAGAGATAACTTTTTTGAAGAAAATCAAGTAGGAATCTCTGCCCGCAATTTTAAAAACGCCATATCGCAGGTCAGTATAATAGAAACCAATAATTTTCAAAACTGCCGCCTGTCTGTACAAGCAGACGGAAACGACTTGTGTAAGCTGATAGGGAACAAGGTAAACGACACCGGTAACAGTATAGATTTCTATAACCCTCTTCTCACCGCTTCATTCTACCTGCGAGGCTCAAACATATTGGCAACCAACAATTTTCTGCATAATACGAATATGGGTATCATCATCAACCAAAGCGATATGGACGGCTCAATAATTGCCGGCAACCTCGTCAACAACACCCAACAAGCCATCATAGTAGAAGGCGATAATTCTGCCACATGGTTCTGGTGCAACCACTTGTTGGATTACGCCCATTACGGTTTAGACTTGCGAGCCTTCTACAACTCGAATGGAGTTCTTCCACAACAGGGAGATTGCGATTTAAATTTACCTGCCGCCAATACTTTTGTCCCTTACAGTGGCGAAGGTGTTTTCGGGGTGATGGACATTAGGTTAGGCCCCGCTGTCGGAGGCTTCGAAGTAAACAGCATTATTTATAACGATGTAAATGCTACCGAACTGATAGATGAAGACTTGTCGGCAATCGGAGACTACGAACCGGAAAATTGTTTTGATATTGGATTAAATGAATTTTGTTCAGACCAAGGATATACTCCAATCTCTGATGTAACAGAATATTTTGGCATTGATGCCATGACTGATTTAGAATTGGCTGAACTCGTATTGCGATTATTGACAGACAGCAATTATATTGATGCTTTGTCTTTACTGCATGAGTATAATGAATATCTTTTGGCCCAACGCCGGCTTGTCCCGCATTACATTGCTATTGACAGCATTGAAGTTGCACAAAATCTGTTGAACCTGATAGATGCCGAAACCGAGGAAAACCTTAGGTTTGTGGAGTTAAATCAGTTGTTGATTGATCTGCGCAACGACAACCGCACCATATTTGAAATAACAAATGCCGAAGAAGACCAACTATTAGATATAGCCGAAAGCGGCACCAAAACGAGCTACAAAGCGCAGACATTGCTATATCTGGCAAAGACGATAGAGTTTCCCGTCGAATTGCCGGCCTTGGCAAATGGCGGCGACAACTGGTACACTTCGTTTAAAAATTGGAATAATCAATCACTGTTTAGATTATATCCAAACCCAACTACCCAAACAGCATTTATAAATTGTACATTGTCTAAAGACGAGGAGGCCATTTTAACTATATATAATTCTATAGGTAAAAGAGTAAGCACCAACTCGTTTAAAAATAGTGGAACATTTAATATAGATGTTCATCATTTTACATCTGGGTTGTATTTTTATACAGTAAGCCTTAATGGCAAAACCATTTTTAAAGATAAATTGGTTATCTTAAACTAATTATTCACATGCCACGCAACTAAACATTAAGTTGCGTGGCATTTTAAATTAACCAATTATGAAAAGCTGTTTACTGGTAACATTTCTATTGTGCATATTGTCTTCTGATTGCTTTGCTCAAAAATATTTCTCCAAATCTTATTCTTGGGAGATAAGTCATCATGCTTCGACAATATTACAGCAAGATACTTTATATTATCTTTCCGGAAGATTTGCTAATCCTGATAATTTTTTAGTTTGTTCTTTTATAGTTTCAGTTAATCTCAATGGTGAGAACTGGGTAAGACAAGAATTTTGTGGCTCTTACTTTGAAAACGGTGCAATGGATTTATTGGCTTTAAATGATAACAATTTTTTATTAGTAAGTGAAGGAAGAAACGTAGAAACGGATTCAGCTTTATCTTACTATGTGTTGTTACAACCGAATTTACAACCAATAAATGCTTGGCAATTAAATAGTACCAATCTCAGATGTGCTACAAAGACAGGTGAGAACGTTTTAATGGGTGGTTGGATAGACCTTCCAGATAATAATGGTCTTTATCTATATCTAACGAAAAAGAACCCTACCACTGGCTTTATCTTATTAGATACTCTATATAATTTCTATTTTAACACTTCTAATAAGCTAAATTGGATTCAAGACATCGCCGCAACGCCAGATGGGGGCGCATATTTGTTGGCAACGGTCAATTATGATAACAGCGATATAGCCCTCATCAAAATAGATTCTCTTGGCAACTGGCTTTGGCATCAGGTTTTTGACCTCAACCCCACTAACTGGATTTCATGTGATGTAGCAACAAGTTTATTTGTTGGCAGTAGTGGTAATATCTTTTTTTCGGGAAGGAGAATTGTTCCCAATGTAAATACTTATGCTTATGTCTATAAATTAAACCCAGATCATAGTGTGGCTTGGATAAACAACGAGCATTTTTTAGAAAGTGCCGCATCAAGCGTAAAAGAATTAACAACAGGAGAAGTTGTCATTGCCGGTTCAACCTACCCATATTCCATGGCTCCGTTGGTACTATTAGATGCCGAAATTGTAAAACTCGACAGTTCGGGGAACACGCTTTGGAAACGGAGATACGGAGGCAACAAACCGGACTATTTCTACGACCTCATCGTCCAAAACCACGACTACAGCGGCAAAAGCGGGTATGTGCTGTGCGGCAGAACGGAGAGCAACACCGCTTCGGGTTCGGGGGCGGACGCATGGTTGGTCCGCTTAAACTGCATGGGTTTGCTTACCGAGCCTAAGGCTGATTTTTTGGCGCTGCCATACCCATCCATGCCCCAAACCATAGCCTTTGCCAACCAAAGCCAATACGTCTATCCCGACAGCATAGACGGCGGGCATTATATCTTAGACTGGGGAGACGGCAGCCCGCCCCTGCTTTGCGGTCAGGGCTTCGAACCCTGCAGCGGCAGCCTGCCCACCCACACCTACCAATCATCCGGCTTATACTCCGTTACCCTGCAGGCTATAGTTTGCAACGACACTTCAACTCTCACCCGTGCCGCGTGCATAGATTTCGAGCCAAATCCGCAAGCGGCTTTCGGTCACGAAATATTAGATTACACCGTGTTGTTCACCAACCTGAGCCAAAACGCATACATCGGGCAAGGCGGCTACTGCATCTGGGATTTCGGAGACGGCAGCCCCCCTGTTTCCGAAGAACACCCCGTTCACACCTATCCCGACAACGGCAATTTTACCGTTAGCTTAACAGTTGTCGTGTGTCAGTCCACTTCGGTTTACACCGGGACAATAGCAATAGCAAAACCGGTAGGCATTTCTCCCGAAAATCCCCTCCTCGGAGGGGCAGGGGTGGGTTCCATCCTCGTCTATCCCAACCCCGCCCAAAACACGTTAACCTTTGCCCTACCCGAAGGCCAAACTCCCCCTTCAGGGGATTTAGGGGTAACAGATGGCAGCGGCATAGCAATAAAACTCCTCACCCTCACCGGCCAAACCGTGCTTCAAACTACTCTTGGTGCAAGCGAAACCCATAAAACCGTTTCAGTGGCGCATTTGCCGGTGGGGGTGTATGTTTATGTGGTTGAGAACGGCGGTGCTGTTTTGGTGCGGGGGAAGGTGGCGGTGGTGAGATAGTGAAAAGTGAAAAACTAAAAGTGAAAAGTAAAAAACCTGAAAGGCGGGGTGTTTAAAACCTCATGGTTTTGCCAAAACTATAAGGATTGGCATATCGCATTGGCAAACGAAGGCGACAACAGGCACACTTTTTTTGAAAAGGGGTTGGCTTATAATGGTAATTTGTACCCTAACCCTGCCCAAAACACACTGACTTTTGCAATAAACAATGTCTTAACTCCTTTCAGTGATAATCTTGCAGCGGTTTGTTGGTGTTCCGGCTTTTACCGGAATTGAGGATGCTTAGGAGTATCGGTGCTTTATTCTTTTATTTCCGGCAATTATTTTAACACAGAGGTTCGCGAAGGCAGCAAAGAGAACCACAGAGTATATTATTTTTCTCTGTAGTGCTCTGTGTAAAACCTCTGTGTTACTCTGTGCAAGTGTACCGGTGCTTTATTGCTTAATTTCCGGCAATTATTTTATCACAGAGGTTCGCGGAGGCAGCACAGAGAACCACAGAGTATATTATTTTTCTCTGTAGTGCTCTGTGTAAAACCTCTGTGTTACTCTGTGCAAGTGTACCGGTGCTTTATTGCTTTATTTCCGGCAATTATTTTATCACAGAGGTTCGCGAAGGCAGCACAGAGAACCACAGAGTATATTATTTTTCTCTGTAGTGCTCTGTGTAAAACCTCTGTGTAACTCTGTGCAAGCGTTCCGGTGCTTTATTGCTTTATTTCCGGCAATTATTTTAACACAGAGGTTCGCGAAGGCAGCACAGAGAACCACAGAGTATATCATTTTCCTCTGTAGTGCTCTGTGTAAAACCTCGGTGTTACTCCGTGCAAGCGTACCGGTGCTTTATTGCTTTATTTCCGGCAATTATTTTAACACAGAGGTTCGCGAAGGCAGCACAGAGAACCACAGATTATATTATTTTTATCTGTAGTGCTCTGTGTAAAACCTCTGTGTTACTCTGTGCAAGCGTACCGGTGCTTTATTGCTTTATTTCCGGCAATTATTTTATCACAGAGATTCGCGGAGGCAGCACAAAGAACCAAAAAGTATATTATTTTTCTCTGTGGTTCTCTGTGCAAATCCTCTGTGTAACTCCGTGCAAGTGTATCGGTGCTTTATTGCTTTATTTCCGGCAATTATTTTATCACAGAGATTCGCGGAGGCAGCACAAAGAACCAAAAAGTATATTATTTTTCTCTGTGGTTCTCTGTGCAAATCCTCTGTGTAACTCCGTGCAAAAATCTTTGGGAGCCCCCTACAAGATAAACTTCAGGGAGTTGGAGTGGTAGCAGGGGTTTTAGTGGCAACTCAGGAATTAAAAGTAAGCCTCTACAACCTCACCGGTCAGGCAATTTACAAAACACCTTTGTTTCGGCAAACTCAACATGCTTTGGTTCAACCACAAAATCATTTCAATAGTCCATCAGCCGGATAGAATATATTAGCCCAAGTTTTAACAAAAACATTCTCTGCCTACTTCTCCTGCCTGTAAATTGAAAATCTTCTGAAACCCCAGAGTTGCAAACGGTGCATGAGCGATACTTTCAAAACACCCATGCCATATTTAACACTCCGTTTAAAGTTGATAGATGAGGCATCGGTAAAATATTTGGTAGGGCAGGTAACTTCGGATATTTCAAAGCCTGCGTAAAAAATCTGCGACAGCATTTGGTTGTCAAACACAAAATCGTCAGAGTTGGCATCAAAATGAATAGTTTCGAGTACTTTCCGCGAAAAAGCGCGATAGCCGGTATGATATTCGGATAGTTTCTGACCGATTAAGATATTTTGAAAATAAGTCAGAAACCTGTTGGCGATGTATTTATATAAAGGCATTCCACCTCTTAACGCCCCTTTTCCCAAAATGCGGCTACCCAAAACCACGGGATATAAATCCAAAGCAATGATACTTGCCATAGCAGGAATTAGTTTAGGCGTATATTGGTAGTCAGGATGTAGCATGATGACTATATCGGCACCAAGTTCCATTGCTTTGTGATAGCAGGTTTTCTGATTGCCCCCATAGCCTTTGTTGTTATCATGCCTGATTATATGGTGTACCCCTAACTGATGGGCTACTTCTACGGTATTGTCTTTACTGGCATCGTCAACCAATATCACTTCATCTACAATGTTATGTGGTATTTCGCTATAGGTTTGTTCGAGGGTTTTGGCGGCATTGTATGCAGGCATCACCACCACTACTTTTTTATTAAAGAGCATTTTTTAAAAGTGAAAAGTGAAAAGTGAAAAAAAATTTCAATTACATTTAGCTTTTTGATTTCTATATAATATAATTCTGTTCGTTGTTTTAAGGCTGGTTTATCCTCTCATTTTTTTTAAAGATTGCCCTTATAGTTTGATATAGCTGTTAAGTTTTAATATCCCAAAGCTGTATCTTCTCCCCGTATATCGCCGGCACCTTCCAGTGTTCCGTCACTTCGAACCATAATTGCATCAACCCTTCCTATGGGTTCACGGGTAACGATTTTATGCCCCATTTTCTCCAATTTCTGAACACATATTTTGGATAAAGAATTTTCCTCGATAAAAACGGTATCAGGTTTCCATTGATGGTGAAACCGTCCGAGGTTTACGGCTTCCTGCATGGTCATTTTGTATTCTACCACATTCAAAAATGTCTGAAAAACAGAAGTGATGATCGTTGAACCACCCGGAGAACCCAAAATCATAAAAAGCTGTGCATTTTTTTCGATAATTGTAGGGGTCATAGAACTCAACATTCTTTTAGAAGGGGCGATTGCATTTGCTTCTGCGCCAACTAAACCGTAAAGATTAGGCACGCCGGGCTTTACACTGAAATCGTCCATTTGATTGTTGAGTAAAAAACCGGCACCGCCCACACAAACCCTCGAACCGTAAGAGCCATTAAGGGTGGTGGTAACAGAAACAGCATTTCCAAATTCGTCCACAATCGAATAATGGGTGGTTTCTTCTTTTTCAACTTTAGCTTTGGATTTAACCGGCTCTAATTTTAAACCCTCGATTTTCCCTGCTGTAATGTTTGCCGAAGGGGTTGACTTTTCGAGATTGAAATCTTCCATCCGTTTGGCCAGATATTTTTTCCCCAACAATGCCGATACCGGAACCGTAAAAAAATCCGGATCACCAAGATGAGTTGCCCGGTCTGCATAAACCCGGCGTTCGGCTTCTACCATTAAATGAACAGATTGAGGCGTATGAAACCCCCATTCTGCAATAGGGTAGTTTTCGACTAATTTCAACAATTGGCTGAGTGCTACCCCTCCGCTTGACGGAGGAGGCAGTGAAATAATCCGGTAATCTTTGTATTGACTGATCAGCGGGGTTCTCCAAACAGATTCGTAATTCTTAAGGTCGTCCATTGTAATGATACCTCCCCCTCTGTTCATTTCTTCAACGATGGATTTAGCAATGGTGTCTTTGTAAAATCCATTGCGTCCTTTATCTCTGATGAATTTCAGGGTTTTTGCCAAATCTGGTTGTTTGATAGTTTCACCTGCTTTCCATCCGCCCTCTTTCACAAAAACACAAGGCTTCGTGTTGAGCCTTTTAAAATCTTCCTGAATTGTGTTGAGTTTATTGGGTTCAATGTCTGAGTAAAAATAAACCCCGTTTTCTGCCAGATCTATAGCAGGTTGAATCAGTTCCTGCCATGGCAAGGATCCATATTTTTCGTGTGCCTTTACCATTCCGTCAACGGTTCCCGGAACGCCTGCCGCCAAATGTCCCAAAAGGCTTAAATTGGGTATCACATTGCCAAGACTGTCTAAATACATGTCCCGATATGCTTTAAGCGGTGCTTTTTCGCGGTAATCCAAACTGGCAATTTCTCCGTTTTTTGTTCGCAAGACTAAAAATCCTCCGCCGCCAATATTGCCTGCACTCGGATAGGCTACTGCCAAAGCAAACTGAACAGCGACTGCTGCATCAATGGCATTACCTCCTTTATTTAAAACCTCTACGCCAATCCGTGTGGCATCTCTATGGGCGGTAACCACCATAGCTTTGCTTCCGATTGCACCTGAATATTGTGCATTCGTGTTGCGGTTCAAAAGATTTGGAAACGGGGCTTCCTTACATCCTGTTAACAGGAAAATAAAAAAAATCAAGCTATATATACGAAACATAAACATCAGCAGATAATAACCAAGTCAGAAAGTGTCTGTCTGCAAACAAACTGACCGGCCTTACAATTTAAGAGTTGTCCAATGTTATTTTTAGCAAATACAGGCAAAATAACATGAAACCAAAAACAAGGCAAAAATAACGGATATAATTTACCTAACACTATTTTTTTACCTTTCCGGATGAGAAATAAAGGTTGTCCAAACATAATATTGGAAAAACCAAATCAATATCGCACCTGAAACACGCCAATACGGGATCGGTACAACTGATACAGGTTAAAATCAGACATGCTGACTATACCATCTAAGTTGCCATCTGCTTTGTGGTAGCCAAAAGGAAGCCCGGATTGAGTTAGGAACAGGTTAAAGTCGGCAATATTATGAATACCATCTGCATAAAAATCGGCAGGTATCATGGCACCTAAAGAAGTCCCTTCAATTTGCAAAAGTTGGTGATTGCCATCTTCTACAGTTCCGGACAATCTAAAATCAATTACAGTGCCTTGAATTGCCTGAACAGGCATAGCGGTTCGAACGCTTGTATGGTTTCGATGCCGGATTGTAAAATAATAGGATTGATTTGTGGTCAACTGCGAAGTTTCTATAAACCCGCGAAGACAGGTACTTCCATCGGGAAAAATACCGCTTATGCTTCCATCCTGATGTAAAATGCCGCATAAAACAATTGCCGGTTGTTGTTGATCTTCCGCATTTTGGGCTTCAATAACCACATAATCTACCATATCGGCTGGCATTTCGCTGTATTGGGTATAGGATTCGGCACAAGGCAATAACCAGGGAAGTTGGTGATAAGGCGGGGTCAACGGAAGTATATTGTTCTGGCGCAGGTAATTGCGCATGTTTCCCTGAGCCATTTCATACCCCCCCCCCAAAATGGCTTTAAACTCCAACCCTATGGTTGGGACTTGCTGAATTGTTATGTTTGCACTATCTGTACAGCCATTTACATCTGTTATTGTAACAGAATACTCACCCGGAGCTGTAACAGTTCTTACAAAGCCGGTTGAATTGTCATCCCAAACATAGTTAATACCCCCATTTGCTATCAAATCTTCAGATGGGTTCATACAGCTAAGACTAACCGATTCCGGCAAAATAGCAGCAACAGGATTGTCCATAACCATCACAAACACTGCATCTGATTGGGAACAATTGTATTCGTTTATAACCGTGAGCTGGTAAATATCTGAATCGGTTGGGGTAAATGGGATTCCGTTTGCAACACCGTTGCTCCAGTTAAGTGTGCCGCTTCCGCTACCGTTCAGCACAATGCTTTGCCCTTCACATACAGATTGGTCAGTTCCCGCATTGACAGTTGGCAAGGCATGAATTGCCAAATAAGAGGGGTAGTTTTTGTGAAATGGCAGACCGTATTTATAGGCTGTAATCAATACAGTATAGGTTGCCGGAACAAGAGTATTGGCATTTAAAGTTGCCCCGGTAAAGATTAAGCTGCCATTTCCGTTGCTTAAAGTCCATTTTATCGAATCGACCGGAGTTCCTGAATAATAAAAATCCAGATTTTGTCCGGCACACAAAACAGAACTGCCGGTAAACTGAATAGATGGAGCACTTCGGATAATGACCGGATAATCTTCAACTTCTCCAAGAGTGGTTCCGCAAGCTGAACTGTAATCTCCCCAGTAACCCAGTCTGACACGCATTCTGCAAATCTCATCTTCGACTGCAGTAGCCGGAATGGTAATACTTCCACTGCCATTGCTGCCTGTATTCAAATCCAAAACCACCCGTTCCGATTGGTTAAATTCGAGGTCGTTATTGTAGTCCACCCAAATAATCAAATCATTGGAAGACCAACTTGTATTAAAATTGGCAGAGACTGTATAAGTGGAATCCTTGTACATGACAATAGGTGTATTCGGATAATAAGTATAGGCATTATTCCCGGTAGAGGTATTGGAAAGATTGGCGCAATAAAAATTGTTGATATACAAATTGCCGTTTTCGCTTTCACCACTTGCCGCACAATATTCGTGGGGCTTCAGTTCATACATAAATTTATAAGTTTCCGTAGTGTCCGCATTTTCACCTACGGCAAAGACTTTAAAATACAGATTTGTTCCGGCGGGATATTCCGGAAAAGAAGAGTCGGTTTTCCAGTAATTTCCTGTCAAATGGCTCATCGGAATAGTATTGGAAAAGTCTGGAGAATTGACCGACCATTTCACAAACACATCCGTCAGTTCGCCGTTGTATTCAATTTGAGAGGTAACCCATTGTTCAACTTCTGCTCTTGGTTGGTACAGGGTAGGAACGGAGGTTATAGCAGTATGAGTAATTGACGGATACTCATTTCTGTCTTTGAGTTTGTACTCCCAAAGACCGCGTCCCCAGGTGGCGGCATGAATGGTATTTGAACCATAGTTGATATCCATTTCTCTGATGGTAACATTGGGCAGTCCGGGGTTATACAATTCCCAGGTGGTGGCATTCATGGGTTTGACAAATAAACCATTTTCTGCACCGAGGTAAATATTCCTTTGAGGCGTATGGTCAATTACAGCACACCGGACAGGCATATTACCGAGGTTGTAGGTTATATTTTGCCAGGTTGTGCCTGAGTTGTAGGTGATATAAACCTTTTGATTGTTTGCTTCATAATTGGCATAAGTTACAATCATTGTGGCATCGTTTTGGGGGTCAAAAACCACATCGGTAATACTATGATTGGGCAACCCATTTTTTATTGAACTAAAGGTTGCGCCTCCGTCGGTAGAGAGTTCTATTTTTTCACTCCTTGTTGCCACTATTATATTGCTGTTGTTTTCTGCAATGGCTGCAAACTGAATTGTTTCACCGCCAAAGCCGGCCGGAGTTCCTAAATCAACCCAATTGTTTCCGAAATCCAAACTTTTGTGAACCAGCGTTCCCAACGAATACAGGGTCATTTGATGGTTCGGATCATAAAACATGGGGGCTATCCAATTGCCATCCTGACCGGGAGGGGTACAACCATGATTGGTCAGCCCGCCGTCAAAAGTTCTTCGCCTCGAGCCGTATTGCCAACTGCCAATCATCCAGTTGTCGTTCAAAGTATGAATGATGCCCTCCATACCGTCAGCACCGGTATATTCTATCCATCCGTTTTCGGTCAGGATGCTCGTGCCGTTGTCCTGAGACCCACAAATGGTTCTGTTAGAATTAGATTGCGACATGCCTAAATTATAGTTTTCCCTGATTCCGGTCGTAAGACTCAACTTTTGCCAGGTTAGCCCATTGTCGGTTGATTTGCAAAGAAATCCATCTGTACAAGCATAAAACACACCGTTCATACAGGTCAGGTAATTGCAGTCTGCATGTACATACACATTGCTGTTGTTGTATGCCTGCTGATTACCACCTCCGCCATGTTGCGAACTTCCCAAAGACCACCAGGTTGCCTGCGCAAAGGTTGCACCGCTGTTGACACTCCTGAATAAATCCACATATCCGGCAACTATGATATTCGTATCCAGATCATTCGGAACTCCGTACCATAAACTAATCCCCGAAGGTGTGGGATTTAAAAAGGTCAAAAACGAGGAGCCTGTATTATAAGATTTCCAGATACCGTTGTCTGAAACTGCGAACACACAATTGGGGCAAACAGGCGAAACTGAAATATTGATTTCGGCATTGTCATTACCCGGCAAATCAGTTAGCGGGCTAAAATTCACACCCTGATTGGTGGATTTCATTATTTTATTTCTATTACTCCCCCAATAATAATTTTCATGCAGATAGACTATATTGTTATCAGTCGGGTGAAACTCAATGTCCTGAACATCCCACGAGTTATTGCTCTGTACCCAGGTTGTCAAATTGTTGGTTGAGCGAAAAATACCCTTGTTGGTGCCGACAAAAACGAGATTTGGTATAGTCGGGTGATATTTTATAACATTGATTCTAAAATTGCTGCCTAAACCTCCAAATCCCAGGTTGGCAGGATTAAAAGCAGTTTCGGTAAAGTTTACGCCTCCGTCTGTCGAACGGTATATACCAAAAGAATAGCCATTGCCCGCCATTCTCACGTTGATTAAGACCGAATCAAAATGGGCAGGAGAGGCTGCAATGGCATTTACACCGGAAGCAGGGAGAAAGTCGGTGTGATGTTCCCACGATGCTCCTCCATTATCGGTGCGCCATAACCCACCACTTCTTGATCCCATGTAGATTTGTTGTTGGTTGGATCTGTTGACTTCTACAAATTCGACCCTGCCAAGCCCCGCCGCATAATGCCCGGTGATTTGTCCAATGGTATCCGGCCCTAAATTCTGCCAATTATCTGTCGGGTTGTCCTGAGCTTGTTTTTGAACTTGTCCTTCACTTTTTATTCGCAGGTATTCTTTCCATGGCATAAAATGATCTACCATCCTGTTGCCGGATGGGGCATATTTTGCTTCGTTTTCATCTTTCCACCTTAAATACTGCTTATAGCCCGAGCCTTTAATCGAAACATCTATCCTTTGGAAATAAGCCTCGGCAGAATCACAGACCGTATAAAAGTTAATCGAATTGTCAGCCATCATGGCTTTGTAAACCGGATAAGGCTCAAAACTTTTTTTTACTTCGGTTTTGCTTTGTGCTGATAAAGAGGTTGTAGTGAAACAAAGGGATATATACAACACTAAATAACTTGCAAGATGCCTGATCATATTGAATTTACTTAATTAAGGGTAAAATTATAAAAAGCCTCCGGATTAAAGTAAAAATGTAATTTTGTTCTTCAGAATGTACTTGAAACCGGTTTATAAGTTCGGATTGAGGTATGTATATTAATCCCGTTTTTTAGTAGCTTAATTTTCAACAGTTTGATGAAATTTAGGTTTTTTTTAAAATGGAATACTCCGAATTTTTTTTCAATAAAGCATTTCAATATGTCCGAATTGGTAAAAATCAGAATTGACAAATGGCTTTGGGCAGTTCGCATTTTTAAAACCCGCACCTTAGCGACAGATGCCTGTCATGCTGGAAAGGTAAAAATAGAAGGAAACAGTGTCAAAGCTGCTTATATGCTTAAGATTGGTGAAACACTGACCGTGCAAAAGGAAGGAGAGAAAAAAATACTTAAAGTGGAAGCTTTGATCGAAAAAAGAGTAGGTGCTCCTTTGGCAGCCACTTGTTATACAGATTTGACCCCGCCACAAGACCCCAAAAACGATTTTGAGGAGGCTATATTCCATTATCCGAAAATGGCTCAACGCAAAAAAGGCGAGGGCAGGCCGACCAAAAAAGAACGTCGTCAGTTGGATGATTTCAACACTGATTTTTAAATAACAAAACTGGGGGAATTAATCTGTTTCCTGATGTAGGATAAAAGAAACAACTATTTCTGATAAAATACGAGTAAAGAACTCATGTGTACATTTACCTTTCTGCCTCTTGGAAACTATGAATTTATTGCTACTTCTAACCGGGATGAACAACCCGATAGAGCTGCTTATAATTTTTCAGATTTACAAAACGGAAATGGAGTCCATCTTTTATTTCCCAAAGAACCCAAAGCCGGCGGAACATGGCTTGCCACCTCAAACGATAACAGGCTGGTTACAGTTTTAAACGGTGCTTTTGAACGTCACGAACGAAAATCTTATTACAAGCGAAGCAGAGGGTTAATGGCACTTGATTTTTTTGATTACCCGGGTGCTCAACAATTTTTTCAAGGGTATGACTTTGACGGAATCGAGCCTTTTACTATGATTATATTCGATAAAGGAAATCTACTGGAATATCGTTGGGACGGAGAAACCCAATATATCAAACCACTGAAAACTGACCTTCCTTATATATGGTCTTCCGCAGCGCTTTATACTACCGAAGCCAGAATACACAGACAACAGTGGTTTGACGAATGGCTCCATACTCAACAAACCTTCTCCCGTGAATCTATCTTCCAGTTTCATTCAAATGCCGGAAGCAATGACCCGCATAATGGATTGGTGATGAACCGGTTTAATATGGTGAAAACCGTTAGTATAGCCTCAATACAGAAAACACTCACTGCGTTTGACTGGTATTTCCAAAATTTGGTTACTCCTCAAACAATCGTGAAAACTTTGGTTTTGTCTTAAGAATACTACTTCGCGAAATTCGCCCAAATAACCATCCTACATAAATTTGCTTATATTTGCCACAGATATAATAAACCACAAGTTTTTACCCCAACACTAAATGGCTGACTTCTTTGTATTGTAACAGCCGGATATGTTTAGGATAATTTTTTGCTACCATGCTTCACATTTTACAACAGCTTGTCTTTATTGCCATACTCGGCACTATTGCTTACTTTGTCGCTAAAAAAGCAAGGCATATATACCAAAACATCAGAAAAGGAAAACCCCTGAACAGAACCGACAAGCCGGCAGAACGTTTTAAAAATATGCTTTTGCTGGCCTTTGGTCAAAAGAAAATGTTCCGCAACCTGACTCCTGCCTTGCTCCATCTTTGTGTGTATGTTGCTTTTGTAATTACTCAGATTGAACTGATAGAAATAATTATTGACGGTGTTTTTGGGGTACATCGTTTTTTTTATCCGGGTCTTGGTAGCTTTTACACCTTTATTATCAGCTTTATAGAAATTCTTTCAGTGCTTGCATTTATTGCGACAGTTGCTTTTTTGTCACGACGCAACCTTTTAAAATTGCCGCGATTCAACATGAAAGAACTTACGGGATGGCCCATGAAAGATGCCAATCTTATACTTATTGGTGAAATCATTTTAATAACCGGCATATTTAGCATGAATACAGCTGATATGCAGTTGCATCAGGGGGAATACGGCTTTGTTGTAAGCAGATGGTTGATGCCTTTGTTTGCAGGACTTTCTGAGAGCACCCTTCACATTATCGAGCGTTTTGGTTGGTGGTTGCATATTTTGACAGTATTCGGATTTCTGCTATACCTCCCCTACTCCAAGCATCTTCATATAGTATTGGCCTTCCCCAATGCCTATTTTGCCGATTTAAGCAATACAAAAGGGGAAATGAGTAACATGCCGAGAATTACTCAGGAAATTAAGTTCATGCTTAATCCTGAAGAAATGACCGAAGCACCACCTGCAGAAGCTGAGCGTTTCGGTGCCAAGGATGTGTACGATCTGACGTGGAAAAGCCTGTTAGACGCATATTCGTGTACTGAATGTGGAAGATGTACGGCTGCTTGTCCGGCAAATTTAACCGGCAAACTGCTTTCCCCCAGAAAAATCATGATGGATACCCGTGACCGTCTAGAAGAAATAGCCGATTCAAAAAAACATAACGGTGCAGACTTTGACGATGGTAAATCTTTGCTCCACGATTACATCAGTGCCGAAGAACTCAGGGCCTGTACCACTTGCAATGCCTGTGTCGAAGAATGTCCGGTTAGTATTAATCCACTCAACATTATCCTCGAATTACGCCGTTATTTAATACTCGAAGAATCCAATTCACCAGACGAATGGAATAAAATGTTTTCAAGCGTAGAATCAAACGGAGCAGTATGGCAACTTCCAGCAGATCATCGTTTGAACTGGATAGATGAATTAAGTCAAAAGACGTAAGACTAAAGACAATAGGCAAAATGCAATAGGCAAAATGCAATAGGCAAAATGCAATTGGCAAGAAACAGCAAAAACCTTTGCGACTTCGCGTCTATGAGAACAAATCATCACAAATTAATCAATATACACTTTTCACTTTTCACAATTCACTAAAAAATGTCTCAACCATTTCAAGTGCCTTTGATGTCAGACCTTGTTGCACGGGGTGAAAAACCGGAATATTTATTTTGGGTTGGCTGCTCAGGCAGTTTTGACCAACGTGCTCAAAGTATCACAAAGGCTTTTGCCCGGATTTTACACCATACCGGCGTAAAATTTGCCGTTTTGGGAATGGAAGAAGTCTGTACCGGTGATCCTGCAAGACGTGCAGGAAACGAATTTTTGTTTCAAATGCAGGCTTTAACCAATATTGCTACCCTGAATCAATATGAAATCACCAAAATCGTAACCGCCTGCCCTCATTGTTTTAACACCCTCAAAAACGAATATCCTGAGTTAGGCGGACATTATGAAGTTATTCACCACACACAACTCCTTCAGCAATTGATAGATACAGGTAAAATCAAACTCAAAGAAGGGGGAAGTTTTAAAGGAAAACGAATTACGTATCACGATTCATGTTACCTCGGAAGAGCAAATGGAATTTACGAAGCTCCCCGAAAAGTATTGGAAGCATTGGATGCAGAGTTGGTTGAAATGAAACGCTGCAAATCAAGAGGGCTTTGTTGTGGTGCAGGAGGTGCTCAAATGTTTAAAGAAGACGAACCCGGAAACAAACACGTCAATATGGAGCGCACCGCCGATGTTTTGGAAAGCAAAGCTACTGTTGTTGCTGCTGCATGTCCGTTTTGCAATACGATGCTGACAGATGGGGTAAAGTATAACGACAAACAAGACGAGGTTCAGGTATTAGATATCGCAGAAATCATCGCTAAAGCAGCAGATTTATTTTAAAAGGGTTAAGACTTTATACGTAAGATAACGAACTAATTCATGAATCTCTTCATTATTTTATAAAGGCTTAAACTAACCATTCATCATTATCACATCAACACCTCTTAAACTGTTCTTATCAAAGTGTAGTTAACGTAATTTATTCACTTTTCACTTTAAAAATGACCGGATACGAAAACATGCCTCCAAGTGCGCGCACTTGGATTTACCAAAGCAGTCGCCCATTTACCTCCGAAGAAATCCCCGTAGTAAACCAACTTTTAGAAGAGTTCGCTACGCAGTGGGTAAGGCATGGAAAATTGTTAAAATCATGGGCAGGCATTTTGCACCGTCAGTTTATTGTATTGATGGTGGACGAGGAGGCTTTATCTGCAGGAGGATGTTCGATAGATGCTTCTACCCGAATGTTGAAGCAAATAGAACACACCTACCAACTCAACCTGTTCGACCGGCTCACAATAGCCTACCGAAATGAAAACGGGCAAATTGCAACCGCCCCCCGCCATGCTTTTGAAGCCCTGCTCGCCCAAGGAATAGTAACAGATAACACTCCAGTTTTTAACAATTTAATTTCTACTAAGTCGGGGTTGGAAACCGAATGGGAAGTCCCTTTACACCAAAGTTGGCACAAAAAACTGATAGGTTAGATTCCACCTTGACAAAGGTTTAATCTTAATAATGCATTACGGTTGACCGGCAATATTAATTTTAAACAGCGGAAAAGCCGATGATTTTAGATTTTAAAAAACAGAAACTGTTGTAAAGTGTTTTCCCGATTTTTTTTTAATCACGTCATTCGGTTTTCAGAATGTACTTTATGTTGTTACCAGTTCACCAATTAGTGTAGCCGTATCGTCTTGGTAATTCACCGAAACAGGTTGGTCGTTCAAAAGCCAATGGTTTAATTTGGCTGAAAAGTTTTTACCTATCTTTTTATAAGTTCGCACCCCCATTAAAGCTAGTGCTTCTGCATTGCATTGCTGTTCATATTGATTGTTCATAGGAATAACCATCAGTTTTTTACCAAGATACAAGGCTTCGGCAGGTCCTTCAAACCCCGCTCCCATTAATACTGCTTCTGAGGTAGCAACAGCTTCTACCCAATGAGCATTATCAATAGGACAAAGTTTAACATTGTCTTCGGTTACAGGTCGAGGTAAATTTTTGGTAAACACTTTCCATAAAACAGCCGGAACATTTTTAAACAGTTGAACTAGCATGGCAGGGTGATACGCTGGCAGGTAAACAGCAATATGCCCATTGTTTTGAATAGAGGCCTTTCGAATTTCTGAACGAATCACAGGCGTGTAAATAAAATTATCATACTTATTAAAGTGAAACCCGATTGATTTGCTGCCCGGAGCATAGTTTCGCATCAACCATTCTGGTGCTTTTTCGATTTTTGATGGACGGGGAGTTTTGTCAGACATGAAAGCAGCCTGATGACTCATTGCTATACATGGCAATCTTCGCATTTTACAAGACCATGCTGTTACAGGTTCGAAATCGTTAATAATCAAATCGTACTGATGAAGCCTGCATTTCCAGATATCGAGCAGTAATTGCAACGGTTTTATCTTTTTAAAAGTACTAAACCAATCAATTCCCCCTTTCTTTCCGGCACAAAAACTAAGCCCATACTTTTTGTAACATACCTCAAAAGGCAGATAAAGGCTTGCCTGAGTACCACTCATAAAAACATCTACTTGACCATACTGCTGTAAGTGTGGTATAATTTCTATAGCTCGGCTGATATGACCATTGCCTGTAGCCTGTACGGCATATAATATCTTCATTATCTCTCAGCCTAGTTTAAACTGAACAAAATCTGAATCGGCGTAAACACCAGGTGTTTCGTACAATTCTAAAATAAGCTGATTAAATTGCTTATCTGATTCTTCGGTAGTTTCGTTTTGAGGATAATGGTAAAGAGTCCATTTGCCTTTGTCATATTCCAAAGCACTTAAATTTTCTATCCAGTCGCCAGAGTTTAAATATTGAACACTTCCTTTTGATGTAACGATATGCCGAATTTGTGGATGGTGAATATGCCCACAAATAACAAAATCATACTTTTTTTCTATGGCGATTTCAGCGGCAATTTGCTCAAAATCACTCACATATTTAACTGCTCTTTTAACACTGTCTTTT
Source organism: Sphingobacteriales bacterium (assembly GCA_016700115.1). Taxonomy (NCBI): domain Bacteria; kingdom Pseudomonadati; phylum Bacteroidota; class Sphingobacteriia; order Sphingobacteriales; species Sphingobacteriales bacterium. The sequence continues at coordinate 2,436,453 of CP064999.1, read as the reverse complement.
ACCCTTTTTGATAAGGACATTCGAGGCTTTCCCATCCATTCAAGAAAGTTATTGATCGTCTTGTTTAAGCGAATCAATAAATCATAGCTGCTTCCCCCTAACTTTGCAAGCCATTTTCCACAAGTAATTGAAGTATCGAAAACATCGCCATGAAAAATCCATGTTTTTTGACCGTTTAAACTGAGCAACATTTTATCTGTTAAAAAAAAATTGCCCAAGGTAAAGCCCGAAAACCGTCTCAAAAACTCATCGTGATTACCAGTCAGGTAATAAACCTTAGTACCGGAAGCTAAAAATTTCATGATTTTTTTAATGACTGCAAAATGCTCTTTTGGAAAATAACTTTTGCTAAAATTCCATCCATCAATTATGTCACCATTCAATATCAGAATTTCAGGCTGGATAGTTTTTAGATATAACAATAGTTCTTTGGCATGACAGCCATAAGTGCCTAAATGGGTATCGGAAATTACTACAATTTCTACTTTGCGTTTTTGCATGTTGAGAATAGTTTAATGAAATCAAAAACGTATGCAAAAGTAGAATGGACAAGTCAAGTAAATGTTAAATCAAGTTTGTGGTTTAGTTATGATTTAGTAACCAACAGGAACTTTTGAAATCTCATAATTTTTTCAACAAGTAATTTATACTACTTTTGAGTGCTCAAAAGCATTAGTATGGTTAATTCATAAAACTTCCTAACTATTCCGAATTTGGCAATAAAAAAGGATGATGTGGCAATATCTTTCCCAAACGAACATCTCAAAATCTGTCAAAAACAAAAAAAATGGACTTTGTTAGTAATTTATTAGTTTGTTTTGGCAACATATTATTTTAAGAACGGAAGATGGAGGATTTACTTATGAAATTTACCATCATTTAGTCCGGCAACGTTTTTTACAATACTGTATCAATTCATGGCAACAAACAAGAAAAAAAGAAGCAATCGCCTAATCTATATTTTAAGTGGGGTTGTGTTAGTATTACTTATTGGATTATTTATTGGCAAACAACAGGGCTGGATTGGAAAACCCCAACACACTAAAGTAGCCACTGAAAAAGCAGAAAAGCGCACCATCATAGAAACAGTGTCCGCCAACGGTAAAATTTACCCTGAAACCGAAGTTGCTATTTCCCCCGATGTTTCTGGAGAAGTGGTTCAATTGACGGTAGAAGAAGGCGATTCAGTTAAAGCAGGAGTATTGCTGGCCAAAATTAACCCCGATACTTATGCCTCTATGGTAGAGCGCGCAGATGCTGCGGTGAATGCTTCTAAATCCAGCACTTCCAATGTGGAAGCACAAATCACACAATTACAGGTACAATTGGAACAGGCCCGTAAAAACCATCAACGCAACAAACAATTGTTTAACGATGCGGTGATATCACAGGCAGACTTAGAAACTACTGAAACTGCAGTCAAAAACATAGAAGCACAAATAGCCGCTATCCGTAAAAGTGCAGAAGGAGCTACTTACAACGTTCAAAGCGCACAAGCCTCACTCAAAGAAGCCAAAGAAAACCTCAGAAGAACCAATGTTTATGCGCCTATCAGTGGAGTTGTGTCACAACTAAATATCAAAAAAGGTGAGCGGGTTGTAGGGACTTCTCAGTTTTCAGGTACTGAACTAATGAAGTTAGCCAATTTTAACAATATTGAAGTTAGGGTAGATGTGAGTGAAAACGACATCATAAGAGTATCGGTAGGCGATACGGCTATTGTTGAAATTGATGCGTATTTAAACCGCAAGTTTACCGGTTTAGTAACCCATATTGCAAGCAGTGCCAACAGCATCAACCAACTTTCAGGGGATCAAATAACCAATTTTACCGTAAAAATACGGTTGCTTAAAGAATCTTATGAAAGTTTGTTTAAAGAATATAAGATGCCATTCCGACCCGGTATGTCTGCTTCCGTAGATATCCAAACAAAAAGCGCTGTTAATGTGATTACTGTTCCCATACAGGCAGTAACCACCCGTGAAATTCCCGACTCACTGAAAAAAACTAAATCTCCTCAAGCCACAGAATTACAAGAGTTGGTTTATGTGGTCAAGGACAGCAAAGTAAAAAGCTATCCTGTAAAACCCGGAATACAAGACAATACTTATATAGAAATTTTGGAAGGACTTCAACCCGGCGATGAAGTAGTAAGCGCGCCTTATAGAGTTGTTAATAAAACACTAAAAGACGATATGCCGGTTGAAGTGGTAGATAAAGACAAACTTTATACCAATACAAGTAATAAAAAAGAAGAAGATCAGGAAGAAGAGTAACCTGTAATCTGTTTTTTAACTATCGGTTTGCTTGATAAAGCAAATTCATTCCGACTTTATCCCATATAGGATCAAACTTTTTGGTTACCATATATAAATATTGGTAGAAAACTTATCTTTGTGTTGTTTGTTAACAAATCAGGTAAATTCAGACTATTAAAAACCAATCCCGGTTTTTAGCCTAAATTTGTGTTATTTCTTTAAACATTGGTTACTATACTGAATAACCAACAAAGATGGCAATTACTTTGGATATACAACTAAACCCGAATCTATACCTTCGCAATCCCTCGGAAACTAAACTCGGCAACAAGATAATTTCTTTCAGTATTGAACTGATTGAAAAAATGGGATTCGAAGAATTTACCTTTCGAAAACTGGCATTGGCAATTAATTCTACCGAAGCATCAGTTTATAGGTATTTTGAAAACAAACACAAATTGTTGGTTTACCTGATTTCCTGGTATTGGGAATGGGTGCGCTTCAAAATCATACTGCGAACAGAAGAATTGATAAGTCCAACCGATAAGCTGAAAGCCGCCCTAAAAATACTGGCAGAAGCCTCAATTGAAGACCCCGAAACAGAATATATTAATGAAACCCTGTTGCACCATATTGTTATCTCAGAAGGACCCAAAGCTTACCACACCAAACAAGTAGATAAAGAAAATAAAGAAGGGTTGTTTTTGTGTTACAAAGCCCTGTGTCAGAAATTATATGAAATCATTCTCGAAGTAAATCCATCCTTTATTTATCCTCGTTCTTTGGCCAGTAATTTAATCGAAATTGCCACCTCTCATATCTATTATGCACAACATCTCCCCCGTTTGACTGATATCAGAGTTAAAGAAAATGATTATTCACAGGTCGAGCAGCTACTCTCCTTCTTTGCTTTTGGACTTCTTTGCCCGGAAAACACCGGATTGCCATCCTCTGAAATTTAAATATTGTGAAACAACGCTTTGATTTTTAGTAGTGCTAAATTTAGACTACCGGATTAAATTTTACCCTTAAACACTTATTAAACAAGAGTTGCAATACATCACAAGATGAGTATTTGTTAAAAACCCGGCGATTTTTCGGATACCACTATTTGTTTGTTTGTATTAAGGTGTAAATTTAGCCCAAATATAAACACTATGAAACTACCCTTCCTACCAACAAATTCCTATTTAACAATTACCGTTTTTGTATTGTTACAAATCGGGTACAACAGTTGTAATGCAGGATCAGAAAGAACCGCAAACTATGACTCTGCAAAATATGCCTCAACAACAGATTACGAAAGCGGAGGAGATTCAGAGCCAGGAACAACAGATGCGCTTGCCGTAAGTGCGCCTAATCAAAATTCAAACGGTGATATCCCTACACCGGTCAATCCTACCAAAATCATCAAAAATGCATCTTTAAGATTACAAGTTAAAAACTATGCTGATGGTTTGAAACAAGTGAAACAAATCGTCTCACAATTTGGCGGTGCTATAGGGTCAGAAAACGAAGCTAACAGCGCGTATCGGTTAGAAAACAATTTGACCATCAGGGTTCCTTCCCAACAATTTGATACTTTGGTCAGTCAGCTCATAACTGTTGCCAGTTATGTAGAAAGTAAACAAATTAGCTCTGAGGATGTAACCGAACAATATGTTGACATTGAGGCAAGGATGAATGCAAAAAAACAAGTAGAGGCCCGATATCTCGAAATTCTCAAAAAAGCAGTTAAAATTGAGGAAATTTTATCTGTTGAAAGACAACTCGGACTCATCCGAGAAGAAATTGAATCTGCACAAGGCAAGTTGAAATACTATGACAACAGAGTTCAGTTTAGCACAATCAATTTAAACTTGTATCAGCAGTTAGACTACACCTCTCCTTCACCTAACCGAAGTTTAATCGGACGAATTCAGGAAGCTTTCTTAAACGGATGGTACGGACTCATCGAATTTTTGGTCGGATTGGTCTATATTTGGCCCTTCCTTTTAATTGCTTTCGGCGGTATATTTTTTGTTTACCGCTGGCGCAAAAAACGAAAAATGCAGCAAACACCAAAACCTCCTGCTGACAACAACCCTTAAAGCTGAATCTGAACCAACGATTAGATATTTGAAATAAATTAAATCAACTGATGTTAAAAGACCCCACCAATCAACGTCCTATCAGAGTACTCATTGCGAAAGTAGGTTTAGACGGACATGATCGAGGCGCAAAAGTAATCAGTGCCGCACTTCGCGATGCCGGAATGGAAGTTATTTATACAGGTTTGCGACAAACACCACAAATGGTTGTCAATGCTGCTTTGCAGGAAGATGTTGATGCTATCGGAGTCAGTATCTTATCAGGTGCACATATGACTGTCTTTCCAAAAATTATCCAGTTGATGAAAGAGAACCAATTGACTGATGTGCTGCTGACAGGAGGCGGAATCATTCCGGACGAGGATAGGGAAGTGCTACACGAAATGGGAGTGGGAGAATTATTCCCTCCGGGGAGTGGACACCTCAGTAATCGTTGAATACATCAAAGATTGGGTTAAACAACACAGGAGTTTTTGATAAACCATCCAGATTAAACCCTAAAACTGAAGGACTCTCATCCGATAATTTCGGGTGATGTCAACAAAAAGTAATAATTTGAACGAAAAATTTTTTTTTGATAAAAAAGTACTAACTTTACGCCCGAATTAACAAAATGGTTCATTATGAAAAATTACAAACAATTAACTTTAGGCTTGATTGCAGCGCTTTTACTTTTTAGCGTAACAAATCTTTTTGCCCAAGCCGACGGGGATTTACCCCCCAATGCAGTAGCCGGTAAATGCTACGCTAAATGTCTTATTCCCGATCAGTATGAAACGGTAACTGAGCAAATTTTGCTTAAAGAAGCCGCTTCACGCATCGAAGTTGTTCCCGCTGTTTATGAAACAGTCGAAGAGCAAATTCTTGTAAAGGAAGGTTACAAAGTTCTTGAAATTGTACCTGCAACTTTTACCACAGTTGAAGAGCAACTATTGGTAAAAGAAGCCGGCAGCCGTTTAGACTATGTACCCCCTGTTTATGAAACCATTACCGAACAAGTATTAGTTTCTCCTGCTACAACCAAATGGGTACAAGGTAAAGCTGATCGCAACTGCTTGAACGAAGACCCCGAAAAATGTAAAGTGTGGTGTTTAACAGAAGTACCTGCACAATACAAAACAGTTACCAAGCAAGTATTGAAAACACCTGCTGCTACAACTGAAACTCCTATTCCGGCTGAATATCGCACCATTACCAAAGCAGTGGTTCAGACTCCTGCTTCTACCCGCGAAAAAGAAGTGCCCGCAGAATATAAAAATGTAACTAAACAGGTACTTCGTTCACCCGCTACAACCCGTGAAGTGGAAATACCCGCAGAATACAGCACTTTAAGCAGTCAAAAACTGGTTAAAACCGGTGGTTTTACCGATTGGGTGGAAGTATTATGCGAAGCTAAAGTAACTGCTGCTAAAGTTTACGAAGTTCAGCAAGCACTTAAAGCAAGAGGTTATGATCCCGGACCGGCAGATAACGTTATGGGAGCACGCACTAAAGCTGCTTTAGTTCAGTTCCAAAAAGACAATGGCTTACCCGTTGGCAACCTTAACGTAGAAACTCTACGTGCATTGGGTGTATCTGGAAAATAAGCATTGCTTAACTAACTTATTAAAAAAGCCTCCAATGAAGTTTCATTGGGGGCTTTTTACTTTATTGCCTTTTTATTGTGTTATCTTTTCTATTACCGTTTATATACATAAAATAGGTTTTCAAGCAACTTGTCAATATATGGAATACAACTATTGATAATCAAAACTCTAACGAATGGAAGTTTCATCTATTAAGATTGTGTTTGCTTGAGAATTTTCTGTTTAGTACTTTTGCAATCTAAAATCTCCATTATGATACAGCGAATTCAATCTGTTTACCTATTGCTCACTGCTATCTTTAGCAGCATTTTTATTTTTACGCCATTTGCTATCAGTGGAGACACGATATTGAAAACCTTGAATTACACATCACTTGTTGCTTTGAGTGCTTTGGTTGTAATAGTTAGCCTGACAACTGTTTTTTTATATAAAAACCGCAATTTGCAGGTAAATCTATGCAGATTAGCAACTCTGCTGATAGCTGCAATTTTAGGTGCCGGTATTTTTTATGCACTTACCACACCCGGAAACGACTCTCCACATTATGGAACTGCCTTTCCCCTTTTAGGAGCCATTTTTGTATTGTTAGCAATACGAGGAGTTAAAAACGATATTAAACTTATCCGGTCTATGGATAGGCTGCGGTAGAAGCGGTGTCAATCTTCCAATTCGAAATCTTCTGACGTTTGCTTTTGGGCTTTGATTAATTTTAGTCCCAACACTTCTTTTGGTGCAAGCATGCGCCACCTTCCTCTGGGCAAGTCCTTTTTAGTCAGATTGGCATACATTACGCGGTCAAGTTTTTGAACTTCGTATCCAATATGTTCAAAAATACGACGAACAACCCTGTTTCTGCCCGAATGAATGCTTATACCAACTTCGCTTCGGTCATTGGCATTTACATAAGCAATTTCATCAACGGTTGCAAGTCCATCATCCAAAATGACACCTTTTGAAATTTTGTCTAAATCCTGCTTTAATAAAGGACGGTCTAAAATTGCATAGTATATCTTTGGCACTTCGCTGCTGGGATGAGATAGTTTTTGAGCTAATTCGCCATCGTTGGTCAATAAAAGCAAGCCGGTCGTGTTGCGGTCTAATCGCCCGACCGGATAAAGCCGCTCCTCTGTTGCGTTTTTAACAAGGTCAAGAACAGTAAGCCGTCCTTCCGGGTCGCGTGCGGTAGTAATAATGTTTTTAGGTTTATTTAGCAGCACATACACTAATGGAGCGGGATTTAACACTTTACCATTATACCGTACAACATCTTTATCAAAAACTTTATGCCCCATGGCAGTAATCACTTCATTGTTTACGGTAATTTTTCCGGCTGCAATTAACTCATCTGCCTGTCTGCGGGAACTTGTACCTGCGCTTGCAACGTATTTGTTTAATCTCATTCCGGTTGTGCGCAATTCTTCGTAAACTGAAACAGGGGTTTTAATATCCTGTTTTCCAGCTAAGGTTACTCGTTTCTTAACCTCCAACTTTCTATCAATTCTTTTAATAAGCGGTTTTCGGATAAATCCTTTATGATCAGAGTAATTCCTTCGATCTTCCCACTCATTTTTATTATGATTGTTTTCGTCCGGTTTTTCTTCGCGAGCAGGAATAATTAGCCGTTTTTTTAAAATTTTGACCTGTTTCGAGGGTTGTTCAAGTTTGTTTTCTTTCCTTTTACTTATTTCTCTGTTTTCATCAGATTGGGGTCTTTCCTTTTGAATATTCTCTTGTTTAGAAGTGAAGATGCGCTTTTTCAACACAGGAAAGCCGGTTTTCCTTTTAGGATAGGTTCTTTCTTCCCGCTCATGATGATAAGTATAGTTCGTTGGCCTGTCTTGTTCATCTTGATGTCCAAGAGTGCGTTTCTTTAAATTCGGATAGCCGGTTTTGCTTTTTGAAAAAGGTTTGTCCTCTCTATCACTCCGATTGGAATAGTTCGGGTTTTTCTCCTGTTCGTCTTTGCTGGAATAGGTTTCTCTTTTTGAGGAATAGTCCGAATTTCTTTTTAAATAGGGTTTTTCGTTGCTTTCCTCCTGTTTAAAATAGGTTTTCCGTTTGTCCTTTTGGTTATCGCCATACCTATTTGAATAGTTTCTGTCCTCTCGACCGTAATAACCCGTATTGCCTCCTGACTCGTTACGATCTTTTCCATGTTTTGTTTGAGATTTGTACTCATATCTTTTTTTCTGTTCTGCAGTATTTGCGATTTCCTGATCTTTATCAATAAAGCTCTTAAATCTTTTTGCCAATTCCTGTGTTTCCTGAGCTTCTATTTTTCTGTTTTTCATGCTTTTCTTCAACTCTCCCCCTTTTATTTTTTTGGGAGAAAAGTTATTTTGTGATGCGTTTTTTTTCTTACCGGATATGGCATTGGATTTGGTGTTTCGTTTTTTCATAATTAACGGGAATAAATATTAAAAATAAAGCCTGATGGCAGCACGCCTTATTCCGGCGTTCCTATTTGATTGTTTTGTGGTTGAATTTCTTTGAGTTTTGGCAAATCGGCAATAGATTGAAGTCCGAAATAATCCATAAATAACTGAGTGGTGCCATAAAGTAACGGTCTTCCCGGCAAATCGCTTCGTCCTGAAATTTCAATCAGTTCTTTTTCTAATAACTTTTGAATGCTGTAATCACAGTTTACCCCTCTGATTTGTTCTATTTCTGATTTGGTAACGGGTTGTTTATAAGCAATAATAGATAAAGTTTCGATTGCAGAAGTTGATAATTTTTTTCGGGCTTTGATGTTCAGATAAACTGAAATTGTTTTATGATAAGCAGTTTTGGTCAAAAACTGATAGCCATCGCTAATAGGAATCAGTTCAAAAGCAAAATTGTTGTTGATATACTTTTGCCTAATCTCATGGATGTATTGATTCACTTGTTTTGCGGAAATCGGAATTTCCAAAGTTTTTTCTAAAGCAGCTATAATTTCTGCTTCTGATACTGCCTGATTTGCTGAAAAAATGATTGCTTCAATATGTAATGCTATGCTGTCCAAAATACTGAGATAACCGGCGTTGAAAAAGGTAAATACTGAATTTTATTATGCCTTCATTTTAATGGAAATGAGGGATAACTCTTCAGGAAAATTAAATGCTTGCCAAAGCTCATGATATAAAAAACCGGTGCCTTAATGTCCGATTATTGAATCTATCTTAAAACGCATCAAAGGTACGATTTTTTTGACTGCCTTTGTGATGATTATTTAGAATAAAGATAAAAGCAAGTATTACATCTTTGTTTTTTAAGACTTTAAAGCCAGAGACCAGATTAAATTTTTGAAAAGGTAGGATACTCCTTACCTTTGAGTTTGTCTGCCGGCATTTTTGATTGTATTCATCAGTATTAAAAAAGTAGCAACTCCATCAAATTGAACAATTTGACAGACCAAATAAAAAATTCACCTCCTTTTTTTAAAAAAATGGCTAAGATAAAAACCAGGTATTTATGTCAGCAATGTGGTGCAGAATCGGCAAAATGGCTTGGAAAGTGTCCGGTTTGCAATACATGGAACAGTTATGTGGAAGAAGTAATTCATCACCCCGACTCAAAAGAAACAGCAGCCACGCTGATTGGAGGGTTTGAGCCTTCGGTTTACGAAGCAATTGGAATCACACAGGTACAAAGCGTTGAAAGCAGGCGATTGAAAACTGCAGACGAAGAATTAAACCGGGTATTAGGTGGAGGAATTGTACCAGGATCTGTAATATTAATTGGTGGTGAACCGGGGATTGGAAAATCAACCCTTATGCTTCAGTTAGCAGTACAAAGTAACTACAAAGTGTTGTATGTATCCGGCGAAGAAAGCACACAACAAATAAAAATGCGTGCCGACCGGTTGGGTGTTTCTAATGTTAATTGCTTCTTGCTGACGGAAACTAATCTTTACAATATTTTTAAACAATTAAAATTAATGAACCCGGATGTTTGTATAATTGACTCAATACAAACGTTGGTTTCACCCATTTTAGAATCAGCCGCAGGTAGTGTTTCACAAATCAGAGAATGTGCCGGAGAACTTCAACGCTATGCAAAAGACACAGGTACCCCTGTTTTTATTGTAGGACATATTACCAAAGACGGACAAATCGCCGGACCGAAAGTTTTGGAACACATGGTGGACACGGTTCTGCATTTTGAAGGCGACCAACATCATAGTTACCGGTTATTGCGAACTCAAAAAAACAGATTTGGTTCTACTGCAGAGTTAGGAATTTACGAAATGCAACAACATGGACTAAGACAGGTGAGCAATCCTTCTGAACTTCTCATCTCTGAAAACAGTCGCCTATTGAGCGGTATCAGTATTGCCGCTATGATAGAAGGTATGCGCCCTTTATTGGTCGAGGCTCAGGCCTTAGTCAGCAGATCTGCTTACGGCACGCCTCAACGATCAACTACAGGGTTCGACAATCGTCGCCTGAATATGTTGCTGGCGGTACTTGAAAAACGAAGCGGTTTCCGGTTTGGGGATAAAGATGTTTTTATCAATATCGCCGGAGGCCTGAAAGTAGAAGACCCTGCCATAGATTTAGCTATTATCAGTGCGCTGCTTTCCTCGTTTGAAGACATTACAATACCCCCCGACTCCTGTTTTGCCGGAGAAGTAGGTTTGTCGGGCGAAGTGAGAAGCGTTAACCGCATTGAACCCCGTATTGCAGAGGCAGATAAATTAGGTTTCAAAAAAATCTTTCTCTCAGCAAGTCATAAAGGTCTTCCCGAAAATAAATACAAAATTCAACTGGTACCGGTAAATACTGTTGAAGACTTATATGGTGTACTTTTTAAGTAGTGGTCCTTGTTTTCAGTTTTTTTCAAACCGGATGTATTGATGCAGTTTATTTTTTTCGAGTTGTACCCGGAAACAAGGTAGTAGGTTGAACCTGTATTAAGGTGCGCCCCTGTTGACTCATAAAAGTAGCCTGTTTTTTTAAAGCTTCCGTGTCAATATAACTTCCGGCATTAGCTACTAAATTTTGCTGATACAGTTTCGCATAGTAGTATAAGTTGTGAAGCATATTTACAAAAGTTGTATCTCCACTACTTTGAATAGTAGCAAGATAAGCAGAAAGTTTATTTAGGATTGATTCAGTGGAGGCAGGCGGAGCAGATGCTACCTGCAATACCGGATTGTCAACCTCCTGATTGGTTTGCCCAACTGTAGCAGGAGCAAAAACAAATTTGCCATAAACCGAAAAATGGTCGGATAAATCAAAAATGCGCCAAAGCTTGTCTTCAATTGTCCTGAAAACACGCACTTCATTGGTCGCTTTTAAAGGTTTTAAAAAACTTTTATGCGGGAAAATGTAGTCTAAGTAAGAGACTCTGTAATCATCTGAACAATAATAGTTGTCTTTCCCATTAAAAGTGTACTTATTGAGTTCATAAAAAGGTTCCTGAACAGAAACAACTTCTAACATTTTACAATATTCATCCGAATTATTTTTAACCCTATCAACATTCAAATCACCTCCAATCAAAACTGCTTCTGATAAGGGTATATTTTGTTGACTGACGAACTGATAAAGTTCTTCCAGTTGTAATTGTCTGGCTGCAATTCTCTTTTTACTCCTTCCTGCCTGAGCATGAGTACCAAAAAGGTGATAATTTCTGCCGAGTTTATTGATTTTTGCATACATAACTCCTTTGGCAGCAAAACAATCTTCGCCTACACAATTGGAATAAATGTGTTGATTGGTTGCTTCAATCGGCCATCTGCTTACAATCACCACCCCTCCGCTAAACAAACTGCCATTTTTATCTAATACCTTTGTCTGATATGGATATTCAAAAGATAGTCCTTGTAAGAGAATATCCCGTGCCGCATTGTAAAAAACTTCGTTAAAAATAATGGCATCATAACCATGTACTTGCTGAGGCAGAACAGAAGCTCTTCGCTGCTGATGTGTAAATGCGATAGGCGGTTTTAAGAGAAAAACATTATAAGATAGTACGTTGATTATATCTGGGTTGATCAAATCAACGGGATTGGCGGGATAAGGCTGATGTTCGTGAATAGCTAACAAAATATCGCTGTTTGCAGCACGCGTGTTGCAGGCAGCAAACTTTGCGGTCATTTTTTTACCGTTCAGCATAAAGTCAACATCGTGAAATTCATTGTTGCTATGCCAGCTTTTATTTGTGTCTTTGGTGTTTAAAGCAAACTTCATTCTGCTACCTAAGACCAATCCGTGCAACCAAACTTTAAATTCAATAGTATCGGTGTCGGTATATATTCCAATAGTGAAATAATAATTATTCCCATTTTTAATGCCGACATTTCTGTTTGTCCATAACACATTGGTTTCTGGTTGCCATGCCGGAATAATGCCTTCTTTCCCCCACCAGGCATCATCTGATAATACAGTGGACGATTGTAAAGAAGTGGTTACCCAAAGTGGTAAAGAAGTGTTGTTTTGGAGTAAAATGTAAGATTCGGCTTTTAGGTTAAATGTAATTGACAGGGTAAACAGCAGTAGTAAAAGAGAGATTACACAACCTCTGATTAAATGCTCCATTGCTTTGTGTGTGTTGTAGTAGTGATTTGATTAAAGGATTTGATTGATACCCCCTGCGCATATAAACGATAGATCTTTTAAATTGTTATTCTGGCTGATATTGATTGATTGATTTTGTTTGGTTGTTAGTTATTCTTTGGATAGTTCTTTAAAATGCTATTTTTAAGGACTGTTTACTTCCTGACTTATTGTTCACTTTGGCTTCACGTTTCTATTTCAGTTTATCTTTAAAAGAATTTTGTCCTATAAACTTACTTCTATTGGCAGCGGAAATGGTCAATTAAGATACATTACGCCAATTACAACTAAATAACACAAAAAAATTCTTTTACTCAAATTACTTTTATCGTCTTTATACAAACGGGGTAAACATGTCTAATAATGTTTACCCCGTTTTATGTACATCCTGTTTTATGGAGTCTGAATTTATCTGCCTGTTCGCAAACCATTAACATAACTCACCATAAATGCATCCTTAAAGCCCCTTTGTTTTATTTTGTAAAGTGCTTCATCTGCGCTCATTTGGTCTGAAAAGTTGCCAATCAATACCCGTTGAGCATCGCCAGAGGTGCTTGTTTCAAGCCCTATTTTTCCAATATCCGTCAATTTGTCAAATTGTGAGATGTCGGGATTGCGAAAAACACCTAACTGAATACGGTATTCTCCGGCAGATTTATTTGTGTTTGCGTTGATTGGAGTTACGTCTTTGCCGGCTGTAAGGTTATCGTAATAAGTTGGAGTGCCTGAATTGTCTGCTGTAGTGGTTGAAGTATAATTGCCGGCACTGTTGTTTCCTGCGGTTGCAGGTTTTGAATCCTTTGTTTTATTTTTCGCAGAGTCAAAATCTGTTGAATATGCATGAGGCAGCTTTTTAGATTTACCGCTGCTTTTTGGTTTGCTGTAGCTGTTTTCAGAGTCATAACTGCTGTCCGTATAACTTTGATTTTTACTGCTATCTTCACTATTGGGTTGGTAGCTGCTATGTCCAGCTCCACCGTTTATTAAATTTTTATCTTTGTAATAATTTTTCCCCCGGTGATAATCCTGAAGTCCGAAATATCTGGGCGCGCTATAAATAGCATTGGCGGCGTAGCCTACAATGGCAAATTCTGTTCGCCGGTTATCCTGATGACGCGCATCATCACAAGGAATTCCATCTGAACACTCGTTGGTCAGTTGAGTTTCTCCAAAACCTTTTGCTGAAATTCGGGTAGCGCCAATCCCTCTGCCAATAATAAAATCCAGGGCTGATTGTGCTCGTCTTTCTGCCAAAGCGCGGTTGTATTCGTGAGTACCTCTGGAATCAGTATGCGAACGAAGTTCCAGAATAATAGAAGGATTTCGGTACATAAAATCCACCACTTTGTCTAATTCGGGTTTTGCGTCTTTACGGATATAGTGTTCGTCAAAATCATAATAAATATGGTTCAGATTGAGATAATCACTCGGAATACCATCTGTAATTACCACCTGATCTTGTGGCTGAATTTGTCCTTGTGGCCCGATTTTGGTTTCGTCAATTACTTTTATAATCGGGAAATCCAATGGCATGACACTTTCTGCCGGTGAGGCGCAATCTCTGCCTTTGGTTGATACGGATTTTACTTCGGTAAAATAATACTCTTTGGCTGCATGAATGACAAAGTCCGATTCAGAATCCAAATCGAAAGAATATTTACCGGATGCATCAGTAACTACCGTTCTTTCTTCGCGGGTGTCCACATTGGTCAAGGTAACAATGGCTCCCTCAACCGGTTTTTGTGTGCTTTTATCGGAAACTATACCCTCGCCCTTACATTTTGCTGCAGCAGTTGAGCCGGGACCTCCTTTTGGACATAGCGGAATTTTAACTTCAACTTGGGTGCCGCTCATGCCAACGGTTGAAATAGTTTGACTCCCGTCTTCATAATTGAGGCGGCTGGCTTTGACTTCATAGGACTTGCCGGGAGAAATGGGAAAAGAAAAACCGCCCTTTGCATTGGTGTTTCTTTTTTGCATCACTTTCCCGTTTTCAACAAGTTCTACCATAGCCCCTTCAATTGGTTCTTGTGTGTTGCAATCAACTACAACTCCAAGTAAAATATTGGTCAGTTTAGTGTAACTGTAAATGTCGTCATCACCTTTCCCGCCAGGACGGTTTGAAGAAAAATACCCTTTTGCGTTTGATGCGTCTATGATAAAAGCAAAGTCATCCGTATTTGTGTTAATTGGATAGCGAAGATTTTCAGGAGCACTCCAGGTTCCGTCATCCTGTAACTGAGAGGAAAAAACGTCTAAGCCTCCCAAACCCGGAAGAGCATCGGATGCAAAATACAAAGTATTGTCTTTGCTGATGAATGGAAACATTTCGCGTCCTTCGGTATTGATTTCAGGGCCCAGATTTTCGGGGCTGCTCCAACTGTCGCCGCTTCTGTAACTGACATAGATGTCGGTTTCTCCATACCCGCCCGGCATATCGGAGACAAAATATAATGCCTGCTCATCAGCACTCAGCGTGGGATGTCCGACCGAGAAATCATCGCTGCAAAAAGGCAGTTCTTTTACGCTGCCCCAACGATCATTGCCGTCAGATTTAGCTTCATAAATTTTTAAATTTACCGTGCTTAGTTTTTGTTCGGTATCGTAGCCTACAATCCCGTTCTGATAATTGTTCCTCGTAAAATACATCGTTTTAAAATCCTGGGTAAAAGTAACGGTTCCTTCATGTACCCAAGTATTTGCCTTCCCTTTGAAAGGCTCCGGTGCCAAAAGGCTGTTAACATTATCGCCGTCTTGTTTGGAATAGAACAGATCTAAAAAGGGAGCTTCCCGCCAATTGTATATCTTAGTTTTATCCTTCACATTGGATTCTGAGGAATAAACGATGCCTTCACTGTAAAAAGCAGGGCCAAAATCGGCTTTGTCGGAATTGACTGAAGCTGCCAATGCAGTTTGGTAAATACCCGGATTGGATAGAAAATAATTTGCCTGTTCACATGCTTCTGCTTGCCTCAACCCTCGGGAATCGGCAGGTACTAACTGAGCGTATTCTAAAAACATTTGTTTGGCGCGATCAAACTTGCCATTCATTTTTAACGCCATTCCATAATAGTATTTATGTACCGGCTCACTTTCAGGCAACTCAACAGCTTGTTCAAACCAGTATTCAGATTCAACAGGCATGTTCATCAGGCGATAACATTCTGCTAATTTGATTTTGGCTTCCGATAGATCATCATCTTTTGCCAGTATTTTTTTGTACTGTTCGGCAGCCGCCGGAAAAGCAAACTCATCAAAGAGTTGATTGGCCTTTTTTAGTCTTGGGTCTGAGGATTGTGCAGAAACTGTTATTACACACAACAGGCCTAACAGCAATAGCACGGCACAACAAGTATTCTTCATGTCGGGATGATTTTAATTTTCTTCTGCTTTTGTTTCAAGTCTTACTTTAAAAAACAAAAACAATACCAATTTTAGAATGACTGCTTTATTGTGAACTCACAGATTGGAATTATACACTGTTCAACAGACAATAATTCTCAAAATCTTAAATTGAGCGGCTATTACTACGCTATTTATATTGCGATTAATAAATGTAAAGATATGCACTATTCATTAACCACCAAAACAATAATTAAAATTCCTGATTTTTTAATCAACAGCCGGAACACATTATTTTTGAAATTCTGAATATGAATTGAATGTAGTTGAAAAGTACAACAACTCAATAACTTTCAGTTATCCGGACTCGGTTACTATTTTGAGCAAAGTTCGGAATGCCACAAAGTGATTGGCATATCTTTCTGCATGTTGTCTTTGCAATTTTGGGGCAAACTCGCGTTGATAGGTAAAATAATCGGCGATATTTTTGCATTGATATTGAATTGTATAAGTAACTCCTGAACTTTCATCCTGTTCCATCAATTTGCAAACCCGGAATTTTTGAAACAACTCTGTTTTCATCACTTCAGGAATATGTTCAGTTTGCATCCATAACAACCAGTCGTCGTGTTTGCTAAGGTCAATTTTTACCGTAACGCTATAAAGATACATCTCAACCTGTTTTTTTTAGAAAAAATGTTTTCCGGTGCCACCTGTTGGTATTATGCAAACTTAATCATTAAATCGTCAGGATGTCGAATCGGGAAACAGTTTTTTGCTTTTGTTCCAGATTACTAAAACATCTTTTAGATTTTTTGGGGGGTTATCTAACGATTGATTGTGCAGGACGATTAGACAGTTCAGTTTTGGGTTTTAGTATTCCAATAAAATATAAGTCCGTTAAATTAATTAATCAGAAAGGGCAGGTACTCAACTTCATGCACTTAAAATCAATGAGGTTAAAGGTCGAAAAAGCTAAAAATCTATCACTCATATATTTTTCATACCTTTGCCCCTTTAAAAAAGTAAACAGTATCCAGTAATGTTGAATTTAATATTGTTCGGACCTCCGGGAAGCGGTAAAGGTACGCAGTCTTCTTTTTTAATAGAGCAGTATCGCCTAAAACACGTTTCAACAGGCGATTTGCTACGAGAAGAAATGGCAAAAGGAAGCAAGTTGGGCTTAGAGGCTCAGAAGTTTATGGAAAATGGGATTTTAGTGCCTGATGAAGTAGTGATTGGCATGATTAGCGATAAATTAGATGAATATGCCGGAAAAGTAAACGGATTTATTTTTGACGGGTTTCCCAGAACAGTTGCTCAGGCAGAAGCCCTCGACCGGTTGCTCTTCGAAAAACAAACAGAAATAAGCAAAGTACTGTCTTTACAGGTAGGACAAGAAGAGTTGACCCGTAGGATATTAGAAAGGGGAAAAACATCAGGCAGAACTGATGACAGTGAAGAGACTGTACTTAAACGCATTCAGGAATATCATTCAAAAACTGCTCCTGTTGCCGGCCATTACGAAAAGCTGGGCAAGCTTGTTAATATTGATGGCGAAGGCAGTATTGACGATATTACAGACCTTCTCTGCGCCGAAATAAATAATTTGATTTAGTTTCTGAATAACATTGCTGTTTTAAAACCACAATTCGGTCAGGGTTGATTGTCCCGGATTCCGGTTGTTGATGGGTGAAATATATGGAAGGTGGTAATTTTGTAGATTATGTAAAAATTTGTTGCCGTTCCGGTAACGGCGGGGCGGGGTCTGTTCACCTTCGCCGCGAAAAATATATTCCCAAAGGTGGCCCTGACGGAGGTAATGGAGGCAGAGGCGGGCATATTATTTTGCGCGGAAATGCTCAATTATGGACCTTACTGCACCTGAAATACCGGAAACACATCATAGCCGAATCCGGAAAAAATGGAAGCGGAAATTTATCAACCGGTGCTGAAGGTGAAGATATTATTCTTGAAGTCCCTTTGGGTACAGTTGCCAAAGATGCCGAAACAGGCGAAACTGACTTTGAAATCACCGAAGATGGTCAGGAAGTGATTTGGGTTCCGGGAGGAAAAGGCGGGAAAGGCAATGCACATTTCAAATCTCCTACAAACCAAACCCCGCGATATGCACAACCCGGTGAACCGGGTCAGGAAGTCTGGAAAATTTTAGAACTTAAATTGCTGGCTGACGTAGGGTTGGTAGGGCTTCCAAATGCCGGAAAGTCAACGTTATTAGCAACAGTTTCGGCAGCTAAGCCCGAAATTGCAGATTACCCCTTCACCACCCTCGTCCCTAACCTCGGTGTTGTTGCCTATCGCGATCATCGCTCGTTTGTTATGGCAGATATTCCCGGAATTATCCAGGGCGCACATAAAGGTAAAGGTTTAGGTCACCGGTTTTTGCGGCATATTGAGAGAAACTCCATCCTCCTGTTTCTTATTGCTGCAGATTCTCCGGACATAAAAAAAGAATATGACCTGCTCCTCAAAGAATGTAAACTCTATAATCCGGAACTGACCCATAAAAAAAGAATTTTAGTGCTGACAAAATCTGACCTGATTGATTCAGAGCTAAAACAACTCCTCATCCCCACATTACCAAAGCGCATCCCTTTTGTGTTTATCTCATCTGCAACTGGAGAAGGAATTACCCAACTTAAAGACCTGATTTGGCTAACTCTGAATAAACCCGAAAACTAAACCCAATTTCCTTCTCCCACAATATATGCCAACAAACCCAAACGTTCATAATACCGGCGATAGCCCTTCTCTGAAAAGTTGGATATTGCTCATAGCTTCGGCTGTTATCTGGGGTAGTTCTTTTATCCTCATGAAAAAAGGTTTATTGGTTTTTTCACCCCCGCAAGTGGCAACAATTCGCATATTCTTCTCAATGTTAGCACTTTTGCCCTTTCTTTTCAGCGGATTAAAGCATATCAATAAAAAAAACCTGCCTTATGTGTTGGTGGTTGCCATTTCAGGCAGCGGACTGCCTCCCTTTCTTTTTACCGCAGCTCAGGCAAAACTTCCAAGTGCTGCTGCCGGTATTCTCAACTCCTTTACCCCTTTATTTACCCTGATTATCGGAATATTGGTCTATCATGTCGTTTTTGAATGGCGAAAACTGACCGGTGTATTGTTAGGGCTTGCAGGTGCTGTAGTTTTGGTCTTTACTACCGCACCGGACAATAATGACGGAAACAGTAACTACTTTTATGGACTCTATGTCCTGATTGCTACGTTATGTTATGGCATTAGTGTAAACACATTGAAACAATATTGTCAGGACATCCCTGCAACCGCCCTGAACAGCGTGGTTTTTGCCCTTCTGGGACCCTTAGCTGCAATTTACCTGTTCAGTTCTGATATTTTTTCTGTTATACAAACCAATAGCTATGCCTATACCGCCTTGGGTTATTTGGCTATTTTAGCCGTTTTCAATACTGCTTTAGCCGGTATTTTGTACTTTAAACTGACTCAGCAAACAAGTGCATTATTTGCTTCCACGACAACTTACCTGATTCCCTTTGTGGCCGTTTTGTTTGGAGCTTATGATGGCGAAACTATCGGGTGGAGCTACGGTATCGGCTTAATGCTCATCCTTGGAGGGGTTTATCTGGCTTCGAGGTAGTTATTATATTCGCTCGATTGCAGAGCGCATTGAAGCGTTACAGGTTCGCATTGCTTTTCCCGCAGATAACGCAGATTTTCGCAGAACTTGTTGATGTGCATTGAAGTGTTGCAGTTTCTCATTGCTTTTCCCGCAGATAACACAGATTTTCGCAGAATTTTTTTGGTGTGTATTGAGGCGTTGCAGATTCACATTTTTTTCCCCACAGATAACTCAGATTTTCGCAGAATTTTTTTGGTGTGCTTTGAGGCGTTGCAGGTTCACTTTGTTTTTCCCGCAGATAACTCAGATTTTCGCAGAATTTTCTGGTGTTCACTGGGTTGTTGCAGGTTCGCATTGCTTTTCCCGCAGATAACGCAGATTTTCGCAGAATTTTTTTGATGTGTTTTGTGGCGTTGCAGATTCACATTGTTTTTCCCACAGATAACACAGATTTTCGCAGAATTTTTTTGGTGTGCTTTGAGGCGTTGCAGATTCACATTGTTTTTCCCACAGATAACACAGATTTTCGCAGAATTTTTTTGGTGTGCTTTGAGGCGTTGCAGGTTCACTTTGTTTTTCCCGCAGATAACCCAGATTTTCGCAGAATTTTGTTGGTGTGCATTGAAGTGTTGCAGGTTCACTTTGTTTTTCCCGCAGATAACCCAGATTTTCATAGAACTTGTTGGTGTGCATTGTAGCGTTGAAGGTTCACTTTGTTTTTCCCACAGATAACGCAGATTTTCGCAGAATTTGTTGATGTGTTTTGTTGCGTTGCAGGTTCATACTGTTTTTCCTGCAGATAACACAGATTTTCGCATAATTTTCTGGTGTGCTATAAGTCTTTGCAGGTTCATATTATTTTACCCACAGATAACACAGATTTTCGCAGATTTTGCTGCTGTATATTGGGGCGTTGCAGGTTCGAATTGTTTTTCACGTAGATAACTCAGATTTTCGCAAAATTTGCTGACGTGTATTGTGGCGTTGAAGGTTCTCATTTTTTTTCCTGCAGATAACTCAGATTTTCGCAGAATTTTCTGGTGTGCATTGAGGCGTTGCAGGGGTGCTTTGAGTTATTGCAGGGGCACAATAAGTCATTGCAGGTGTGCAATAAGTCTTTGCAGGGGTACTTTGAGTTTTTGCAAGTGTGCATGAAGCTTTAGCGGAGGCACAATAAGCCCTTGCAAGGGAACTTTAACTTTTTGCAGGTGCACAATAAAGTTTTGCGGAGGCACAATATGTCATTGCAGGGGTGCAACAAGTCTTTGCAGGGGGACTTTTGGTTATTGCAGGGGTGCATTAAGCCTTTGCGGAGGCGAATTAAAGCTTTGAAGGGTGAGTTTATTTGATTCGGGTTTTACATAGTCATTTTTTTTCTGACAATGCCAAGTCGATTCCACAGATATTCCATTACAATCAGCCAACGCCGGACTATCATTCTGAGAGGAGGGTAACACAGCGTTTCGCAAAGAGTTTCGAAGCGTTTCTCATAAGGTAAAATGATATTGTGGGCTTAACCTACTCTTTAAAATATATAGAGGGCTTTTCAGACAGGTTATTTGAGACAATTACAACTGAACTATTGATATGCAGTTGGTTCGACTTCAACTAAGCAAACTTTTAAAAATAAAATGGATAATTTTGGACATACTAAATATTTAATACCATCTATGATTTGATTTTGCACTACGCATGATTAGTTAAAGTCTTTAAATTGGATGGGTTATTATAAACAACGTAAAGGTATTACCCCTGCAACAGAAAACAGGATAGGTGCGAAATATAAAAAAAATCAATAAAAATACTTGTTTGGCATCTCAATCAGACAAATCATCTTAACTTGTACTATCTTTGTAGATGCTCGATTAAACGGTTAAAGTATTTTGGAAGCAATTCTCCATAAAACTCACCTTGTCGCCAATTATCTACCCCCTTCCGGCGATTTTAACCCATCTTTTGACGGTTTTATACTACCATTTGGCTGATATATGCCAACCTCCGGTCTCCATTAGCCCCTTTTCGCCATTTCTACATCCCTATTCGCCGTTTCTAAGCCCCTTTACGGCGGCCACGATACCCTTAGAAACGGCCACGATACCCTTAGAAACGGCCACGATACCCTTAGAAACGGCCACGACACCCTTAGAAACGGCCACGACACCCTTAGAAACGGCCACGATACCCTTAGAAACGGCCACGATACCCTTAGAAACGGCCACGATACCCTTAGAAACGGCCACGACACCCTTAGAAACGGCCACGATACCCTTAGAAACGGCCGCGATACCTTTAGAAAGGGACCAAGCCATAAAAGACACAAAAATAGCCTCCTGATGACCAACTAATACCAACTCTGATTTGATTTTGCACTACGCAAGATTGGTTAAAGCCTTTAAATTGGATGGGTTATTTTTGACAATGTAATGGTATAACCTTATTACCTTAGTAAAATATATAACAAGTAAACTCACAACCTTAATACCTTATAAAAATGAAAGCATAAAAAAAAGGGATGTATGCACTTCGGACAATAAGATACTATGTTAGTTTCAAAGGGAATTGATAAATTTTTTTAGGATTTTTTAAAAAAGTTTTAATTTTGCTGTTGGAAGTTGTGACTATTCGTTTAGGACATAGCTATCCTGTGTAGCAAGAGTTAATTCTCTTGCTACTTTTGTTTTGTATGAACACTTACAATATATACGCTAAATCTGTTTACCCGTTGGTAATTTTAGATAGCGTTATTATTATGCAAACGTATTTGCATTTTTAGAACTTGCACTGTTTTCTTTTTTACAGGCAATGTGCAAGCTTATTCGATTTGGCAGTAGTAGCTTCTACCCGTTTTTGATGGTAATGACTATCAAAATCTTTTTGTTTTTTTCCATGGAACACATTAAACAGAGCAGTTTCCTGCTTGCAGCCGTGATGCCTTTCATTTTTATGCCACTCTTGTCAGTTATTCGGTCAAACAAGTCTTTGATAGGCATATTATACCTTACTGCTGATAGTGCCGGCATATAGAGTGCTGCTCTCAAAAAACTATTTCCGTGCTTTGAGATGCGTTGTTTGCCTTTAAAAGTGCCGGACTCTCTTTGTACTATATCAAGTCCTGTGTACTTGGTAACTTGCTTGGCATTGTTAAAATTCTTAAACAAATTAGTTTCAGCCAGCACAATCGTAGCCGTGATGCGCCCAATACCCGGAATGCTGACGGCACGCTTAACTGCCTCTAACAATGGCTTGTGTTTACTAACCAATAGTGCCATTTCTTTTTCTACCGCCTCTATCTGTTTTTGTAGGAGATTGACAGACTCTTGATTTCGTCCAAGCGTTGATTTAGAGGGCATGGAAGACCTTAGCATGGCATGTGTACGATTTTTCACGACTGTTTTATCCGCTATTAACCGACCATGTTCTCTGCAAAGTTGTTTGAGTTCGTACACCTCTGCTGATGGCGGCTCCCAACGGGCTAAGGTCTTCTCCAAGCCCATTTTAACAAGTAAGCGGGCATCTATACCATCGGTTTTTGACAATACATTTTCCGATTTTTTGTATGCCATCGCTCTACTGGGCAATACAACAGTTACAAAAGCTCCTGACTTGTCCAAATAATAAGCCAGATCCTCATGGTAAATGCCCGTAGCTTCCATCACAAAAACACGGTTAGTACAGTCTGGGTGGGTGAATTTAGTAACATACGCTAACAAGGCTTCATGACCCTGATCATCATTGGCAAAGGTCTTTTCCTCTCCAATATGTACCGTTTCCTCTATAGGCAGTTTGTATCCAATACGAACCGAATGGCTCTTAGAAGATACATCTATGCCAATAACTTCTTTTTGTGGCACTATTCTTTTAGCACCCAAGTTCTCAGTTCCTTTTTTCTTCATCTTATGCAAGATTTAAAGTGAAAAAATGGGTTAAACTACCTAATACCTCACTCCAACCATCCTCGCATTTCTATCCGAGATTATGCTTTTTCATCCTTTAGATGATCGATATCTCAAAATACTATTCGGTCTTCTGAACAGGTATAAAAAAGAAAGAGGGGGAATTCTTATTTGCGATATATCTTTGTGTTTGATTATCAAGGTAATAATGCCTCTCCTCTTTCCGAGCTTAACCCACACATAATAGCACTTCTATCTTAAAAAGCACTACTTTGCATCTATCGGGCAAACATACGAGGTAATAAGGTTTTTTTTGAGTGTGTAATTAGTTGGTTACTAAGGTAATAAGGTGGTGATGAAAACAAACTACTCGGTTTGTCACCTAAAGGAGGGCAGCCTTTTTCCATTATTCTGAACAGGCTAAGTCAACTATTTAAGTCATCCACAGACATTTAATACCAACTCTGATTTAATTTTGCACCACGCATGATTGGTTAAAGTCTTTAAATTGGGGTGGGTTATTTTTGAGTGTGTAATGGTATAACCTTATCCATTTAAAAGTTTGGTAGCCTCTTAATTGGGGAAAAAATTTGCAAATCATCTGTATATTTGAGTTGCTCAATTCAAACAGACAGCACCAAGATGACTATTGACAATCGCGGATAATCAATAGCCCCATGCCATTGCCCGGATTGACTAATTTAGTTATTTCCCCCGAATTGCTATGTACCTCATTTGCCGGCTTTACAAAATAGGGTTTTTAATATATTGTTTCCTTTTGCTGCTTTCAATAAAATTGGAGGCACAAACAACTCATGCACCTTTTTCGTTGGTACATTTCACGACAGATCAAGGGCTATCGCAAAATTATATTACCTGCATTGTCCAGGACCGGCGCGGTTTTATATGGATAGGCACATGGAACGGCCTCAACCGCTTTGACGGCTATAACTTTGTGTATTACAAAAACAGGCAGGGCGACTCTCTAAGCCTTAGCAATAACTTTATCAATGACATTGAAGAAGACAAAGAGGGAAATATTTGGATAGGCACCAACGATGGTCTTAACCGTTTTGACTATGAAACCGGAACTTTCCGGCAATTCAGACATCCGCATATCAAATCCGAAGGACTTACGAGGTATCAGGTTACTTCTGTTTTTGATGACGGAAATGGCCTTTTATGGCTTGGCGCATTTAACGTTTTAGATAAATTTGACCCTAAAACAGGAGTCGTTTCACATTATTTCCCACCTGTCAATGTTCAGTTATTCGGCGATGAATACTGTTATATTGCCGACATCATCGAGTTTCAGCAAGACCTGTTCGTCTCTGTTTGGGGAGCGGGAGTTTTCCGTTTCAACCGTAATTCCAATACCTTTCATTCTGTAACCACTCCTCATAAAACGAATTTATCCAAAACGTGGATACATGATTTTCACCTCACCCCCGACAAACAATTACTTTCGATTGAAGGGAATGTATTGCGATATCAATCGGATAATAATTCTTTCCTCCCTATTACGAATACTTCTTATTCTGATGCTTTTAATGAAATTCACACAGTACATTCTATTAAATCGGGTCAATACTTAGTTGGTACAATGGGCAATGGAATAAAAGTGTATGATTCTGATTTTGAAATTTCTGACCACTTTTTGTTAGATCCCAATCAAAGCAATCAAACTAATAATTTCGTGAACACTTTATTTGAAGATGCCTGTGGGGAAATCTGGGTGGGCACATCGGGCAATGGCTTGTTTAAATTTGACCTTCAAAAAAGAAAAATCCAAATCTTCCGAAACGACCCGCTTCAGCCCAACAGCTTGGTGGACAATAATATCTTTTCTTTGAAAGTACTGGAATCGGGAAACGTCTGGATAGGAACACGATTAAAGGGCATTAGTATTTACGACCCCATACAACAAACTTTTACTCATTTACGAAATCAATCCTCCAACCCAAACAGCCTTAACTCAAACTTTATAAAGTCATTTTATCAAGACAAACAAAACATTATATGGATTGGTACCTGGGGCGGAGGATTAAACAGATACGATCCCGTAACCGGTAAATTTTCTTTTTTGGCAGAAGCTAAAACCCCAACCTCCTTATGCGACAATTTTGTAACTTCTATCTGCGAATCTACCGACCGCAAACTTTGGGTGGCTACTGCAAACGGGGTTGCAGTGCTAAATATGGATGATTGGGAAAGTGGAATCTTTAAAAACTATCTCTATAAAAACGACGACAACAGTGGTCCAAACGATCGTCGAAATAATGTTGTGTATGCCGACCATCGCGGAACTATATGGCTTGGAACAGAAGCCGGCGGACTAAATCGGTATAACCCCCAAACCGATACTTTCGATTACTTTTTACACAATCCTAATCAAATAAACAGCTTGGGAGGCAGCAAGGTGCAATGTATTTTTGAAGACAGTAAGCATCGGTTATGGATTGGTTGTTCTGGAGGAGGATTGAATTTATTTGTACCCGAAACTGAACAGTTTATTCATTTTACCGAAACAAACGGCTTGCCGAACGACGATATAAAAGCCATACAAGAAGATGCCAAGGGTAGGTTATGGATCAGTACGGATGCCGGAATTTCTTGTTTTTATCCCGAAACACAGACTTTCAAAAACTATAACTTACAGGATGGGTTGCCCAGCAATCAATTTACCGTACAAGCTTTGGGATTTAACAAATTGGATGGTAAAATCTATGCCGGAACCAAGGAAGGGGTTGCAGTTTTTCATCCCGATAGCATCCCCAACAGCACTTTTTTGCCACCTGTATATATCACCTCCTTTAAAAAATATCGCACCGAAGGAGATAACATCATCACCCAACAGATACAAGGCGTAGAAACCTTGCAAAAAATTGAACTCTTGCACTTAGAAAACACGTTCAATATCGTTTTCTCTGCCCTAAATTACCGGAACAGTGCAAAAAACAAATATGCCTACCAACTTCAGGGACTGAATGAAAACTGGGTAGAACTG
Organism: Sphingobacteriales bacterium; assembly: GCA_016700115.1. NCBI lineage: Bacteria > Pseudomonadati > Bacteroidota > Sphingobacteriia > Sphingobacteriales > Sphingobacteriales bacterium. The sequence goes on along the minus strand of CP064999.1, from coordinate 2,410,119 downwards.
GGAACAACCCGTGAAGTTACCTTTTCAAACCTTCCTTCGGGAAAGTATGTGTTATGGGTTAAAGCATCTAACAACGATGGTGTTTGGAACGAAACCGGAACTACATTATCCATCATTATTCATCCACCTTGGTGGAAAACCTTTTGGGCGATGATATTATGGGTGAGCTTGTTAACCGGATTTGTGGTTCAACTCTACCGGTTTCAACTTAAACGAAAATTAGACCACGCCGAAGCTATTCGCCTAAGGGAGTTAGATTTGCTCAAGTCGCGCCTCTATACCAATATAACTCACGAATTCCGCACCCCGCTAACTGTTATTTTGGGCATGACCGACCAAATTGAACCCAACGTCGCCTCTGAACAAAAAGATGCGATAAGCATGATTAAGCGCAACGGGAAAAACCTGTTGCAACTCATTAACCAACTCCTCGATTTATCTAAATTAGAAGACAAATCGCTTCAACTCAATATCCAACGAGGCAATATCATCCCCTTTTTGCATTATCTAACCTCATCCTTCCAGTCTTATGCCAATACACAAAACCTGGCGTTGCGCTTTTTTAGCCCTATAGAATCGCTCGAAATGGATTTTGATCCTGTGCAATTGCAACACGTTATGAGCAATCTCATTGCCAATGCCCTCAAGTTTACCCCTTCGGGTGGGGAGGTGTATGTGCGTATTGAACAAACAAATGAACATTGCCAAATTAGCATACACGACACCGGAATTGGGATTGCCGAAAAAGATTTGCCTCATATCTTCGAGCGCTTCTATCAGGTCGACTCTTCTCCTACCCGTGCAGGCGAAGGAACGGGTATAGGGTTGGCTTATGTAAAAGAATTGGTCAAACTTATGAATGGCAGCATCTTGGTAGAAAGTCAATCAGGGAAAGGGAGCGTATTTAAAATCTCATTACCCATTACCAAAACTGCCGTAGCATCAGAAAAAATTATATTCCCCACAACAACAACCGACTACGTCGGGCAAACCAATACCGTTGCACCTGCAAACGGAGAATTGCCGGAAGATTCGCCATTGTTACTGATTATTGAGGACAACCCCGATGTAGTGTCCTATCTCAAAGCCTGCCTGCAAAACACCTACCGGCTGAGCATTGCATATAATGGTGAAATCGGAATTCAAAAAGCATTAGATGAAATACCCGATCTGATTGTAAGCGATGTGATGATGCCGGGTAAAGATGGTTATGAAGTTTGCCATCATCTAAAAAATGACGAGCGAACCAGCCACATCCCCATAGTTTTGCTCACCGCAAAAGCCGAACAAAAAGACAAACTCATAGGATTGAAACATGGCGCAGATGCCTATCTCAGTAAGCCTTTTGACAGAGAGGAGTTGATGATCAGGTTAGAAAAGCTGAACGAACAAAGGAAACGAATCATAAACCGGTTTACCGCCTCCCTTTCTGATTGGGTAACTCAACAAACAACTTCGGCTAACGAAGATTTGGATTCACTCGAAGAAGACTTCACTAAAGAGGATGCCTTTATTGAAAAACTGAAAACCATTTTGGCAGATAATATCGAAGACGACAATTTTGCCCTGCCGCAGTTGTGCCAAAAAATCGGAATGAGCCGTTCGCAGTTATTTCGCAAAATGAAAGCACTCATCAATCAATCCCCTTCTGATTTTATCCGCACCTACCGCCTTCAAAAAGCGAAGCATCTGCTAAGTACTACCGATTTAACTGTATCGGAAATATCTTATCAGGTAGGATACAAAGACTTAGCACATTTTTCCAAATCCTTTTTCGATGAATTTGGCACAAACCCCAGTGCAACTCGCAAGTAGCTGATAATCAAAGGATTACACACCTGCTTTAGCCATATATCGCAACGGATGAACTAAAATTTTTTTTGTCCCTGCAACCAATTGACAAACATTTGAACGCAATTGACAAGGGTTTGGCGGAGCCTTGCCGGTATCTTTGCAGCATACCTCATCACTACACTGTGCGCTATTCCTCCACTTAAAATTCATCATTAAAAAAACCAAAACAAAATGAAGAACTTTTTAAACAACATCAAAAATGTAATCCTCACGATTACCCTGTTTGCCCTTTTTGGTATGTGGGCACAAGCACAACAGGTAGTTAAAATTACCAACCGATGGACAAATGAAAACCTTGGTTTGCAAAGTGGGAACCCGATTTGTTCCACTTCCGCCCCCGATACATGGATAGTAGAAAAGGTTGGCGAGGGCGACTATGTGCGGCTCAAAAACGCAGCAACCGGCACCTATCTGCACAATGAAACCGGTCAGTTGGGTGCGGGAGCTATTCAACCCGGTTGGTGGAGCGCACAATGGACTTTAGCGGCCAATGACGGACATACCAATATCATTAACCGATGGACAGGAGGTTATATCCACAACGAAAGAGGGAAATTAGAAATTGGCCCGATTGATGCCCCGGGTTGGTGGAGTGCACAATGGGCGATGAAACCCGCCTCAGGGTCGGGCAACCAAGCAAACAATATATTGGCAGATCCGGAACCCGATGATCCACGAAAAAGGCTTCGTCTAACTCCGCTTAGTAAAGACCGTGCCGTAGGAATTCAAGGAACTTCACAATCCATGGAATTTAATATGCGTGTGAATGGATTTATTTATGCCTACACACTTTCACCTCAACAAAAAATTGTCCATCTGACTACTCAAGGCAGCATCGCTAAACCGGGAGTTCAGGCCGATAACACAACCGATAAGAGAGGCTTTTTTCTCGAAAAATTAGAAATCACCATTGAGCCGACAACCGGTGCCGAACATGTTTACCGGGACATGGATTCTCCGGCAACTGATACAAATACCGGCAGCCGAACGGTAACTTCTTCTGTTGATGTCGGCGCAGGACTTAGCGCAGATGGAGGTAGTTTAACCGCAGGTGCTGGCGGGTCAGACTCTTTTACCCAAAACATAGACGGATTTAAATACCTCAATAACAGCAACGGCAAAAAACTGCACCATGTCATACAATTAGCCAGCAGTTCCGTTGGACCTTACGAAAGTTATAAAGATCTCTTAGATATGGGATTTGTCGGTTCGTTTTCCGGCACGCCATTAGGTGAACTTCCACATCAGGCTATCAATAATATGCCCATCATAGCACAAGGATTGTGGCAAACTTATGACGGCAATTTTAGTGGTAAGGTTACCTTTAAAATTACCTATAAAATGGATTTGCGATGGGTGGAAAAAACCAACTATTTTTTCACGGTTGACACAAAAAGCACCACCACCAACGATTCAATGACCGAGTATATTACTGTTGACTTTGGTAGTATCAAGTAAACATTGTTAATAGACATCAGGGTATTTAGCAACTACATTTCCGAATAAACTATACCTTATCGGCGGGCAGATTTGCACTTTATGTGCATATCTGCTCGCTTTGTTTTGGATAAACACAGCCCTAATCAAGCAATAGTATCTGGGTGAAATCTAATAAGCAAATTAGGTTTAGCAGCTCCGGAAAAGCGGATTATTCCCTTTATGCTGTTAGCATGTGCAATATAGATGAGTTGATAGATAGGTTTCAATAGTTGGCATCGCAACCTTAATAATAAGGTTTGTGAAATTATACCAACAATGGTTTGTATGTAAATCATACTGACAAAGAACTCTTGCTATTTAGCAAAGACCTCTTGCTGTTTGACAAAGCCTCTTGTCGAGTGTCAAGCCACCTTTTTTCTTATCTGAGGGAGCAATTCCAAACCCACATTAGTCAATCTTCCAAATATCGGTATAACTTTATATCATGCAATTACTATGTTAATAAGGTTATTCCCTTTGAGGCTGTAAATTTCAAACTATACTATCTTACAACCGAAAGGGAATAAATTAGTACACGAATTAACTTGGCCTCTTTATGATGAAAAACTATATCGCATTCACTCTAATATGTTTTACGTCCTCTACCCTTTTTGGGCAATCTTTTGTTCTACCTGATCAATTTAAAAAATCAAATATACTCAGAATAACAGAGTATCTGCCGGATTCTTCTTGGATATCAATAAAAGTATTTGGAGAGGATTCCTTAATTGTTCAATCAAGTACTAAAAGTGGTAGTTTAAATACTTGGATACATCTCTATCTAATATCAGACACGGTAAAAACATTTTACGAGTGCGAAGCAGATACTACAAAGTGTCGTATGTTAAGATATTATTACTCAGAAAATGGCACCCAAACAGGAATGAAGCGATTTTCGTACCGCGATACCATTCAACCAAGCATTGTTATGACCGATTACCTGAGAGATAATCAAGAAAGGATTATTGCCTACACAGTTTTCAACTTTAACAATAATAATTCAGTTGCCAGAACACATGCCATTACCTATAAACGAAAGGGGAGAAAAATAATAGAGCGTTCGTTTGATAAAAATGGCAATAGCCAAGTAAAAGTGCGTTGGTATTCGAGAAAACATTACCTCACCAAGTATCTGTCTTATATTCCAAAACTGCCAATAAAGAAAACTATATTTTGCCAAAGACACGCAAAGCGCGATATTCAACTTTATATAAAATACAAAAACGATGAACAAGGAAATTGGGTTAAATCCTACTATATCAATGGCATTAGAAAGCAACTTCGCACGATTCGTACCATTGACTATAGAGAATAGTTTTTGAATAGTAGGTATTGTATAGCGTACCCGACTATTAATTTTTCAACAAATCAATCAACCACTTACCCAACTGAAACCCGAATCCATCCTGAAAAATGCTGAAAAGGGCTGCTAATACTGCTAAAAAAGCTGCTATTGCTGAACCCCACCAAACCGCTCGTTTGTAGATAGACCGTTTCGATTCAGACTTTTCCGAAGATACAATTGGCCCCGCAGGGATTGGGGTTAGAATTTCAGGTTTAAATATATCTAATAAAGGCCGAATTGGAATAGGTTTATAGCCATTTTTGGGGCAATCAATAGTTTCTTTATCATTGTTCAAGCGTTCAATCAATTCTTTTTCTTTGTAGTAAGAGGGGGAATCGGATGTAGCACAGACATCGCAATTACAGGGCACTTCTATATTAAAAGACAAATCTATGCCAAAATGATAGCCTGAGTTAATCTCGTCTAATTCTTTTTTGATAATGGCCAAAAAACCACGCTTATTAAAACCTTTTACGCTTATTTCTATTTTGTTTTTTCCAAACTCTTCGCGTATTTGGGCTTTGGTGGTATTTCCATACTCATTTATTTCCAACTCTACCCCGCGTTTCCATACTATATCGTCTTTAATATACTGATGCAATACTACAATAAGCCGGGTTACAATGCCACTTGGCATAAAATCGTAGGTGTAGTAGATTCGAAGAGGGGGTTCTTCTGAACCAAAACTCTTATAGTTTGTGGGGGGATTTTCAGGCAATAAATTGGGGACTATAAACAACTCATCATTTTCGGGAGTGCGGTAGCATAGCCCAAATTTCATCATTAGGGCCAATAAATCATCATGTGCATCTCGATATTGCGGTTCGCACCATAGCTGTTTTAAATCTTCTTTTGAAAAATGCCCGGGTTTAATGCCTTTTCTATCTTCAGTATGGTTTAAAATTTCGTACACCGCTTTAGTTGCCCAATCCGGTTTTAAAATAACCAGTTTATTCAATACGGCATCTTCCCTGAAGTGCAGCAGTACGCCCAAATCGTGCAGGTAATCACTCACAAAATCTTGTTTGTCGTGGTCTGTAATACCAAGTTTTGAGCAAACTTCCCGATACTCACTCAATGTAATATGATCTTTGCCGGCATTTTCTGTAGAAATAGCTTGTAAACGATTGCGAATGTCTGACCATTTCTTTGGCACCTTTTCGCCGATTTTAAAATGGGGTAAGGCTCGAATATTGTATTCAATCCCGTTTTTTAAAGCTGAAAGCCCAATATTAGTTTGCAAATTAACGACAAACGATTCGCGAACAACGTTTTTGAAATTTTTCGCAATATCATCAATAGGTACTTCCATTTTAATGTCTCCTTTCTGATTGGCCACAATGATTAAAGGACTGTCTTCACAAAGTAATTGCTGTGTTTGCAGCCAATATTTAGTGGTTTCCTTTTCTTCTTTTCGGCCATCGAGTACCAATACATATAAGGAGCGTTTGGTTAAGAAAAATTGATGAATGGTATGGTAAACCAATTGTCCTCCAAAATCCCAAATGTGCATAATAAATTTAGGCTTGCCTTCTGTTGCAGGGAAAATACAATCTACTACTTCTACACCAATTGTAGTTTCATCTACTGTAGGGAGGGTAGCTGTTTCTTTTATTGTTTTTCGTTTCAACGATGTTTTTCCTGCTGCCGCATCACCCAAGATACAAAGCTTCGCCTCATAAATAGTTACCTGATCGCCCTCACTTATGTCTTTGAGGTAATTTACAATTGCGGCTACCCCCCTTTCTACAATTTCCGGTGACGGGTTTATCAGATTTTTGTTTCCATTTAGATATACATATTGCAATTGCCCTGCACTGCCTTCCGGCAACGATAGTTCCTGCAAATCGTTATCAGCAGCATCTATGGTATGCAGTTGCGGGCAGGCACTACTGAAAATGATGTTTTGCAGAGTTTTGTTACGAGAAACATCTAAGTACTGTAAAGCCGGTAGTTCGGGCAATTGCAAACGGGTGAGTTGACATTCATTGAGGTCTATATGGCTTAAATCGGGTAGTTCTTTATTGGTAAAAATAAGCTCCGACAAGGGGTTTTCGCTCAGGTCTAAATGGTGCAGCTTTGGTGCATTTAGGGTAATGGAGGCAATTACATTGCTGCTCAGATTGAGGTATTGTAATTGGTTCATTTCTTCGGGCAGTGATAGGAATTGCAATTGCCCGATTTGGAGTTTTATGTCATTGGGGCTTTTGGGTTGAAGGTCATCTTTCCATTTCCCACACAGGTTGAGTGCGGTTAAATTGCCGTTTTCGTCTGCACTGTAGGTGTAGCGGTGGCGAGACAATACTATCTCGGCAGGGTTGTTGCCGGTAAACGCTTTCAGAGAAATACCGGTTTCTTTTTCTATCTTTTTTATGATGGGTGGGGTCATACCTAAGTGTATTTATCAGTTATGGGAGTAAAATTAAAAAAGCAGCAGAACTTTTGCATCAATCATGGCTACTCATACTGCTGCTTTAGCAGATATTTCTGCATTTTCGTCCGGCCAAAAGCAGGGCAGGACAATCGTTTGTTCAGTGGCGTCATCCGACTTATCCCTGTGAGCTAAAAGGAACACCAAGCGAAACCCGATATTGTTGTTGTCGTTATCGGGGTGATTGTTGTTGCGGTTGGCAACAGCGCAACTATCGGCGTGGTTGTTCCAGTTGCCGCCGCGCAAAACGCGATTGGCAAGTATAACGATTGACCTTTTTTCATCAGTTGGTATTTTGTTTTATAAAGAGTTGTTGCCTTAAATATATCGTATCGGCAAAACGGGCAAATGCCAGCAGGGAATTGGCAGATCGGCTGCATGTTTGCTGGCTCCAATAGCCGTTTTCATAATTGCGGGTTGTTTGGTTTATTTTGTGGATAAACCGGCGTTTGCTGTTTTGTAATAAGCGCGTATTGTGCGGAAAAATCAGATAGCCCAAAAACGGCAAACCGTATTGGATAAGGTTTAAATTGGGCGGTTTTATTTCGCAAAGCAATTGGTTGTTGATATAGGTCCTTATTTTTTCAAGCACCTGCTTTAGTGTTTCTTTATCGGAATGCCACAGCACCATATCATCCATATAGCGCACGTAAGCTTTTATGCGTAGGGTTTCCTTAATGTATCGGTCTAAACCGGTTAAAAAGTGGTTGGCAAAATACTGACTGCTTAAGTTGCCAATGGGTACGCCTCTGTTTGGCTCAGTTTCGTAGCTGTCAATAATACAGTATAAAATATGCAATAATTTGCGGTCTTTAAATTGGCGCAATAATTGTGTTTTAAGAACAGAATGATGGATGCTGTCGAAAAATTTGCGAACATCGAGTTTTAAATAAAAAGGATAGCTGCGCGCATATTCTTGCGCTCTTCTTAATGCTGCATGTACGCCTTTGCCCGGGCGGCTGGCATAGCTGTCAAAAATTTGCGCGCTATCAAAAAAAGGATGACAAATATTCATCAGCGCATGATGCAATACTTGTTCATTAAAAGCAGGCGCGCTTATTTGTCTTTGCTTGGGTTCGTAAATGGTAAATTGCCTGTAGTTGCCAACAGCTACTTTGCCGCTCATTATCTGCTGCTTAAGAAGTTCTGTATTTTCGGAAAGGTTGGCACGGTAAACCCTTACCGCACGACTATGAGATTTGCCTTGTTGTGCTTTGTAAAATGCCAAAAGCAGGTTATCCGTTTGGGCTATGGCGGGTATTAAAAAATTAGCTCTTTTCATCTTTAGGAGTTTTGAGGGGCTGTTCTTGTTTTTCTGTCGGTAACGCAGCTAAAAAAACAGGCCCGTATTTATCGGCTTTTTTATCGCCTATACCTTTTACACTTTTCATGTTTGCGGCAGTGAGCAATTCAATTTTGGAGAGATTGGCTAATTCTTCATCCGTAAACACGGCGTAGGCAGGTACGCCCTCGTCTTTAGCAATTTTCAACCTGATTTTGCGCAATTCTTTAAAACGTTCAAAAGCAGCCGGTTCTAATATTTCGCTGTAATCGGGTTTTTGTCCCGAATTGTTTCCGGGTGAAGTGTCGTGCTGATTAAGGTATTTGACACAAAAACTCCAAAAGATACCTTGTTCATTCGATACCAATTGCTCGCGAACCTGTAAAATTTTTCTGCTTCGTAAAAAAACATTCATCTCTTCGTTTACGGCCTCGCCGCCTATCGCCGGTACAGTGAAAACTCTAATTTGCATAAATATATGTATGTGTTTTTCAAAAAAATTTCTTTGGGGCTTTGCCCCAAACCCCATTGCGGTTGCAGGCTGCCAATTTCTACCAAACTTTCGCTTGCATACAGGTAGCAAAGCAGCCGCTTAGCGCTATGGCTGCTTTGCCACCTGTATGCCGCTATCCCTCTTTTTTTTCTTTTCATCCTCTTTTTTTTTTAGCTCACAGGTAATAAGCCGGACTCTGCGCAGCTAAACTAAAAGGAACACCAAGCGAAACCCGATATTGTTGTAGTCGCCATCGGGGTGATTGTTGAAGCGGTAGGCAACAGCGCAACTAACGGCGAGGTTGAACCAGCTGCCGCCGCGCAAAACGCGAAAGGCAGAATCTCCGCCCTCCCAAGCTGAGCCGTCTTGCGGCGCACCCTTATAATCGGTATGCCAATTGTCTGCGCACCATTCCCAAACATTTCCACTCATATCATACAAACCCAGTTCGTTGGGTATTTTCAATCCTACATCTTTGGTTTCGCTGTGGCTATTTTGGTCATACCAGCCCACTTCTTTCAGTTTGTTGCTGCCGGCATAATTATATTCCCCCCTTAGCTGTCCGCCTCGGGCGGCATATTCCCACTGTGCTTCGGTAGGCAAGGCATAGCGGCCTTTGGCAGGGGCAGCGCGTTTTGTTCAAACGGCCGGGGTTTGTATTGCTTGTTCAGTAAGGTTATAAATGCCTGTGCATCGTGCCAACTCACGCTTTCTAACGGCCGTTGCGGGCCTTTAAAGCGACTTGGGTTTTTACCGACAATCGCTTCATAAACAGCCTGCGTAACGACAAACTCTGCCATATAAAAATCGGGCACGGTTACGGGGTGTATGGGTTGGCTCTGTTCAAATAAGTTGCTGCCCATGTCAAATTGGCCGCCTTTTACCAAAACAAGGCGAAAACTAAGGTTGCCGGGCAAGGTTTGTATCAGGTAAGGCATGTATGCAACGGTTTAGGATGTTTACCGGCAAAAATAAGATAAAAAAGCAACTTTTAAGGTGTTTTCAAGTATCCATGATTTGTGCCTAATGAATTGAAAGCGAGCGAATATCCCCAACCAAAAACGAATCTTTCATTTTTACGGGGTTGAACAAAAAAGACTTTGGTTACTGCGGGCAAAGACAACACCATGCGCAAATAATACCGGTTGCCACCGCTGCGTTAAGCGACTCGGCATTTCCAAACTTGGGGATGGTAATGGAGTGTTGTATAAATGGTAACACCTCGTCAGAAATACCTCGTGCTTCGTTGCCGATAACAACAAAAGCGGGAGGTTTGCACTGGGCATCGAATATGTTTTGCCCATTCAGCATAGCACCGTAAACTGCGATATCTGAAAATTGGGTAAATAGCAATGAAAGAGGTTGGTAAAAAACCTTTACCCTTAAAAATGACCCCATCGTTGCCTGAATGGTCTTGGGATTGTACAAATCTACACACGAAGGAGAACAAAAAATATAAGGTAATCCAAACCAATCGGCAGTACGGACAATAGTACCGAGATTGCCCGGGTCTTTTATTTCGTCCAAAACCAGACATACCTGCTGTTCAACAACCTCTTTCTGCGGTTCAGTTTCCGGAATTGGGCAGACAGCAATCACTTTGTTTGGGCTATCTAATTGCGAAATTTTTTTAAGTTCGGCCTCGGTTACTTCCTGAACAATAAATTTTGAAATGTTGTGTTTTAGCATCTGCCGGTGCTGTTCTAACCAATCGGGTAAGGCATAAATTGCGTCAACCGGATATCCTGATTTAAGCAATTCAGAAACGATTTTTTCGCCTTCGGCAATAAAACGGCCGTATTTTTGCCGGTATTTTTTTACAGACAAGGCGTTTATAAATTTAACCTGTTGGTTTGACAGCATACTGACCTGCTAATTACATGAATAGATGAAGCTACCCCTAAATGTGTAACTTTGCTATTGAAAAAACCGGAACTTAAAAAATACGGTACAAAAGTATTTAATTCAGGTAAAATTAAACGCTGTTTCTCCTAATCACAATTCGAACAGTGGTCAATGTTTCATAGAAAATTGCATTACCTATTTCCGGCTACCCTACTTGCTTTAGCTTGCGTTCTGAACGCCTGCAGCAATTTAAAATACCTGCCTCAGGGTAAGAGCCTGCATACGGCAACAATCATCAACATTCATCCCAACACTAAAATAGAAGATAAATATACGGTCAACAAAGACATTCTGGCATTAGCACGTCCAAAACCAAATAAAAAAATGTTGGGGATTGCGCGATTTAAGCTGTCGGTCTATAACCGTACTTTAAACAAAAAAAGCAGTTTTATAACCTGGCTTCACGAAAAAATAGGCGAAGCACCGGTATTGACCGATACTGCTATGTTGGACCGTACCCGCCGGAACATGCAACAGTATATGTTTAACCACGGCTATTTTAACAACGTGGTGAAATATTCGACCAAAGAAAAAAACCACCGTACTAAGGTTACCTATAATATCAGCGCAATCAGCCCTTATATCATTAGGGAGGTTTATTATCCCCCTGACACCGCCGGCATCTTGCAATCTTTGGTTCACAAAATGCAGGAGAAATCAGTTATACAATCCGGTCAGGATTTTAATGTTGACCACCTTCAGGAAGAGGTGAACCGGATAACTTACGAACTTCGGTGCAAAGGATATTTTGACTTTATTTCCAAAAACCTGACCTTTGAATTAGACAGTAGTCTGGGCAATCGCAATTTGGATGTTTATCTGAAACTGAAAAAACCATCGGAGATTGAAGGCAGTTACAAATCCTATACCATCAACAAGGTTTATGTTTACCCTGACTACGAAGTGGGCAAATCCCCCGGAAAATACACCGATACTCTTGTGGTCAATAATGTCAATTTTATATCATCCGGAGTAAAATTTAATCCTAATACCCTTAGTTCTTTGTTATTGATTAAACAAGGCCGGTTATATTCTCAAAAAGAATGGGAATTTAGTCTGAACCACTTGTTGGGATTAGGGGTCTATAAATTTGTCAACGTCAAATTCGATAAAGTTGACAGTACCGGAATTGACCCCCGGTTAGACTGCCGTATCTTATTAACACCGGCCAAACGCATGAGTATATCGGGCGAAGTAGAAATTAACAACCGCGCACAGCAAAGTGCTTTAGGTGCAGCAACCAGCACCCTGTTGGGAACGGCAGCCTCGGTCAGTTATCGCAATAAAAACTTGTTTGGAGGTGCTGAAGCGTTTAGTTTTAACCTGTTTGGCGGGTTAGAATTAAACCCGCAGCGCAATAACGACAATGCAGCCAACAATGTTCTGATTAACACACTGAACATCAGCGGAGAGTTACAACTTTCGTTGCCCAAGTTCATCGTTCCATTTAAACTCAGCAATCAATCGCGCTATTTTCTGCCCAAATCTAATTTCAGACTGAGTGCTAATTATCTCCGGAGATTTAATTTTTACACCCTCAATTCATTCAATATTAACTTTGGATACGACTGGAACGAAAACAACCGTAAAAGACATTTGCTAAACCCGATTTCGGTGAGTTTGCTCAGTCTTCAGGACAGGGCACCGGCATTTGAACAACAACTCAGCCAAAACCCGTTTTTAAGACGAAGTTTTGAAGAACAAATCATTCCGGGAGCAAACTATACCTATATATATAATACCCAAAACCTCTCACAACACCGGAATTTTGTTTTCATGCGAACCTCAATAGATATCGCCGGAAACACTTTTTTTGCCGTAGATCAGATTTTAAAAGTTACCGGAATTGCAGAACGAGACAAAAAACTGAACATTCTTGGAAGTTCGTATGCACAGTATGCCCGCATTGAAGGAGATTTCAGGCATTATACGATTTTACCCCGCGATCAAACTTTGGTAACAAGAATCAATGCGGCTATCGGAGTGCCTTATGGAAACTCCGGCGTATTGCCATACATCAAACAATACTTTGTGGGAGGCCCCAACAGCATCCGTGCATTCAGAATAAGAAGCATCGGACCGGGCTCTTTCGGCTCGTTTGCCGTGCCCGACAGCATCATCATTGATGAGTTTGACCGTACCGGAGACATTAAGTTGGAAGCCAATGCGGAATGGCGTTTCCCGATAATCTCCATGTTAAAAGGTGCTGTATTTGCTGATTTAGGGAATATCTGGACATTAAGAGAAGAAAAATCGGGAACCGACCCCGACACCGGAAGTCCGGTATATACCCGTCCGGGAGGGCAATTTAAAGCTAACTCAATCTTCAACGAAATTGCAATAGGTACCGGTTTAGGTCTCCGGTTAGATTTCAGTTTCTTTGTCATGCGGTTCGATTTGGGTATTCCTTTGCGCAACCCCTCCTTACCAAAGGGCGATCGTTGGGTAATAGAAAATACATTTGAAAAAAAATGGCTGATCAACAATATGAACCTCAATCTGGCAATCGGCTATCCGTTCTGACAACAGGTTTAAGGTTCGTTGTTAATGGTTAGTGAGCGAAGATAAACTTGCCGGTTACTCCTTATTATTCCTCATTCCAAAATTATTGATCGTTAAGGGGGCTTTGCTTATAGTTGAAAAATTAATTCCAACCTTACGCTATGTTATCGTGTTCAACCATTCAACAATAGCGGTTAGGGTAGCAATAAAATTAAACTCATAACTTTAATTCAATTTCCATATCAGGAAGTCTTGGAAAACTTTTTTTGCCTGATAATCAATGAGTTATGTTGTTTTACACAATATTTTTTTAGTAGCAGGCATCAAAATCAAATCAATCGCCGTATATTTGCGGGCTGAAATTTAAAAACAATAAGAAAAAAGTTGAATTGTGGATACATTAAGTTATAAAACCCAATCGGTTAAGGAAAAAGACATAACCCGCGATTGGTACGTAATTGATGCGCAAAATATGGTAGTAGGAAGAATGGCTACTCATATTTCACACATTTTGCGCGGCAAGAACAAGGTTTGGTACAGTCCGAATATGGATTGCGGCGATTATGTCATTGTCATCAATGCAGAGAAAGTGCGGTTTACCGGCAACAAAATGAATGACAAAGTATATGTCCGTCATACAGGATATCCGGGCGGACAGCGTTTTACCACGCCGGCCGAATTGATGGAAAAATTTCCGGAGCGCATCATCGAAAAAGCGGTAAAAGGTATGTTGCCCAAAAACCGCTTAGGACGTGCAGTTTATAAAAAACTATTTGTTTACACCGGCTCCGAGCATCCGCACAAGGCTCAACAGCCCAAAAAACTTGAACTATAACATTTATGCAACAAATAAAGGAATTAGGCAGAAGAAAAACCGCAGTAGCGCGTGTGTTTCTAAAAGAAGGAAGCGGGAAAATTACGGTTAACGGCAAAGACATCTCTGCATATTTTACCGTATCGCATTTGTTCGACAGCATTTTACAACCTTTCAGAATTACGGGAACCGAAGGCAAATACGATATTAAGGTAAACCTAAAAGGTGGCGGGGTAAAAGGTCAGGCCGAAGCCCTTCGTCTTGGAATAGCCCGTGCATTGGTCGAAGACAATGAAGAATTCAGAAAACCTCTGAAAGACCAGTTTATGCTGACCCGGGATGCCCGCGAGGTAGAGCGTAAAAAACCGGGGTTGCGCAAAGCACGCCGCCGAACACAGTTCAGCAAACGTTAAGACTATCTGTTTAGCCGGTTTACTTAGTATTTTAGTTCAAAATCAGTTCATCACCGAAAATTTTAAAATCAACATAATGAGTGGTCTTTCCCAACAGGAAATGTTAGATGCAGGTGTACATTTCGGACATTTGCGCAAAAAGTGGAATCCTAAAATGCTACCCTATATCTTTATGGAGCGCAAGGGTATCCATATTATTGACTTAAACAAAACCAACGAAGGGCTGGTACGTGCAGCTAACGCCATGCGCAAGATAGCACGAAGTGGTAAAAAAATATTATTTGTTGCTACTAAAAAACAGGCAAAAGATCTGGTAGCCAAAGCAGCAGAAGAGGTGGGAATGCCCCACGTAACCGAACGTTGGTTGGGTGGTATGCTTACCAATTTTACCACAATTCGCAAGTCTATCAAGAAAAAACAAACTATTGAAAAAATGCTTTCCGAAAAAGCAACTGCGCTGACTAAAAAAGAGCGCCTGATGCTTGGCCGGGAACGCGACAAATTAGACCGAATCCTCGGCGGAGTAGAAGATATGTCACGCGCTCCTTCTGCCTTGTTTATTGTTGACATTACTCACGAACATATTGCTCTTGCAGAAGCTAAACGCTTAGGTATTGCAACTTTTGCTATTGTAGATACCAACTCAGACCCCACTTCTGTTGATTTTGCAATCCCTGCAAACGACGATGCGTCAAAATCAGTCGGTATTATCACCAATTACCTGATTAATACCATCAAGGAAGGTTTGGCAGAGCGTCAAAAAGACAAACAGGAAACAGATTACTCAGATTCTTCCAACGAAGAGAGCCGCAGCAGCAATGTGAGCGAAGCCGGTTCTGATAAAGATCAGGAACAACGCCGCAGAAACCTGCGCAGCAGAAAACGCAAACCCGGTTCGGGTGGAGGTTCGGATAGCTAAACTTACTGCCCGCTCGAATGTTCTTTATTATAAAGTTGCATATAATAGTATGCAGTTTTAAAAAAGCATATCTGCTGTTCAAATTTTGTTAATAACATAACTATAAACTGAAACTAAAAATGGATTCTTCTTTTAAAATAACTGCCAAAGAAGTTAATGAACTCAGGCAAATTACCGGTGCCGGTATGATGGATTGCAAAAAAGCCTTAGTTGAGGCTAACGGCGATTTTGAGGCTGCCATCGAGTATCTTCGCAAAAAAGGACAAAAAGTGGCCGCAAACCGTGCCGACAGAACCGCAACCGAAGGCGCGGCTATAGCTAAAACAAATGCTCAAGGCACCAAAGGAATTGCTTTGGTGGTAGGTTGTGAAACTGACTTTGTTGCAAAAAATGAAGACTTTGTGGCCTTCGCTCATAGAGTAGCTGACGTTGCTTTAGAAAATATGCCCTCCGATTTGGATGCCTTGCTTGAATTAAATATGGATGGCATGACTGTTGCGGATAAACTGAGTGAGCAAATCGGAAAAATTGGTGAGAAAATCGAAATATCCCAGTTTAACACCATCGAAGCTCCCGGAGTAATTGCCTATATTCATGCCGGAAACCGCATCGGTGTATTGGTCGCTGTCAACAAAGCCAAAAACACAAGCATTGAAGAGGCCGGTAAAGATGTCGCCATGCAAGTCGCTGCAATGAAACCCATCGCCCTTGATGAAGACAGCGTGCCGCAAAACATTATTGACAAAGAATTGGAAATAGGAAGGGAACAAGCACTTGCTGAAGGTAAACCGGAAAACATGGTTGATAAAATTTCGCAAGGAAAGCTTAAAAAGTATTTTAAAGAAAACACCCTGTTAAATCAACAATTTGTAAAAGACAATGACAAATCTGTCAGAGACTACGTTAAATCTATTGATAAAGATTTGGTAGTTACAGATTTCAAACGCGTTGCAATAGGCAAATAATTTAACAAAAAAGAGAGTAGGTAACTATTCTCTTTTTTTTTGTTTGTAACTTTCACAAAATTGAGGTGATGAATAGAAAAAACTTTAAAAACAGTTCGATGCCTAACAGTAGTCCGAAACTTCCGCTCCCCCACTCTTCCGGAATTTCATTTAATTTAGATTCCTCCAATGGCAACTATGGATATGAAGTCGAAGGAGTTGGTATTGGAAAAGGAGAAAAACAGCATCCTAAATTTAAAAGGGTTCTGCTCAAACTAAGCGGAGAAGCGCTGATGGGCAATCAGGAATATGGCATTGACCCTGAGCGGATGATGGAATATGCCTATCAAATCAAGGAAATTGTAAAAATAGACGGAATTGAATTGGCCATCGTCATTGGCGGCGGTAATATTTTTAGAGGAATGGATGCTTCACACATGGGCATAGATCGTGCATCGGGCGACTATATGGGCATGTTGGCTACGGTTATGAATGGGATCGCCCTTCAAAGTTCCCTCGAAAAAATTGGGTTATTCACCCGTTTGACCTCAGCCATTGAGATGCCTAAAATTTGTGAACCCTACATTCGAAGAAGGGCTATCCGGCACCTCGAAAAAGGAAGAGTAGTTATTTTTTCGGCAGGAACCGGACATCCTTTTTTTACCACCGATACCGCAGCTTCATTAAGAGCCGTGGAAATAGATGCTGATGTTTTGTTAAAAGCAACAAGGGTTGATGGAGTTTATACCGCCGACCCTGAAAAAGATCATACCGCCATTAAATACGATACCGTTACTTTTAACGAAGTGCTGACCAAGGAACTCAATGTGATGGATATGACTGCTTTTGCCTTATGCCGAGAAAACGAACTGCCGGTCATTATCTTTGACATGAATAAAGTAGGAAACCTGCGAAAAATTATTCACGGTGAAAAAATTGGCACCTTAGTAAGTGAAAGGTCCTAATCTTTCATCTATTCATAACAACTGCCGGAAAAGGGTAACATAGTATAGTAATAATATGTTGCCCTTTTTGATTCAAACCGGTGAAGTCAGTTAAGATTTCAGAGCAGGGGAATGCTGTTTCAGTAGCTGTTTTTGCAAATAACGCGAAGTTCGATTAGGACCTTCAGGGCTCCATCCCGGGGGGTAAAATGCATAACGCAGACTATCTTTCCAGGTAGTGGCAGTTTTCATATCCTTCCAAAGTGATGAAAACTCGTGAGTGGCAATTTTAAGTGGATTGAAAGTATTTATATTGGAGGTTATCCCAAAAACCGGTGGTTCTATCAATTCTTCTTCCCGTTGAAAAGTCCCGAAAATTTTGTCCCAGATAATCAGTATGCCTGCATGATTTCTATCTAAGTAAGGTATATTTACCGAATGGTGAACGCGGTGATGGGAAGGTGTATTCATAAACCATTCTAAAAAGCCTAACTTTTTAACGGTTTGGGTGTGCAATAAAAACTGATAGATCAGGCTGACCGATTGCATCATCAGTACCATCAAAGGATGAAATCCGATAAAGGGCAACCAAATCCACCAGAAATATTTATACAACAACTCAGACCAACTTTGCCTCAAAGCCACCGCAAAATTATATCGCTGCGAAGAATGATGGTTAACATGTGCCGCCCAAAGCAGCCTTACTTCATGGCTTAAACGATGGTGCCAGTAAAAAGTGAAATCATCTGCAAACAGTAAAATTACCCAAGCCCACCATGTCCAACCGATTTCAAACAACCGGTATTGGTAAATTGCAGAGTATAACATTAAGGCCAAGGCCTTCATTCCGGCACCAATGAATACCGAACCAATCCCCATGGTTAAACAGGCGATGCTGTCCTTGGTTTCATAAAGGTCTAAATGCTCTTTATAACCAATATATAGTTCCAGTGCCATCATTACAATAAAGAAGGGAATAGCATATATAATGATTGGATCGAGTAATTGGTCCATAAAAAAGGCGTGATTTTGATTGCGAAGATAACAAAGAAACAGCCACCTCTGTCCAGCATTTATCAAATACTGAAGAATGATTTTTATTTATAACCATTTTAATCCATCGGATTAGTGGTTTGACCCGATGGATTTGTTCTTAGTAAATATGATTAAACGGGAAAGATATTCCTCTTCAGCATGTACAAATTTTACTGAGTTTTTTCTATGGTAAGCCCTACACTGATAACCTCAGTTAGAGCATCTACACGCATGTTTTGTTCCAGTTCAAACTTATACTTACCAAGTTCAGGCATAATGGCATTTGATTGAATGGACACTTGTTGATTGATAATGCTTCCTGAGTCTTTTCCAAACCATTTGCCCGACTTATCGGCAAGCGGTAATTCTACACGACTTTCCATCTTTTTGCCGGATGGCAAAGTCGTGTGTACTTTCACCCACATATTGCTAAAGGCATAGTCGTTACTGTGTCGAAGGTTCAGATATAGGTTATAGCGAGAAACTGTATCCGATATTTCAGGTTCAAAAACCGGTATATTTTCATATTTCCATGTTCCTTCGGCCAGTTTAATATTTTTTTCAAATACTGTATTGGTCGAACATCCAAAAAACTGTAG
The DNA here is from genome assembly GCA_016700115.1 of Sphingobacteriales bacterium. Taxonomy (NCBI): domain Bacteria; kingdom Pseudomonadati; phylum Bacteroidota; class Sphingobacteriia; order Sphingobacteriales; species Sphingobacteriales bacterium. Next base: position 2,391,160 of record CP064999.1, on the reverse strand, counting down.
GGTAGTTATAAAAAACAAACACTTCAGTATTGATTGCTGCATATTTTTTACCTGTAATTTATAGGTCAGTTTAATGAAACTTGAAAGCCATGACACCTGATCCTTCCTGAACCGGATTAGACCCAATAAATGGATTTTATAAAAAAGTAACTATGTAAATAAGCTATGAAATTATTCAGGGCTTATCTTCCGTGTTGTTATTATTATCGGTTTTATTGCGTTTTGTTAACACAACAGGGTTTTTGATTTCAGGTTTAGTGGCAGTGTTTCCCACATCCTGATCCGGTCTTCTTTTTTTCTTTTTTTTCTTTTTCTTCTTAAATTTATCAATGTCTTCCAAAGTTGCCTGGCCAACCAGGTCTTCAAATTTGGCAGCAGGGGCTGATTCAATTCTTTTCTTGGTGATTGTTTCGAGAGTTTCAGGAGGTTGTCCGTTTTTTATGAGTTGTTGAATTTGTTTTACTTCGTCAACGCTCAACATGACCGGCGGATTTGGCCCGGGGACAGTGTACCACATCAGGCGTTTAAAAATATCCGTTTTAATCAACACACTTTTACCTGCCTGGGTATAAAGCACATCAACATCTTTCGGAAAATCTTTTAAGGCATCCAAATAAGTATCCAACTCATAGTTCAGGCAACACTTTAATCGCCCGCACTGTCCTGAAAGTTTTGATTGGTTAATGGCTAAATTCTGATAACGGGCAGCAACCGTAGATACTGACTTGAACTCGTTTAACCAGGTTGAACAGCAAAGTTCACGTCCGCAAGTACCCAACCCTCCAATTCGGCTTGCTTCCTGACGCGCACCAATCTGACGCATTTCAATTTTTACTTTAAATTCTTTAGCAAACTGCTTGATAAGTTCCCGGAAATCAATGCGCTCGTCAGCGGTATAATAAAAAGTGGCCTTTCGTCCGTCCCCCTGATATTCAACATCTCCGATTTTCATATTCAGTTCTAACTGACGGGAGATCACTCTTGCCATGAGCATACTCGAAAATTCCTGTTTTCGGGCATCTTCCAGAATTTCGATATCTTTCTCGTTTGCGATCCTGATGATGCGCTTGATGTCGGCAGATGCTTCTGAGATATTTTTTTTTCTCAACTGCAAGCGAACCAATTCTCCACTGAGGCTAATCTGACCAACATCATACCCTCCTGTTCCCACTTCGACAACCACCAAATCGCCGGTATGGCAATCGAGGTTATTGGTATTTCTGAAATAAGCTTTTCTGCTGCCATTTTTAAAACTAACTTCTACGATCTTAAAACTATCTTGTTGTGCTGAAAAAGGCAAGTCGGAGAGCCAGTCATATACGTTCATCCGGTTGCACCCACCGGTTGAACAACCTCCGTTGCTGCGGCAGCCGCCGGGCTTACCGTTTGCCTGTGCGCCTGAACCGCACGAACCACATCCCATAATGTCAATGATTAAAATGTGAAAAATATGTTGAAGCAAGCAGGTTTTTAAACGAGCCTACCGATGTATTTACCTCTAATAGATTTTAGAGGCAATTGTGATGCAAATATAAACAAATAATCGTTGAGTATAGTGTGATTGAATAACCTGAAGATGAAAACATACACTGTGCCTGTTCTTAAAATTCAGCACAAAAAAATGTATCCGTCAAAAAGACTAAACTGATTATTCGGGGTATTCGTGTCTGACTACTTGCACTTCATCACAAAAGCGACAAATACTTGAGGCAATACCCGTATTGCGCCGGGTTCGTCCTGCAATCGCTTTAAAAACGGGTCCGCTTTTTATTTCATCACACTGCAGACATTCATTAAGCGATCCATCCGGGTTATGATAGGTCGTCAAATCGGGGTTCAGGCACTCCTGTAAGCAATGCACTTGGGTGTTTCTGGCATTATATGCCCAAATTTGAGCGCAGGGTTTGGTAAACCCTAATCCCTGAATACAGTTGACCAGCGAGTCGAAAGGTTTGGTAAAATTGGCAATAGCACATTGTCTTACGGGAGTTCCGATATCGAGGTCTTCTGCATATACCGATAAATCAGTCAATGTGGAGCATAGACCACATGCATCATAATGTGTTAGAACTGCTCCGGCTGATTTGGCAGCCGCCTCGTCAGAAAACGTTTCTAAACGATATAATCGTGCTGCCAGATTTTCGACAATTACCGCACAAACGGAAGGATTTTCTTCCGGCAACGCTTCGGTATATGGATCAGTGCTTAGTTCTTCAAAAGGAGTACTCAGAACCCATGTTTTTAGTGCTGCCAACTGCTGAGGGCTAAACTCTTTTGACGTAAAGTTTTTACACAAACATGTGGGGTTACACCTACTATAATCTAATCCGGTAGCCGCTATCGGTTGACCGAACATCGTACCATTGCATGGAATATCCGGTTCGTGTTTGCAAGCTGAAATAGAAAGTACAACATAAAAGACTAACAAAAACAGCAGGGGGGGAAGGGCTTGTTTTGATTTCATCTGAATATGTGTTAATGGTGAATGGCAAATGGTCAATTGTGAATGATTGTTGAGCCGGTCGAAACAATGCTCATTTTTGAGAGTCCTCCCCTTCTACTTTTTCACCGTTTGTTTTTCTTTATTCTTGCCTTGGTGTATGCCGGGTAGCATAGACAACAGGTCAATCACAATATGGTCGGTTCCGGGTACATTCTGCTTGGCGGCGTTTTTGGCCGATTTGTAGCAGGTAAGGGCGGCGGTCATGTTTTCTTGTCGAAGGGCAATGATGGTATCGTTGACTGCTTCTTCCAACGAGCGCAATTGCCGCAACAACGATTCGAGACGGGTTTGAACGTCATGATCATTTTCCCACGCTGTAATATCTAAATAGGGCACCCTTATTTCGGGATGATTGCGATAGTGCTCTAAGGCACGAACGACAAAGGAGGTAGAATTTTTGCCCAAACGCAGATACTTCGTTTTTTCGTCTCCCCTAAGGTTGATTAAAAAGGGCATTCGATTGATACAATTTTTGAGATCTTGCTTGGCAAGAACAAGCTCGGCTTCGGTAAATACCGGAGTTAAATTAGCGTAAGGCATGATTGGTTGATTTTATGGTTACAAGGTACATATTTAGCTTTTTATGTCAGCTTGTTTTGCCCGCAGATTTTCGCAGAAAATAGATTTTAATACATTTCGGGCATAGCTTATACTGAGTGATCCTATATCAACATCTGTTTGTGGAAAAGCGTAATGTTATTTCAAAGCCCCTTCCGCTACTTGAAAACCTATAATGGGTTTTTGGGCACAAAATCCCTTCCATATATCGCTTGTGAAATGGCAAAAAACATCTGTTTTTTTTAAAACGCTGCTTTTTCCACTTTATTATGTCCAAAACTTAATAAACATGATTAAGTGCTTAACTGAGTTAATTAAGTGTTTAATCTTCTTGGTTAAGAGTTTATCTAACTTTAATAAATGCTTAACAAGTTTGGTTAAGAACTTACCTAACTTTATTAAATGCTTAACTATATTGGTTAAATGTTTAACTGAATTGATTAAGTGTTTAACCTGATTGGTTAAATGCTTAACTGACTTGATTAAGTGTTTAACCTGCTTGGTTAAATGCTTAACTAATTTGATTAAGCACTTGATTGTTTTGATTAAATAATGAACCATTTTCGATGAAAAATGGGAGTTTTAGGGGAAATAGCGGGATAGGAGGGTATAGATATTAGCATTACCTGCACTACTTTGTATGGGTATATGCTGAAATCGAGGTAAACAAGGAGCGGGATTCTCCATTAAGACTGTAAAGTTTACTGCTTCGCCCCTTCCAACACTATCCGATGTTGATCGGCCAAGGCCGCAAGTTTTTGCTGCAACCAGTTTTTAAAATGATAGCGCATATCGGGCATCTCTAATTCGGTTTGCAGGCGTTGGAAGTTGGAAATATTAAAGTCATAGCGCATTTTATAGAGCTTTGGCAAAAAAGAGAGCAGGTTTTTCAGTGCTTCGTATCTAACAGGGGGCAATTCGTTGCGCCGTCGGGCAAGGGTGTGTTTTACACTGTCCAAGAGGTTGTAAAACGCATCGTATTCATCTATCTCGTAGTAGGCAATCAACATAAGCGGCTTGCCGTAAAAATATTCTTGCTCGTGAAACTTACTGTGGCTTGCCAAAAGCGCAATAGCGTCTTTGAATTTCCCCTCATTAAAACATATCCGGGCATCCACAAACATCAGCCAACCCTCTCTGATTTCGGGCAACAGATGAGATTGATAGTCGGCGATAAATTGTTGAAGCCATTCTTTGCCCTTTACCCAATATCCAATATCGGTTACGTTGTTAAATAACCAAGCGGGAATCTGCTCCCGGCGTTGTTCGTGAAGCGTTACATTGTGCAGATAGAGGTCTAACAACATTGTCTGCGATTGACTATGCGCATGGTTTTGCCGATGAAGATAGTTTGTCAGGTAGGTGTTAAACCTGATTTGAGAGTCGTTGCTCAGCCCGGTCTGATGTTGTTGGAGGAATTGAAAGAAATCTAAGAATGTATCCCATGTTGCATCGTGGCGGGCAAGAGCCGCTGCGTAGTAATCGCCCAAAAGTTGGGGATTGTCGGAATAATCAGAGGGTTTGAATATTTTCCATGCGGCTTCCATTTCACTTAAATTGTAAGGATGTGCCGTTGTGTTGAATTGCAAATTGAGCATAACCGCATACAAACGAAAGGTATAAGTCCAGAAAAAACAAAACAGGTTGTCCATTTTTTGTTGCAAGGCCTCGTTTCGCTTGTCTATGAATTGTTGTTTATAGAAAAGGTAATCGGTCAACCGGTCGTAATGAGTTCGCCATTCATAGTAATAGCCATCGGTAGCTTTGGTGCGCTCCAGTTCGTTGTGAATGGCGGCTATTTTTTTCTCTGCAAGGGTAAACATATTGCGCATTACCAACTCTTGGGCAATGGCCAGCTCTTGCCGTATGGGGGCAAGCAGCGAATTTTCCTGTGCCAAAAATCCCTCTGCCAACTGCATGGCATCTGAAATGAGATTGCGCAAAGTGGCATCGTGGTAGGGTTTTTCAGCCCCAAATATCTGTGTGTGCAGCAGTGTTTTTTCTACTTTTTTCTCTGTAAAATCGGGATATGCCGCTGCAAGCAATTCGCAAAAAAGGATGAGGTTCTTGCTTTTATTGAAGTAAGGCGATTGAGAATACTCCACAAATCGCTTGATTTCCTTTGCAGAAAAGGTTTTAAGCAACGGTATCAGTTTGGAATTTTTCATGTAGTCGGGCTGTATTGTCCGTACAATATTAAGGACTAAAGGCGGAAAGCTGCTACAAACGGACGTTTTTTTCTTTGTACTTGCTCTGAAACCTGCCGATGTTTGTAGCATAAAAGCAAAACGCCATTATTTACCCATCATCTTTTAGCTCTCGATCATGAAAAAATTAGTCCTTGTCTTTTGCAGCATTTGTATTGTAAATTTTTGTTCCGCTCAATCTATTACAGGTGTTTGGATTCCCATTAATTGCTATGCCGTCATTGAAGGCATTACGCACGATATGACGGAAAGTGTTATCAAATTCGAGCCGGAGGTGGAATACACAAACGATGGAAGGGTTATCAGCGCACTCTCTCAAGGCGAGTATGGAGAAATGTTTGAAACCACCTATCAACACAAAGGCAGTGAATTATTATTAACCAACGTTCACACCGGCGATGTTATCATCATGCACATTTCCGATTTCTCCGACACTTCCCTCACCCTCTCCAACGAATTGGAAGGCACAAAAGTAGTTCGAAGCTATCGAAGGAAGTAAATTCTTTTTTCTTGCTGAAGATGCTTTCACTTTTCGATGCCCCTTTTCTTTTACTTATTTTCTACAACATCTCCCATCTATGAGAACGATACTATCCACTCTTTCCCTTTTTATAGCAGTAAGTTTCCAAATTTTTGCCCAAGTGCCACAAGGCATCAACTATCAAGCTATAGTCCGAAACGAAGCCGGACAGGTCATTACCAATCAAAACGTCTCCTTTCGCCTGTCGGTCAGGCAAAATGAAGTATCCGGCACAATACAATATCAGGAAGAACATAACACTACTACCAATGCGCATGGGCTAATCAATCTGCAAATAGGCAATGGTAACGTACTTAGCGGAACATTTAACGACATTACCTGGGCTGACGGACTACCCAAATACCTTCAAATAGAACTCGACCCAAACGGAGGAACAAACTATATCAATATGGGTGTGCAGCAATTGACGAGTGTGCCCTATGCGATGGTGGCCGGCAGTGTTTTGGGAGGAGGCAGTGGCTGGAACTTAGACGGCAATGCCAATACAGACCCTGCCAGCCACTTTATCGGAACAACTGATGCACAACCCTTGCAGTTCAGGGTAAACAACCTTCCTGCCGGACTATTGAGCGATTTAAATACTGCCTGGGGTGTTAATGCCTTGCCCAATATTACTTCAGGCGTGTTTAACGAAGCAGTTGGAACAAACGCCCTCATCAACAACACATCAGGCAACAACAATGTAAGCATCGGCACCAACAGTCTTTACAATAACAACGCTAATCATAATACTGCAATCGGTAGAAGTGCGCTTCAAGCCAATACATCGGGCAATTCTAACACCGCCATCGGAGTACATGCTCTTTTTCAAAACACCGAGCGCAGCAATTTGGTAGCCGTTGGCGACAGCGCTTTGTTTCACAACGGCACAAATGCTACCGAGTTGTTTCACGGTGCTGCCAATACTGCCTTGGGCAGCAAGAGTTTGTTTTACAATACCATCGGCAGAGATAACACCGCTATCGGGTATATGTCGCTACATAACAACACAAGTGGATATGCCAATACTGCAAATGGGGTACTTTCTCTTTTTAACAATACCACAGGCATTGACAATACTTCCACTGGATATCAATCGCTTGCCCTAAATACCACCGGCGTTTACAACTCGGCAACAGGGTCTGGTGCTTTACGGGAAAATACAACCGGTAATTATAATACTGCCAATGGTTTTCAGGCACTTTTCTCAAACACTACAGGTGAATTCAACACAGCTATTGGAACCAATGCACTGCTTTATAGTACAACAGGTCGAGGAAATACCGCCGGTGGATTTGGGGCACTTTGGGAAAATACAACCGGAAATAACAATAGTGCTTTTGGAAGAGGAGCTTTAGTAAGCAATACCACCGGTTACAGCAATGTAGCCATAGGCGTAAGCACTTTGTCCAGAAGTGTGAACAGAAGCAATAATGTCGCCGTTGGCGATAGCACCTTGTATAACAATGGCTTTGGCGTTGCTTCCAATGCTACTTTTGAAGGCACACAAAATACGGCAGTAGGAAGTAAGGCATTGCTCAACAACACAACAGGCTGGCAAAATACAGCATTTGGCTATCATGCATTATACAATAATGTAACCGGAACCGGCAATACGGCTATGGGCATAGCTGCACTTTATGCCAATACCAATGGTGCGGGCAATGTAGCCATTGGTTTTGGTGCGTTAGGCGCTAATACAAGCGGACAGCTCAATGTAGCTATTGGAGATGATGCCCTGTATGGCAATAGCACCGGTTTTTACAATACAGGGGTAGGCGTAAGTTCTGGCGGTAATGTTGCCGGTTTAAACAATTCGGTAGCGGTAGGTTATGCCTCGTTTCCGAACAACAGCAATGTGGCTTTACTGGGCAATACTACCACAACTTGCGGCGGTTTTAGCAATTGGAACAACTGGTCCGATGGGCGTTTTAAAATAAATGTACAGGAAAATGTAGTCGGTTTAGCATTTATAAACGTTCTTCGCCCTATCACCTACACTGCCGATATGCACAAACTAAATGCTTTTATTTACGGAGATAAAGCCCAGGAATACGAAACCAACCTGAAAGAAATTATTCAACAACGGGCCGGCGAAATTCAATCGGGATTTATAGCGCAGGAAGTAGAAGCTGCCGCCCAACAAACGGGTTATGTGTTTAACGGGGTAATAGCCCCCGATAATCCCGATAACCAGTACTACACCCTTAGTTATGCCGCCTTTGTGGTGCCGTTGGTAAAAGCCGTACAAGAACTGAATCAAATGATAGAAACTCAAAACACCACCATTTCCCATCTGCAACAAAAAACCGAAAAAATGGAAGCCGAGTTGCAGCAAATAAGAGCTATGCTGACAGGTACTAAAAATTAACCAACCCATCATCACGCAACTATGGAACGAAGAGACTTTCTACTTAAATCAAGTATGCTATCGGCATTTGGACTTTCAATGCCATTTTTGCCGGTTATCACCACAAAAGACAACCCTTTTCAGCAGGTTTTGTTGCCCGCCCTGCCGCCTTTGGAGCACAACAACGGTTTGCAAATCAGAGTTTGGGTGCGCTCGGCTATGACCAATGGAATGTATTCAAACGTTGAATGTGCTGTTGGCCCTAAGTTGATGGGACCACCTCCACACTATCACAAAGAATTGGATGAACTGATGTATGTGGTTGAAGGCACAGCAAATGTTTTAGTCGGCAATGAAGTGGTAGAAGTTCATGCGGGAGGATGGCACTTGCGGCCACGAATGCTGAAGCATACCTTTTGGAATGTTTCTGACAAACCCCTGCGTTTTATAGATATGTATTTCAATCAGCCTTTTGAAGAGTATCTGGAAGAAATTTTTCACAAACTGACACCAAACAATGGCTATCCCGATGGATCAGAACGGAAAAACAATGCGATTATGGCATTAAACGAAAAATTTGGACTGATTTTTCCCGATAACTCTTTTGAAGAGATGGAAGATATTAAGCGGATGTATGGGTTAAGTTAGCACGGAACAGAACGGATTTTAGAACGAAATACCCTCGTAAATATCAGTCAAATTTAATTGTATGCCCAGTATAGGCAGCGGGATGGTATCAGATAGTTGAGTATAAATATCGTCTTCCCAATGTTCGCCGTCGGGTAGTTTGCGGTAAACATCCACAAAAACGGTATCTGTATCCACCAACACGTAATATTGTAATGTCGGAATTTTTTTGTAGCGCAAAAATTTATCAACCTTATCATACAACTTAGTTCCTTCCGATAATACTTCTACAACCAAAACAGCATTAGTTATAAGTAAATCATCAGGGTTAATACCCTCTTTAGAAGCAACGCAAATATCGGGGTAGGTGTAATCTTTTTTTGACTCGATTTGGAGTTTTACGCTTTCCATAAAAACTTCAAAGTTGCTGTTTTCTAACGCCGACATTAAAGCAAAGCAAAATTTAAGTGTGATTTTGTTGTGTTTCAATTTAACTCCGGGCATAGCTATAATTTGACCGTCAATAAATTCGTGTTTTATTTCAGATTGCAATTCCATTTCCCAGTATTCTTCAAAAGTGTAGTGTCTTTGAACAACCGCATTTTCCATAATTTTCTGTTTTACAATTACAAAAATAAACAAACTCTGCAAAACTAACAAACATTACCATTCAGTAAATTCAATCACCCATTTTTATGAAACACTTCATTTTCTTAATTGGTTTTTTCTTGGTTTCCAAATTTGCATTTGCAACCAACTTCTACGTAGCCACTACCGGAAACGACAACACCGGCAACGGAAGTATTAACCAACCTTTTGCTACCCTCCCACGCGCAATAGAAGAAGCCAATCCGGGAGATATTATTGAGCTTCGCGGAGGCTTTTATATCAGCCATGAAATTAGAATCAACAAAAATAACCTCACCATTCGCAGTTATCCGGGAGAATATGCGAGTTTGATTGCCATCACCGAAAATCCTGATATCGCCAGTTGTATTTGGTACAATGATCCTGAAACAACCGGGGGATTGCTTGAAAACCTCGAAATAACCGGTGGGTACTATTATGGACTTAAGTTTGAAAGCAACTGGGATTGGGATAATGGCATCCCCTTTGCCGACAGGCGGGGAGTGAGCAACATTACAGTGCGCAACTGCCATATACATCATACCGGACGTGACGGCATTAAACTCACCCCTGCCAGCAACAACATCACCATCGAAAACTGTCAGATAAGCTATACCGGCGTGGGTCCGGGCGCTGCTGCCGATTACAACGCCGAAGGCATTGACAACGTAAACGCCAACAACATGATTGTGCGCAACTGTTATATTCACCATACTGCTACCACAGGCATATATGTAAAAGGCGGGGGCAGAAACTGTCTGATCGAAAACAATACGATAGAAGATGCCGGTGAAGGTGGAATTTATCTGGGTTTTTATACCGATGCCGAATGGTTCGATACCGATTACAACCCAGATTATTATGAAAACATCAACGGGACGGTGAAAAATAACTACATCATCAACACCCAACACGCGGGACTTGGGATATTTGGCGCAAAAGATGCACGGGTGTGGAACAATACCATCATCAATGCTGCCCAATCGGATGTTTACGCTGCCTTAATGATTGCCCCAAGCGATGTATGGGTGAGCGACAGCTATACAGCTACCCCGCCCAATAACAACGTGTCTATCCAAAACAATATCTTTACCCAAACCCAAAATTCCACCATGCCAATGGTGAGAGTAAGAGAAAACGCTTTGAGCGGAACAGTTACCTGGTCTAACAATTTGTACTATAAAAATGGCAATAGCCCTGTTTTTTTAAATGACAACATCACTTGGGAAGACCTCACGTTTGAACAGTGGCAAACACAAACCGGCCAGGATAACAACAGCCTTCAAGCCAATCCGCTATTTGATGAGGTATTACATATTCAGGCCGGAAGCCCCTGTATTGATGCCGGAGTTGTATTGCCCGGAATCACCACAGATTTTGAAGGGCAAATCCGCAACGGGATTCCCGATATTGGTGCCGATGAATATGGCATCAATTCAACTGCAACTTTTCCAGAAGTTTCAAATTCAGCGGAATTGGTGAATATAATTGGCAATACGCTCTTTATTACTGCTCAATTCCCTGTCTCAGACAATCTCTTTGTGTATGATATGAGTGGCAAACCGGTTTTCTCCATACCCATTCAACTTCAACAAGGAAGCAACTATATTGAGCTATCGGAGTTGCCTGCCGGTATTTATCTCCTGCATCTCGCTAAAGCAGGGATAGCTGTAAAATGGGGACGAAGATAGGGAGCAAGATTTTTATCCTTTAAAAAAAACAGGGCATCAGTTTTTGTATTGATACCCTGTTTTTTCTTTGTAAGCAGCAACTGATGATGAAAGCCGGCCGGTAAAATTTTCTTTAGTAACACATTCGTATTATCGAACTAACCTCACAAACACCAGAAACTTTCCTTTATACTGAATATAGAAATTAAAATAAGCCACCACAAATTGACTTTGCACTTAAAACAGCTACTTTTGCATTCGATATCACCCTATTATCACATTTAAAGCAAAAGTAATTAAAACCTGCCCGATGTGAATAAGGACAAAACGCAAATAATGCCCATTTTAACCTTTTGCAACTCAACCTTGGACTGATTGGCATAAAACTGCGATAACCTGTTTCGTAATATTTGCAACACAACAACATAACAAAATCATGAACATCGTTATTACCAATTTTGAAGAAGCGGGTATGCCGCAGGAAATGGCCGACAACTGCTGTAAACTGATAGCCTGGCGCATAGAAGATACCTACGATGCCTTACCTGCTGAAGGCGATGATATTACCATTCTCTATTCCGAAACAGACCCTTTGCAGGAAACAGATAAGGTTGATGACAGTGCCTTCTTTATATATTTCGATGTGGTTAAAGTAGAATCAGTACCCGATGATACGAACCCCGATAATGCGACTGTTTACCTTGAACTTGTTTTCTAAACCTTTGGTTTTACCTGTCTTAAAAGAGGTTAGATAGAGTTTACTCTCCAAATTACATTGCTTTCCAATAAGATATCCGCGAAAATCTGCGTAATACCCGGGAGTAAATCGAGCTAATATACCGATAAAGCAAACAACCTGCAATTACAAAAACCAAAACAGCCCCCAAGTTTTCTTTGGGGGCTTTAAGCGTATGCCCATAACGTTAGATGATTGTTCAGATGATTTAATCTGACTTTATTACCCAATAACCTATCGGGTCCCAACAAATAAAATTCAACCACAAACAAATTCCTCAACCAAAACCGACCTACTTTTGCACTCAATATTCAGGAGTTATCGAAATCATCATGCCCCGAAATCCACTCAATACCTCTAAACCACTCTTGCAACTTCAAAAGCAATTGAACGGAGAGTTGTATTTTGACAAAACCATGCGCTCACTTTATGCCACCGATGCTTCTGTCTATCGGGAGCTTCCCTTGGCCGTAGCCTTGCCCAAAGACAATACCGATATACAACATCTCATTGCCTTTGCCCACCGTTACAATACTTCCCTGATACCTCGTGCCGCCGGAACTTCCTTAGCCGGTCAATGTGTTGGCAGTGGTATAGTGGTTGATGTGTCTAAACATTTTAATCAAATTCTCGAAGTCAATGAAACTGAAAAATGGGTCCGGGTTCAACCCGGTGTTATTCGCAACGACCTGAACTATTACCTGCAACCCTTTGGCCTGTTTTTCGGACCCAACACCTCTACTTCAAGCCGTGCTATGATTGGCGGAATGGTGGGAAACAATTCTTGCGGTTCCTACTCTATAGTCTATGGCACAACCCGCCAACATGTTCTTGAACTTAAAACCATTCTCAGCGATGGTTCAGAAGTAACCTTCGGGCCGATTAGTCGTGCCGGTTTCCGTCAAAAAGCTATTGGCAGCAATCTCGAAAACCAAATCTACCGCCAAATTGCCGCCGACCTCAGCCGCCCCGATGTGCAACGAGAAATTCAAGCACAATTTCCACATCCTGAAATACACCGCCGCAATACCGGATATGCCCTTGATGAACTTCTTAAAAGTAACCCATTTGATTCATCCGGGCCTGATTTCAATTTTTGTCAGCTCCTTTGCGGTTCTGAAGGTACTCTTGCTTTCATCACTGAAATTAAACTAAGCCTCTCCCCGCTTCCACCTAAAGAACAAGTATTGCTTTGCGCCCATTTCGCATCGGTAAACGAAGCATTGCATGCAACACTTGTTGCCATGGAACATCAACCCAGAGCAGTCGAACTGATGGATAAAATTGTGCTGGACTGTACCAAAGACAACCTCGAACAACAAAAAAGCCGCTTTTTTATTGATGGCGACCCTGCCGCTATCCTGATCATTGAGTTTGCCGCCGACAACCTCGATGAAGCGACTCAGCAAGCGGAAACGCTCATTCAACATTTTAAACAGGAAGGATTTGGATATGCCTTTCCATTGGTCTATGCGCCTAATATCCAAAGGGTTTGGAAACTTCGCGAAGCAGGACTTGGGGTGTTGGCTAATCTTCCCGGTGATGCGAAACCGGTTGCGGTCATTGAAGACACTGCTGTTCGCCTTCAAGACCTGCCGCAGTATATCGCAGATTTTACCAAAATTATGGACAATTTTGGGCAAGAAGCCGTTTATTATGCCCATGCCGGAGCCGGAGAGCTTCACTTACGCCCTATCCTAAACCTTAAAGATCAAAGACATCGCATATTGTTTAGACAAATTGCAGAGGCTTCGGCAAATTTAGTCAAACATTACGGCGGCTCTCTAAGTGGTGAGCATGGTGATGGCCGGGTAAGGGCTGAGTTTATTCCTTTGATGGTTGGTTCAAAAAATTATCGGTTGTTTCAGCAAATTAAACAAACCTGGGACCCTCATCAAATATTTAACCCTGGTAAAATAACAGGTGCTTTGCCGATGGATACCAATTTGCGGTATAGCCCGGGGCAGGATACCCCACAATTTAACACCCTTCTCAATTTTGATGACACAGAAGGTTATCTGAGAGCGGCCGAAAAGTGCAACGGTTCGGGCGACTGCCGGAAATCTCATCTTTCGGGCGGAACTATGTGTCCCAGTTATATGGCAACGCGAAACGAACAAGACACCACCCGTGCCCGTGCAAATATTCTCCGAGAAATTCTGACTGCCGATGAGGTTGGTCGCGCAAGCAATCCATTCGACAGCCGCGAAATATATGAAGTGATGGATTTTTGCCTTTCCTGTAAAGGTTGTAAATCTGAATGTCCTTCAAATGTAGATATTTCGGTTTTAAAAACTGAATTTTTACACCAATACTACAAAACCCACAAAATCCCGTTGCGTTCAAAGGTTTTTGCAAATATTGGAAGCTTAAACAATTTGGCAGCCATCATGCCGGCAATCAGCAATTTTTTTCTGTCCAACAAAATGACAGGTTCTGCCATGAAGCGTTTGCTTGGCGTAGCTCAAAAACGCCAACTTCCGCGCTTACATTCGGTAACTCTAAGAAGCTGGTTTAAAAAAAATGCGCTATCCATCCAAAATCCAAAAGGGTTAGTTTATTTTTTTGCCGATGAGTTTACCAATTTTAACGATGTGCCGGCAGGCATCAAAGCCATACAATTATTACAGATGCTTGGTTATCAGGTGCTAATGCCTTCCCATGCAGATAGCGGTCGCGCCCATATCTCAAAAGGTCTCTTGCCTAAAGCTAAGGAGTTTGCGGATCAAAACATACAAATTTTTCAAGACCTGATTACCCCCGAAACCCCTTTAATTGGGTTAGAGCCTTCGGCGATCCTTTCATTCAGAGATGAATATCCTAAATTGGCAAGCCCACACCTAAAGGAAATCGCTCAAAAAATTGCCGCAAATACCCTGTTATTCGAAGAATTTATTTGGAGAGAGGCAGAAAAAGGGAATATTGTGCCGGAAAATTTCACCCAGGAACCAAACCATATCCTTCTTCACGGTCATTGTCATCAAAAAGCCCTGTCTTCGGCAGATTTTTCTGCAAGGGTGTTGAGTTTGCCTCGCAATTATTCGGTTCAGGTAATTCCTTCGGGATGTTGTGGCATGGCAGGTTCGTTTGGATACGAGGCTGAACATTATGAAGTTAGTATGCAAATCGGCAACTTAGTGCTGTTTCCCGCAATCAACAAAGCCCATTCATCAAGTTTAATCGCTGCTCCCGGAACAAGCTGTCGTCATCAGATCAAAGACGGTACCGGAAGACAAGCACTTCATCCTGCCGAAATCCTGTTTGATGCGTTAATAATCCCTGCTTAATCACTTTTCAGAAACTTCATTGCAGAAAAAGCTCCTGCATTGAACTTCGAAAAACAAACAGATCACAATTTGTAAAAATCTGCTTAAATTTGCTTAATGTAGTTTCTATGTTAATTAAGTGCTCTCCATTTTTGGATGGTCTTTCTTATCGAAAACATTAACCATTAACCCTGTTCTGTTTTATAAACCTTACTTCTGTTAAATACGGGTCAAACCATTGACTTTGCAAACCAATCAATAGCATTTATGAAAAAACTCCTGCTCATGTTTTTTTGCTCATTGTTTGCAACAAACTGTATTGCCTTTAACTTTTATGTTTCGCCTTCAGCATCCGGAGCAGGAGATGGCAGTTATGACAATCCCTGGCAACTGCAGCAGGCTTTTAATTCTCCCGCTGCCATCAACAACCCTACAGATACTGTTTGGATTTGGTTAAGAGG
The DNA here is from genome assembly GCA_016700115.1 of Sphingobacteriales bacterium. NCBI lineage: Bacteria > Pseudomonadati > Bacteroidota > Sphingobacteriia > Sphingobacteriales > Sphingobacteriales bacterium. The sequence goes on along the minus strand of CP064999.1, from coordinate 2,375,635 downwards.
AGGAACTTATACCAATATGTTTAATAGTCAAACGTCATTTAGTTGTTTTACCAACGGTACCGAAAATGCGCCAATCATATTCAGAAATTACAACAACGAAAGAGCAACGATTGACGGACAATTGCTTTATACTCTGGCTTTTAGTCTCGGCAATTGCAGCTATACCTGGTTTTGGGGAATAGAAGTTGTAAATTCTGACACCTCTGACCGCGACCATTCAAACATTAACCGAATGGGAAATATTTTTTGCACAGCCGAAAATATAAAATTTATCAATCTAATTGTCCATGATATGGGCAGCGGTTTGGATTTGTGGAAAACAGCTACAAACTCAGAAAGCTATGGTTGTATCATATACAATATCGGCAATAATTTGCTCAACGGAATAAATTGGGAAGGTCATGGGCATGGGATGTATCTGCAAAATGATACCATCGGCATCAAAAACATCCACAACAATCTTGTGTTCAGCACTTATGGGTTTGGCATCAGGGTTTGGCAAACCACCACAACCGATGCTATTGGTAATTTTGATATACGCAAGAATATAGTCTTTAATGGTGGTGCGGCTTCCGAAAACCTGGGAGGAGTTGGCAATAACTCCAGAACACATAATTTTTTTGTAGTTTCTAATAGTGTCAATAACCCTATCCGCAATACCGTTATTAAACACAATTACACATTTGCCGGCACAAATACTCCCCGCCCTCCCGTAAATGCTTTCGGGTTAAATTTCGGAGTCGAGAATATGGTCTTAGACAGTAATTACCTGACTTGTCAAACAAGATTGGGGTTCAATAATACCCCAGTATTTAATGCCTTTGTTTCAGGCAATCAAATTATAGCCGGTATTCCCGCTGTGTATGGTTATTATCTTTGGGGATTTAATGAAACCCATTATCCCCAAAACACCTATTTACCCGTAGTGCCGGATTCCGGATTGGAGTATTTTGTTTTGCCAAACAAATACGAAAATGGCCGGGCGCATATTGCTATTTATAATTGGGGAAGTGCTGATTCGGTGCAAATAGATATCTCGAATACGGGGCTACAGCCCGGTGAGGTTTATGAATTGGTCAATGCGATGGACTATTACAACGATATCATTACCGGTACATTCCCCGCAAACGGCGTGATTACCGTTCCGATGACCGGACATACATTTGCACCGGTAATTGGTTCTTCTAAAGCCCCTGTATCGCAATTTCCGGTATTTGGAGCTTTTATCATCAGAAAAGCAGGCTGTTCTTTTTATCCGGTGATTAGTGGCAGTACTTCAGTTTGTAGCAATGAACCACAAATTTATTCCGTCCCGGAAATTCCGGGTAGTAGTTACATTTGGACTGTTACCGGAGGCAACATTGTATCAGGGCAAGGAACTTACCAAATATCTGTACTTTGGAATAATGGAATAGCGGGAACGGTAAACATAATTCAGGAAACACCCTGAGCTAAATTTGGCGGATGGCTTCAAGCTATCTTTATTGGTACTCAGTTCGTCATTTAACATGATAATTCGCTGTTGCATTCCTTTACATTTCCAGTTTTGTTTCTAAATTAAAAAGTTTGTAAGGGGGATTTAATCATGTTCTAAGCAAACAAAATTTCCGGTTGACCTATTTTGTCTTATCTTTGTTACTTAGGCATTCTAAACAATAAAAGCCATGCAATTTGTAGATGTTACCAATGATGTAGCTTTCAGGAAAATTTTTGGAAACGAAAATCGCAAGGAATGCCTCATATCTTTTCTTAATGCCATTCTGGATTTTCATGGCGATAGGGAAATTGTTTCGGTTAACATCTTAGATCCTTATCAACTACCGAATTTGAGAGGTGGTAAAGTTTCGATAGTTGATGTAAGAGCAACAGACCAGGCAAACCGAAACTACATTGTTGAAATGCAAGTAGCCGAACTGGATGGTTTTGGTAAAAGAGTGTTGTATTACTCTTCAAAATCGTATAGCTCACAGATTACAAGAGCCGAGTTTTACCAACAACTCAATCCTGTTATTTTTATCGGTATCCTCGAATTTGGCTTTACCCAAAATCCGCATTATCTCAACCGAAGTCATGTAAGAGATGTGGAGACCGGTGAAAGAACCCTGCACGATATTGAATTTAATTTCATAGAACTGCCTAAGTTTAATAAACAGTTGCACGAGTTAGAATCCCTAACCGATAAATGGATTTTCTTCATAAAAAATGCTGAAAACTTAGATGTTATGCCCGAAAACATCAACGACGAAGGATTAAAGGTTGCTTATGAAGAAGCCAACAAATTTTCATGGACACAAATTGAGTTAGATGCTTATGATTATGTATCCATGAGGGAAGGAGATGCAAAAGCGCGCTTTGATTTCGTTACTAAAAAAGCATTAGAAGAAGGCGAGTTAAAAGGGTTGGAAATAGGGATGATAAAAGGAATGGAAAAAGGAATGGAAAAAGGAATGGAAAAAGGAATGGAAAAAGGGAAATTAATAGAAAAGGCAGAAATTGCCAAAAAAGGAATTTCTAAAGGGCTTGACAATGAAGTAATTGCCGACCTGACCGGATTAAGCACGGAAGAAATTGACATACTGAGAGATGAATTGAAAAAATGAGACGAAGGAAAAAACCTGCGTAGTGGTCTGAAGTGTTTGGATATGTTGATTGTTTAAATTTTATCCGCTAAAGTCTTTATGAGTTTTTTAGCTTTTTTCACCGCCTTGTTTTCGGTCATAAACCCATTAGGGGCAATACCGTTATACATTAGTCTGTCGCAACATTTTACCCCGTCTGTCCGCAACGAACAGGTGCTTAAAGCAAGCATCTTTGTGGTGGTTATTTTAGTAACCTTTTTGCTTGCAGGTACATACATCCTGAATTTTTTCAACATCACCATCGAAGGGATGAGAATTGCAGGCGGCTTGATGATTATCCGCTCAGCCTACAATATGTTGGATGGAAATTTTAAAAAGGGAAAAGCCATTAGTGCCAAGGTGGAAGAGGAGGCTATGACCAAGGAGGACATTTCGTTTTCCCCATTAGCAATGCCAATGTTAGCCGGGCCGGGTTCTATTTCGCTGATTATCAGTACCGCAGCAGGCATCAGCGACCCTATGGATTATGCCTACATAATTTCTGCCATTTTATTGCTGGCTGTTGCTGTCTATATCATTTTCCGGTTCTCTCCGCTTTTGTTTGCGAGGATTGGACAAGGAGGGCTTTCAGCACTTCAACGAATCATGGGCTTTATTGTACTGACGGTTGGTATTCAATTTATCATCAATGGAATTTCCCCCATTGCAAAAAACCTGCTTAAAGGAATTTAATCTCAAATAACCGGTTAGGCGGACTTATTTACTTCCAACTTATTATGGTTTGAAAAAATCAGGGAACCAATCGAATTGCCGAAAAAGCCGGATGAGTGAAATTATATTTATACCGCCAGGGAACCAAAATGATAGCTGATTCCATCTGAAACCATCAACATATAAAACCCTTTTTCAAGATTCAGATTGCACAACCGCACAATCTTATTCAACATGGGAGAAACGGGAATCACTTCGTTTTTGCTAAACAATAATTTTCCCTCCAAGTTATAGATATGCAGGCTTAATTGCTGTCCGATGGTTTTAGGAATTTCTACCGTGAAATCGCTACCGTTTTCAGTTCTTGCCGATTTAATTGCAAGGCTCATAACTTAATAGATTAAGGCTTAGTAATCTTTAGGGGGTGTAAGCGTATTTTTAACGCAAATAATAAGCCAAATATTATTTCATGTCTGTTATTACCCTTGAATTAAAGGCTCTTTGACTTAAAAGTTCACTTTTTTTAACCTTTGCTTTAACTATAAAGCTTATTTAAAAATTAGGCCCCTGTTTTTTTAAGGGCAACATACCCTATCCAAAACATTAGTTCTTCTCTTAGAATTTTTTAAAACGATACCTTGGTTTTTAAAAATTTTAACCCAATCCGCACAAATTTTTTGCAGACAGAATTGCTTTAAATGAAGATTTTGGAGAATAAGTGCCTCAAAAAATGTCAATTGAAGTAAATAAAATTGACTTTTTGCGCTTTCAAATTGAGATTTTTAAGTTTTAAATTGCGATTAAAACTTTTTCAATTGACATTTTAAAGTTTTCAATGTCAATTCCCATTCTTAAAACTGACATTTTCTTTTCTAAAATCTCTTTTGTCTTCGTTTAAAAATCAATTCTAAACTTTCAACAAGGCTGCCACAAATATAAGATAAGACGGTCGTGTTTTTTCTTCTATATTATAGATATTTAAGCGACATTGACCAAATCTGTTGGCATAAACCCGTCTGCGAATTGAGTATTAAAAATTGAATCGGGCGATTTTCGTACCAATTTAATAACTGTTTTGACCGTAAAACGCGTATTACAGAGTATTTTGAGGTCTAAAATGCTAAAGTTAGGGTTATTGTATTTAACCTGATATTGTGCCTGCAAAATTTTAGCCGTCAAGGTAGCGGTAAAGCATAGATTAACAAAATTGGTCAGATTTTTCGAGGTGTAGTTTTTGAAATCGGATAGTCCGAAAAATTGTTTGGCATCCCGAAAGTCAAACTCAATCTGAAAACGCAAACTATAATAATCTATCATAGTTTGCCAGTCGAGGTTAGGGTCGGTGGTGCAAAATTTAGAGAAGGCTACTTTTGGGTTTTCAAATTGGTTATTTTTACTATCCCCACATTTAACAGGTTTTTGCTTAAGGATTTGTTGTAACAGGGCAGTTGCCATATCTGAGTAAGGAGACCATTTTCGGTTTTGGTGTCTTTCAGTTCTTGGTTATCAAGGTTGTTCAAATCTACTTTTTCTCCGTATTTTTTGGGTCTTCCCCGATGTTTTGGGGCTACTGGGTCTGAGTAGGCATAGACGAGGGCGGCATTTACAGGCAAACGGGTAATCAGGTGAAGTCCGGTCTTTGTTACCGCAGAGAAATAATCTGCCGAGGCATAAGCACAGTCTGCTACCATATAGGTCAGGTTGATGCCCGGTAAGCACGAAAGCAACTTGTTTAACAAGGCGGTGAATGCCCGAAAGGATGCCGTAGGATTGGGCTGCTTGGGTCGGTTTTTGCTGCCTTGCTTCCTGCCACGAACCAAACATCTGCCTTCGGCACTGCGCCGCTTGCCAGCTAATGCCTTCTTTTTCTGTTCCGCTATCCGCTTCCTGTCCCCCTCTGTCTGTACGACTTGCTCTACCACCATCGGATATGATTTCCGTTTCCCCACAGCTATCAGAGAAGCACAAAAAAACAAATCCCGAATATGGGGCATTTCTGAATGCTGCTCCAAAACTTCGACAAACCATAGGTCTTGTCCCGACTTTTCCCTTCTACCACTTCGTCTATGGCTATAATATAATTCTCCTCCGGTTGATACACCCACTTCAAAAACAACTTCATACGAATGCGCTCCCACAGGTAGTCCTCTGACATAAAACGAAACCAAGTGCGAACAGAGTAGTTACTATAGCGGCATAAACTCCGTACACTTACTCCATATCGAATACACATAAAACAGTACAGAAAATCCCTTAATTGTAATATCTTTGCTACTGACAGGATGTCTTTATATAACTCTAAAGGCAGAATGTTGGGAGGCATATACTTTGATTTTGGGTTTGCAATTCGCAAAATTACAAAGATATCGCCTCCCTTCTTTTTTTTAATGTGTGGCAGCCATGTTGAAACTTTAACATTGCTTTTCTCAATCTAAAAATTACAATGTTTATCTTTTAAATTGCAATTTTTTCTTTTAAAATTGACAATTTAGAAGTTTTTATTGAAACAGTTTTGACCCTGTTTCTTACAATTTTATTTGATATTATAGGGTTGACAGGACGTTACAAAAAGACCAACCCGGAATTTTTTGAGCCTCCTGTTTGGGTTAATGAAGAAGTAGAAAGCAAATAAGAATTTCAGATGCCGTCCAAACAACAGCAAACGGATTAAGCAATTGTTTAAAACAAGGAGGTTTGTCTGCCCGGTTTGTCCGATTGTTCAAACTCCAACAGCCATTTTTTGCGCCACAATCCACCGGCATATCCGGTTAAGTCACCACTGCTGCTAACAATTCTATGGCAGGGCACAACAATTGCAATAGGATTAGCTCCGCAGGCAGCACCTACTGCCCTTGCTGCACTGATATTTACCAGCTTTTTAGCAATTGTTCCATAAGTGTCTGTTTCACCAAATGAAGTATTCAGCAAATAACGCCAAACACTTTTTTGAAATGCAGTTCCTTCCAAATTCAGAGGGAGGTCAAACTTCATCAGGTTTCTGTTAAAATACTGATGTAATTGCTCTTTTGCACTAATCAGACAATCTAATTGCCCTTCCTGCGAGTCTATCGGGTTATTATCATCGGTAAATTCCATGTAATGTATTCCCGAATGAGTCGCTCCGATTTTAATTCTTCCAATCGGAGAATCATAAAAGGCAAAACCTTCCATTTCTTTGTGTTTTAAGTTGAATGAATACCCTCCCCCTTTCAATAATCACAGCGATAAATGTTTTAGGAAGTTTTCAGTTTTATATGAATGAACCTGACCGCTTGATTTTGCAGAATATTTGAAAGAATGCAAAATTAGCGAAAAACAATTCAATAACTTTACGCCCGCTTTTATTAACTTGATTCTTTCAAAAAGTAACCTCTGTGAAAAAACGAAATTCAACCCGTTTTTATTCACAACAAAAATCTGATTATGAAAGTATTGATAATTGGCGGAGGGATAATGGGCAACACTTTTGCCGAAAGTTTTTTATCGGCACATATCATCCGTCCTAAAGACCTGACCATTCTCGAAGCCAACCCTCAACGGGCAGAATATTTGCGACAACGCGAAAGAGGCACTATTTATGAAACAGCCGGAAGCTATATCAACGAAGTTGACCTTGTGGTACTTGCCGTTAAACCTCAGGATGCCGAGTTGGTATATCCCGTTATCCGGGAATATCTTAACCCCGATACTCTTATCCTTTCCATCATGGCCGGGGTAAAATTGTCAAGCATCGAAAAAGGTTTGGGTGTGTCAAAAATCATTCGTTCCATGCCTAACCTGCCGGCTCAAATCGGGATGGGAATGACCGCATTTACCGCAAAAGAAGAAGTCAGCCGTAAAGAAATTATTGCCGTTCAAAACCTGTTAAGCACTACCGGTCGCGCCATTCACTTTGATGACGAGCGTATGATTGATGCCGCCACCGCTATTTCCGGCAGCGGGCCTGCTTATGTTTATTATTTTATGAAAAACATGATAGAAGCTGCCACTAAACTGGGATTTGCCGAATCGGAAGCAGAACTTCTGGTATGGCAAACCTTTGTCGGTGCGATGCAGTTGCACAATAAAAGTAATTTTAGTTGCGATGAATGGATAAAGCGGGTATCTTCAAAAGGCGGAACTACAGAAGCAGCGGTCAAAGTATTTGAAAATCAGGAATTAGGCAATGCAATTCAAAATGGTATTTTGGCTGCATTTCAAAGGGCTGAAGAATTGGGCAAATAATCGCTATTTTAATTTACAAAAACCTGCCTGTAGTAAATTACTTACCACATTTTGAGTTATTAAGTGACTCATTGCTGCAAATTTAAGCTCAATTTAAAGAAAAAATCAATCCTTGTCATTGACGGTACTAAGCCAAAAAAACTGTTCAAAAAAATGTTCATTTCAAAACTTAATAGCCTCTAAATAGTTGCAGTTTTGGTAAAAGTAATAGTACCTTTGCGCTTTATTTAGTTTTTCAATAATTTGCACTGTAATGGCCAATATAAAGCTAAAAAAAGGGTTTGACATAAAAATAAAAGGAAAACCCCAACAAGAAATCTTTCCACTTAACAGCCGCACTTTTGCCATCACCGCTTCCGATTTTACAGGTCTTTCTCCCATTCCCAAGCTTTTGGTCAATATCGGAGATGAAGTCAAAGCCGGCTCTCCACTTTTTTTTGACAAAAAACATCCCGACAATTTATATGTTTCTCCGGTAAGCGGTGAAGTTGTCGAAATAAGAAGAGGCGCAAAACGAGCCATAGATGAAGTGGTAATCTTAGCCGACAACAAAATGAACTACCTGTCCATTGAACCTATGCGCATCAGCAGTGCTTCACGGGAAGAGGTAGTGAAACATTTGCAGTCAACCGGATGTTGGCCGTTTTTCCGCCAACGCCCATTCAACATCATCGCAAATCCGAACGAAACTCCCCGCGATATTTTTATTTCCGGTTTTGACACTGCTCCTCTTGCTCCCAACCTTAATTATGTCATGGAAGGGCAAAAAGATGATTTTCAGTCAGGGATTGAAGTGCTTCGCAAACTGACTAAGGGCAAAGTTTACTTAAATCTGAACGGTAGCACTACTGCTTCAAAAACTTTTTCAGAAACAAAGGGCGTTGAGTTAAACAGTTTTACCGGCCCTCATCCTGCCGGATGTGTGGGCGTTCAAATACATCATATAGCCCCCATCAACAAAGGAGATATTGTTTGGACCATCAACGCTCAGGATGTTTTGGTGTTAGGAAGGGTCTTTTCCAAAGGGCAGTTCAACACCGAACGATTGATTGCAGTAGCTGGACCTTGTGTTGCAAAACCTGCATATTATAAAACCTATATCGGTGCTTCTGTTGAAAGTTTGGTGGCAGATAATTTGACCAACGAACATGTTCGTTGTATCAGCGGCAATGTTCTAAGCGGCAAAAAAGTGGAAAGAAACGAGCATGTCGGTTTTTACCATCAGCAATTGAGTGTGATTGAAGAAGGCGACAATTACGAATTTTTTGGATGGTTGCTTCCCAGCTATCCCCGACCCAGTCTTTCCCGAACCTTTACTGGATTTTTAACGCCATTTAAAGAATACAATGTAAATACCAACACCCATGGCGAACATCGCGCAATGGTTTTAACCGGAGCCTATGAAGCAGTTACTCCTATGGACATTTTACCCATGCAGTTGCTAAAAGCCATCTTGTCCAATGATTTAGATCTGATGGAAGGGTTGGGAATTTATGAAGTAGTAGAAGAAGACCTTGCTTTGTGTGAGTTTGTATGCCCTTCTAAAACAGAAGTTCAGCACATATTACGCGAAGGATTAGAAATCATGCAAGAGCAGTCATAACTTAAAAAAATTTTAAAATAGCACATTCCTCTTGCAGGATTTGTGTTAAAATATTTATTTTCTACAACCGGTGTTCACCTTTTTTGTTTGTTTCTTAACAAAAGTGATATGAATTTTTTCAGAAAGCAGTTTGATAAAATTAAACCTTATACTGAGAAGAATAAGTTTTTGCATACGGCTTACGATGCATTTGAGACTTTATTCTTTGCTCCCAAAACAGTTACAACAGGATTGGGCGTACATATCCGGGATGGTTTAGACCTCAAGCGGACGATGGTTAGTGTGGTCATCGCATTGCAACTCTGCCTGTTGTTTGGTATTTTCAATATCGGACATCAGCATTTTGCCGCCTACGGTGTTTTTACAGGTTATACGGATGGGTTGATTTATAAAATCCTTTACGGCTTACTTCAAATTTTACCTTTGATTATCGTGGTTCATGTAGTGGGCCTTGGAATAGAGTTTTATTTTGCCTCTAAAAAAGGTCATGGCGTAGAAGAAGGGTTTTTGGTAAGCGGAATGCTCATTCCTTTAATTATGCCCCCCGATGTTCCACTTTGGATGGTGGCCCTTAGTGTTGCTTTTGCAGTAGTCATTGCCAAAGAAGCGTTTGGCGGAACAGGCATGAATATTTTGAATATCGCCCTGACAGCCAGGGTATTTGTGTTTTTTGCCTACCCCACCTATATTTCGGGTGACAATGTATGGGTTTCTTTCGATTACAATCTATTGCATAAAATATTCGGATTACACCATCTGACTGCCGGTAACATGGCAAATGTAGTAGATGGTTTTTCAGGAGCAACTCCGCTTGCCCTTGCTGCCAAAGGTGGTTGGGAAGCTGTTATTCAAAAATACAGCATTTCCCAGATGTTTTGGGGAGATATTCCCGGCTCGATCGGAGAAATGTGTAAGCCTGCCATCATAGCAGGAGCGTTAATGCTCATCATTACCGGTATTGGTAGTTGGCAAATCATGGTGTCTATGATAGCCGGATTATTGTGCGTTGGATTGGCTTTTAACGGATATGCTTCTTCGGTTTCTGGAGCGAGTCCTTTCCTTGCTGTACCATTTTATTATCATTTAATAATGGGAAGTTTCCTGTTTGCGATGGCTTATATGGCAACAGATCCGGTAACGGCTGCACAAACTCAAACCGGAAAATGGGTATATGGGTTTTTAATCGGAGTGGTAGGTATGATTGTACGTGTTATAAATCCTGCCTATCCGGAAGGATGGATGCTTGCCATCTTGTTTATGAATGTATTTGCCCCGTTGATTGACCATTTTGTAATTCAAGCTAACATTAATAGGAGGTTAAAAAGAAGTCATGCCTAATACAAATAGCAACTCATATACTTTTGCTTATGCTGCCGCGCTAACGCTCATTGTGGCAGTTGCACTTGCTGCCGCTGCAACAGGTCTTAAACCCATTCAGCAACAAGCTATTGATTTGGACAAAAAAAGATCCATTCTCAATGCTGTTACCAACCTTTCCGATAAAAATCAAATTTTAAAGGAATATGCTGAAAAAGTAACCGAAGTAGTTATTGACGAACAGGGAAATGTAGTCGAAGGTGTTAAAGCTTTTGACCTTGCTTTAAAGAAAGAATATAAAAAGCCCGAAGCAGAACGCAAGTTGCCATTATATATTTACAATTCACCGGAAGGTAAAAAATACATCGTTCCCATGCACGGTGCAGGGCTTTGGGATGAAATTTGGGGTTATCTTGCTTTAGATCAGGACCTTAATACCATTAAAGGTGCCAGTTTTGACCACAAAGGCGAAACCCCCGGACTCGGTGCTGAAATTACAACCGAAAATTTTCAAGGTCAGTTTGAAGGGAAAAAATTAGCCGAAGGTGCTGACTATAAGTTTAAAGTGATAAAAGGTATTAACCCAGGTACGAAATCAAACCCTTATGAAGTTGACGGCATATCAGGAGCAACGATTACAGGTGATGGTGTTAACACAATGATTGAAAAAAGTTTTGTCAGCTACAACAACTATTTTAATAAGATGCGCACAAATCCGGCTGCAAACACTCCGACACAAACACAACAAGAGAACAATAACTCAACTCCCGAAACACAAAATACCGAAGGGAATTAAGTTTCGACAATCTTAAATTTAACCCCTCTTTTCTTAAAACTCAGATTGTTTTAACAATTTTTCATTAACAAATCAACCAAATCATATCTATTATGAGCCAAGCAACCGAAACATCCCCTGTGATTCAGGAACCAAAAAAGGAAGCGTGGTTTTCGCCCAAAAACAGAAAACTGGTATCAGATCCACTGACGGATAATAACCCGATTACCATACAGGTTTTAGGTTTATGTTCTGCTTTAGCCGTTACGACACAGGTGAAACCTGCATTAATCATGGCTATCGGTGTTATTTTGGTAACCGCCTTTGCCAACCTGATTATTTCATTGATTCGCAATACCATCCCCAACCGGATCAGGATGATTGTTCAATTAGTAGTAGTTGCGGCATTAGTGGCATTAGTTGACCAGATTTTACGCGCTGTTGCCTTCGATGTCAGCAAGAAACTTTCTGTATTTGTTGGGCTAATCATTACAAATTGTATAGTCATGGGCCGTTTGGAAGCATTTGCAATGGGCAACAAACCCTGGCCTTCATTGTTAGACGGGATAGGAAACGGCTTGGGATATGGGGCAATTTTGGTGATTTTAGCCGTACTTCGCGAGGTGTTTGGTTCCGGAACTTTGTTAGGCTATCATGTGATACCTAAGATTGTCTATGATTTAGGTTATGTCAACAACGGGGTCATGGTAACTCCGGCTTCCGCTATGTTTTTGATTGCCATTATCATTTGGATACAACGCGCCCGAAACCCGAAATTGGTTGATATCAGCTAATGATTTTTTTTATTGTTTAATTCTCCGAAATAGTACGATATGCAAGACTTACTAAACATATTTATCAAATCTGCCTTTGTAGAAAATCTGATATTAGCCTATTTTATTGGGATGTGCTCATTTCTGGCAGTATCAAAAACCGTCAAAACTGCAATTGGCCTGGGCGCAGCAGTAATATTCGTATTAGGTATTACAGTTCCCATAAACTGGCTTTTGCAACATTATCTTTTAGTAGAAGGCGCTTTGGCATGGATTCACCCTTCATTTGCCACCGTAGATTTGACGTTTCTTACATTTATATTGTTCATCGCTGTAATCGCCTCCATGGTTCAATTGGTTGAAATGGTGATTGAAAAAACATCACCAACCCTTTACAATGCTTTAGGTATTTTTTTGCCCCTGATCACAGTAAACTGCGCCATTTTAGGAGGTTGTCTCTTTATGGTTCAAAGAGAATATAACTTCGCGGAAGCTACTGTTTACGGCTTAGGCGGTGGTTTTGGTTGGGCATTGGCCATTATAGCCCTTGCATCAATCAGAGAAAAATTGCGCTATTCCAACGTGCCTGCACCCTTGCGGGGCTTAGGCATTGCCTTTATCATTACCGGACTCATGGGCATTGCTTTTATGAGCCTGATGGGAATTAAATTATAATTCACACTTTCTGCAACACTCAGTAAAAATAGTTTTATGGTACCAGTTATAACGGGAAGCATTTTGGCTTTTCTTTTTATGATTATGTTGCTGACCGCAATCTTACTTTATGCCAAAGCAAAGCTAATCCCTTCCGGCAACGTAAGCATTGTGGTTAACGGACAAGACGATGCGCCCTTGTCTGTTGCTCCCGGCTCAACTTTGCTCACTGTTTTATCCGAAAAACAACTGTTTCTTCCTTCAGCGTGCGGAGGAGGGGGAACCTGTGCCATGTGCAAATGTCAGGTTTTGGAAGGTGGAGGAGATGTATTGCCTACCGAAATGAACCACCTGACCCGCAAACAAGCACAACATCACTGGCGTTTAGCATGTCAGGTAAAAGTGCGCAACGATATGAAAATAGTTGTTCCAGATGAAGTGTTTGGGATTAAAAAATGGGAATGTGAAGTGGTTTCTAACCGCAATGTTGCGACCTATATCAAAGAGTTCATCGTAAAATTGCCCCAAGGCGAGTTTCTGCACTTTGAACCCGGCGGGTATATCCAGATTGATGTACCTACTTGCGAAGTAGATTACAAAGATATAGAGGTCGAGCCTCAATTTCGTCCTGAATGGGATAAATACGGTATGTGGAGTTTAAAAATGAAAAACCCCGAACCGATTTTCCGTGCCTATTCAATGGGAAATCACCCGGCCGAAGGAAATATCATTTTGCTCAATATTCGTATTGCCTCTCCACCGTGGGACAGGGCAAAAAACAAATTCATGGATGTTAACCCCGGCATCTGTTCTTCTTATGTGTTTTCCCGTAAACCCGGTGATAAAGTAACTATTTCAGGTCCTTACGGTGAGTTCTTTATAAAACCCACCAACAAAGAAATGGTCTATATCGGCGGCGGTGCCGGAATGGCTCCTTTGCGTTCTCATTTGTTCCATCTGTTCCATACCGAGAAAAACCGCGAACGAAAAGTAACTTACTGGTACGGCGGTCGTTCTGCAAAAGAACTCTTTTATACTGAAGAATTCCGACAAATCGAAGCAGAGTTTCCAAACTTTACCTATAATATCGCCTTGTCAGAACCTTTACCCGAAGATAACTGGACAGGTTTAAGAGGGTTTATCCACATGGTGCTGTTTAACGAATATCTGAGCAAACATCCCGAACCGGAAGAAGTGGAATATTACCTTTGCGGCCCTCCTGCTATGTTAGCAGCATCCTTAAAAATGTTAGACGACATGGGTGTGCCGGAAGAAAACATCGCATTCGACGATTTCGGAAGTTAATATCTTAACTTTTCTATCTTAAACAGTAAAAGGGACAATTACAACTCTGTGTAATTGTCCCTTTTTTATTGAATATAAAGTGCGAGTTAGGTTGCTTTTACTATGAGACAGAAATTATAAATACTTCCAAAATTATACAAACCTCCTGTATTTACAGAAAACCTATTGACTAAACTATTCAGGAATATAACAAAAAGTTCGCAAGGCCTTTCCTGAACAATCCCCCCTACTCCTTCACCACCTTCCCCGAAACCACCTCAACTCCGTTGTTGAGCGTTACCACATACAAACCCTGAGGGTAAGGCAGCATATCTAAAACGTAGTTGTTTGTCCCAAAGGTTGGCTGTAGGCTTTTTTCAAACAGCAGCCTTCCGGTCAGGTCGTATAGGTTTAGGGTTATGGGTTGGGATTGGGGGGGGGTGTAAGGTAAGAAAGGTTTTTTGTGTAGTGGGATTGGGGCTTATTAGGTTCAGTTTCAGGTTGTTGTTCGAAGAAATAGGTGATGTACTAATACCTACGGTTTCTAAAAGATTTTCATACCATCCTATTTTAACATCAAAGTAAAAAGCCGACAAAACGTCTATATCCCAATCACCGTCTAAATCGGCGGAATGATAAAGGGTGTTGTCCTAAAAAACTCAAGCGGAACCTGTATTGTTTCAAGGTGTTTGTCGAGGGCATCTTCCACTCGACTCACTTCATCTGTGGATTTTTGATTGCAGTAAATCGCAATGGCACGGAAATAATAAGCCAAAGCAAAAATTATTTCTTCGGGTTTGCCCCAACTAACAATCAAATCGGAACCCATATCCCTCAACAAGTGCCGGAGATCTTTCATTCTCTCTAATAAAAGTTTTGCTCGGTGATTTCCGGTTTTAGTAAATACAAACCCGAGGGCAACAAAATGACGAGGGTCTATGCAATAGACCGGTATGATTTATCCGGCATCCTGAACAGCTCGAAACAACACCTTGTTGTCGTGAAACCTCAAATCGTTTCTAAACCAGACAATAATGATTTGTTTCATGCCTGAATAAGAGTACAGGACGGTAAAGTGTTGTTGCCCTTCTCAGGATAAAAATAGTGCCATAAAATTCTTGTTTTTTTCAAATAAAGTTAATAACACAACGATCAGCTACCTAATCAAAGTAATATTCCGGCTAACTTCATGGGTTTTGATTTCGGTAGCAAAGGTAAATGTAGCATATCAGACATTCACGCCAAAGGGAGTGGGTTGTTCGATGAAACGACATTTTTATAATGATGAATAAACTTTAAAACAGGTAACAAAACGCTAAAGTAAAAAGTGATTAGGTCAGTAAATTCATTAACCAATTTTAAAAAAAACTAAAAAAATGAAAACACGAATTTTTCTCCCAACAGTTTTATTAGCACTGTTTGTATGCCTGAATACATTTGCACAAAAATCAGGAATTGTACCCGATCAGTATATTGTTATTTTAAAAGAAAGTTCTGCTAAACCGGTGTTAAAAATTAATTTGGACAAAGGTGGCAACAAAAAACAAACTACCGACCGCGAAGAAAAACAAAAAGGCAACGAAACTTCCCGCCAAAACACACTTAAGAAAGTGCGTGAAGTAAGTGCTAATAACAAATTGAAATCAAATGCTATTTTAGCTGAATTTGCAGATGTTACTGTCGGGTTTGCAGCCAAATTAAGTGAAAAAGAAGTTCGCGAATTAAAGAATGATCCAAATGTTGAGGGGGTATATGAAGACTACTACATTGAAATGGATACAGATGAAGATTTCGATCTGACATGTGTTGAAGTAAGCAGTTCGATGCTTCCTCAGTCAACTGATTGTGCAATAACCAAAGCCGGAGGCCCTGTAAATGGCTCAAACAAAGCGACTTGGATTTGGATTATTGACTCCGGAATAGACTTAGATCATCCCGATTTGAATGTAATTACTTCCTCAACCTATGCCAAGTCATATATTCCGGGCGAAACACCCAATGATGGTTGTGGCCATGGAACACATGTTGCCGGAATTGCTGCTGCTCGCGATAACTCAATTGGTGTTGTAGGAGTATCGGCAGGTGCAAAAGTAGTACCGTTAAAAGTGTTTGACAACAGTTGTGATGGAGCTGCTAGTTTTGCCTCTACCGTACTTACTGCGTTAAACCATGTTGCAATGTATGATATTCCCGGAGATGTTGTCAATATGAGTTTGAGAATTGGAATTTTTAGTGTTAATTGCGAAAGTGGAGATCCTGCATTGCGAAATGCCATTCAAAACCTCGGCTTAGCCGGTACCCATGTTGTAATGTCTGCCGGCAATTTGGGTGTTGCTTCAAACACGCAGCGTCCCGGCTGTATTAATGGAACCAGAGTTTACACAGTCGGCAATATTACTTGTGCAAACGCATATAATACCGGCTCAAATTTCGGCATTCCTTCAATAGATTGGGTTGCCGTAGGCACCAGTGTTTATTCTACACTTCCGGGTGGCGTATATGGGTACAAAACAGGAACTTCAATGTCGGCACCGGTCGTAGCAGGTATCGTTCATTCTAAAAATGCAGCGCCTGTAAGTTTAGGTAATGTTGTCTATGGTGGAACAACCTATAAAATTGCAAAACGGTGATTTTCTAACATATAGTTTTAACACAACCACTGTATCAGCAATAAACTGCTTTTGCAGTGGTTTGTTTTTAATGAACCAAAATCTTTCACTTTAAACTAAATTACAAACATGAAAAGTGCTTTTATTTCAATGATTGTCTATTGTTGTTTTTTGTTGTTTGCCTGTGCCAATCAAAACCCTACATCAAACGACAATAATTCAACCCCAACACCGGAAAAACAAAACCAAGCCCAAAAAGTTACCTGGACTGAACTGTATAAAGGTGGCATGAGCGCTGTTGAACAACCCAAACAGTTGGTCGTTACCAATCAAGACGCATACAGCACATTATGGGCAGAAACTTTCGGATATGTTATCAACCCTGTTCCCGAAATACCAAAGGTTGATTTTTCCCAAAATGTAGTTGTCGCTGCTTTTATGGGACAAGTTAACACAGGAGGACATGAAATAAAGGTAAAATCGGTCGAACAAACCGATGGCGAAACAACGGTCAAACTTCTATATCGTACCCCTGCACAAAACTGTCCGGTTACAGATGCTCAGGAAAACCCTTGTTTGTTTTTTTCCCTGCCAACCAATCTAACCGGCAGCAACAAGGTTGATATTCAGGTAGAATCTGAAACCTATCATTGCGACTGATAACCAGAGGTTGATTTCAAACTTTGCTCTCTGAATAATCTGTTCAGAACTGATTTAACTAAAACAGAATTGCCTTTTTTTTTTGCTATTTCTAAGGAAGTATAAATACCCTACTCCTTCACCACCTTCCCCGAAACCACCTCAATCCCGTTGTTGAGCGTTACCACATACAAACCCTGTGGATAGGGCAGTATGTCTAAGATGTAGTTATTTGTTCCGATGGTTGGTTGTAGATTTTCTTCAAACAGAAGCCTGCCGGTCAGGTCGTATAAGGTTAGGGTTATGGGTTGGGATTGGTGGCTGTGGTAGGTTAGAGTGGCGGAGTTTCGTGTGGGGTTTGGGGTGATTATTAGTGGAAAGGCAAGTGCATTGGGTAGTGTGTTGATACTGACAGGTAAGTAAAGTTGATTGATATAGGACAATATATTTAGAGACAACCCGGATGATGATAAAGCGTCTAAATCTCCATCAGTATCTATATCAACCGCATATACTGCATCAGGAGATTCTTGAGTCAGGTTTAATAATTGTTGACTTCCAAATGTGCCCCCTCCTAAATTTCTAAACCATGAAACTTTACTTGTTGGGTTACCACCGTTGAACCCAGATCCGACTAACACATCTTTCCACCCATCATTATCAAAATCTGCAGCTATGGCAGCACGCGCAAATGGTGAATTACCACTAACATAATGATGTTGGATAAAATTTCCAGTGCCATCATTTTCAATCCATTTTACATTGTTATTTTGATATGCAGGATATATAATATCTAAATCCCCATCATTATCGAGGTCTGCAGCTGATACTTTGTAAACCATAGTAGCGCTTAATATGTATAATTCGTTACTAAAGTTTCCTCCGCCTTGATTCATATACCAAGATATACTATTGTCTATATCAGAGCAAGTTAAAATATCAACCAAACCATCATTATTAAAATCTTCTAAAATAAGTGTTCTTTTAGCATTGGCATAGGTTGCTATTATTATTTCATCTGAAAATATGCCATCACCCTCGTTTAAGTACATAACCAATTTGTCTTGATGGAAGTACGAAACAACCAAATCTATATTGCCATCATTGTTTATATCGCCGGTGGTTATTGTAGTGAAACTGTTATAGGTTTTTTCGTCAACAACATATTTGATGTTGAAACTTCCAGATCCGTCATTTTCATGCCATTCAACTGTACAGTCGTACTCAGAAGCAGTGGCAATATCCAAATCACCATCATTGTCTAAATCTGCTATTGAAACGGATCTTATCAGATTGTTGTTAAAAGCAAACCTATTGATGCTGACAAAATTGCCATTTCCAGTGTTTTTGAACCAAGCCATAAATCTATCATAATAACTGGAAGTTAGTAAATCTTCAATTCCATCGTTATCAAAATCTGCAAAATGAATGTATAATGAGGCAAAAGTATCAAAAGTGATAATATGCTGATCGCTAAAGTTTCCAAAACCATCATTAGCTAACCATGCAATTTTGTTGTTTGACGTTGCAGCTACAAGTATATCTAAAGTGCTATCATCATTTAAATCAGCAACAGTTATGTCGTGAGAATTTCTCATGTTTTCTGCAATTATTTGAGGTTCGTTGTAAATACCTCCTCCTGCATTTATAATTAATATTATTACATGATCCATAGATGTATAATTACTACTAACTACTATATCAGGCCAACCATCATTTGTTAAATCGGTTACTGTAATAGCATGTGGATCAATAAAATCCGTTAGTACAGTTTGTAAAGTGCCAAAATTACCTGACAAGTTTTGGAAAATCTGAAAAACTCCAAAAAAAATATTGGATAAAACAATATCTGTTTTACTGTTTCCGTCTAAATCACCAAATGCCATATCAGCACATTCATATGCCTCCAAATATATGCTTTGATAAATACTAAATTGCCCTAAACCATTATTCTTATATATTCTCAAGTATGAATCTGCAACAATAAGGTCTATATCCCCATCATTGTCAATATCTGTAATTGACAAGTTCTTTAAATAGTTTATGTTCATAGATTCTCCTAATGCAAAACTCCCATATCCATTATTAAGATACCAAACAATTTGTCCATCATCTTTTGATGCTGATATAACATCTGTATCGCCATCTAAATCAATATCTGCAAAATCTACAAAAAAAGCACCTAAGGCAAACGCATCTATAATATTTTGTAGCCCAAAAATACCGTCTCCTAAATTCTTATGCCATGCAACTTTGTTGTCATATTTTGATGCAAAAACAATATCTAAATTGCCATCATTATCCAAATCTGTTGCTCTGACACAGTATGCTCCAATAGCATTGTTTGATATGATTTTGATTAAACTGTAGTTACCGCCCCCTTCATTTTTGAACCAACCAATTCTATTGTCAGCAACCGATGCTGACACAATATCATCGAGTCCATCATTGTCAATGTCCGCTACAAAAACAGATATTGGACCATTTGTTTGAGGCATTAATATTTGTTGTTGACTAAAACTTGTTTGCCCCACTGTACTAAAAAAAAAGCAAGATAACGAATGTATAAGCAAAATGATATTTAAAAGACAAAGCCTTTTCATAGTATTTATAATTTGATTTTAAAAACATGGTTTGAAATTCTTATCGTAAATGTAGTCATTGAAAAATTTCTACACATCTCCATATTAATAAATTACTCCTTAACCACCCTACCCGAAACCACCTCAACCCCATTGTTTAGCGTTACCAAATACAAACCGTTAGAATACTTTGTCATATCCAAAATGTAGTTGTTTGTACCAAGGGTTGCTTGCAGGGTTTCAGTGTGGAGCAGCCTGCCGGTTAGGTCATAGAGGTAGATGGTTATGGGTTGGGTTTGTGGGGAGGTGTAGATTAGGGTGGCGGTGTTTTGCGTGGGGGTGGGTACGATATGGAGGGTGACAGTTGTTACATCGGGAGTGCCGATACCGGTGAAAAGCAAGTTTTCCTTCCAGGCTATTCTATCATCATGATTCGAAGCAAATAAAGCATCTAAATCACCATCTCCATTTAAGTCGGCTGCATAAACATCTCTAGCATTACTGGCACCGGAGATGTTTTGTGTTGTGCTGAAATTGCCTGTTCCGTCATTTTCATACCATTCTACATCACCATATATAAAATAACCGGATAAATTTAAATAGCCGTAATAAGTAGTAGCCATAATATCAATATCTCCATCGTTATCCAAATCGGCTGTAAAAATTTTTGTTAATTGGTGGTTGGCAGTAGTTAATATAATTTGCTGTTCGCCAAAGTTGCCGAAGCCATCATTTTCTAACCAAGCCATATAATCACCATAAGCCAACAAAACATCTATATCTCCATCCCCATCTAAATCAGCAGTATATAATAATGCTGAAGTGCCGGGAGTTGAAGTGATGATTTCCTGCGACCCAAAAATACCTGCTCCTTCGTTTTTATACCATGCAATTTTACTATGAAAAGCCGATATAAGATCTAAGTCGCCATCGCCATTCAAATCAGCTAAACAAACTGACCTTATTTCATTGTTAGCAGTACTAATGATTTGCAGCGGACTAAAGTAGCCGAAGCCATCATTTTCGAACCAAACTATATTATCACCATAAGTCGCTAACACATCTATATCCCCATCTTCATCTATGTCATCGGCATGAACTGACTTTAAAGGAGTTGTGTTATCAATAAATGCTGTGATGATTTGATATGGTTCAAAATTACCCGCCCCATCGTTTTCGTAGCATACTATTGTATTCTGAAAAGCCGATAATACATCAAAGTCGCCATCGCTATCCAAATCAACAATATAAACATACCCAGATTTATTGATAGATTTATTGATGGTTTGTGGTGGTCCAAAATTACCAATCCCATCGTTTTCGTACCAAGCTATTCTTTTATAAGAACCAGACAATACATCCTTATCCCCGTCACCATCTAAATCAGCAGCATAAACAAAATATGCTTTATACGCAGAAGGAGCGATGATTTTATCATCAATGAAATTACCTAATCCATCATTTTCATACCAAGCTATTTTGGCATCGCGATAAGTTGACGTATAAATACTATTGTTAAAAGAACCTGATATTACGTCTTGATCACCATCCCCATCCAAATCTGCGGCATAAACAGAATGAGCACCAAAGGCATATTGAGTAATGTCATACTGTGATATAAAATTACCTAATCCGTCGTTTTCATACCAGACAACCGAATTTAACTCCAATATGTATAGCTCCATTGAAAAATCATAATACACGTTTCCATTGGTAGATAAAACGTCTAAATCACCATCGCCATCCAAATCAGCAACATAAACTGAAATGGATATTTCGGGGGGAGTATCAGTAAACTCTTGAATGATAAAGTTTCCCAACCCGTCGTTTTCAAACCATGCATTATTTGCCAAATTAAATAACACATCTAAATCCCCATCGCCATCCAAATCAGCAGCAGACACAAACCATATATCATTAGCAGCAATAGTGATAATTTGCTGCACTCCAAAGTTGCCAGAGTCATCGTTTTCATACCAAGCTATTTTGCCATACGCATAAGAAGCCGATAACACATCTGTATCCCCGTCTCCGTCCAAATCGGCAGCATATACAGACAATGCGCCATCGGCAACTGTGGAGATAATCTGTTGCATACCAAAGTTACCATCACCATCATTTTCATACCAGGCTATTTTGTCGTCATTTCTGGAAGCCGACAACACGTCTAAATCCCCGTCCCCATCCAAATCTGCGGCAGAAACAGAACTTGCGCCATCGGCAGTAGGAGAGATAATCTGTTGTAAACCAAAGTTCCCTGCGCCGTCGTTTTCATACCAAGCTATTTTGTCATCCGCATAAGAAGCCGATAACACATCTGTATCCCCATCTCCGTCCAAATCGGCAGCATATACAGACAATGCGCCATCGGCAACTGCGGTAATGATGTGTTTTACTCCAAAATTACTAGCCCCGTCGTTTGCATACCAACCAATTTCATCGTCTTGATAAGAAGCCGATATAACGTCTGTATCACCATCTCCATCTAAATCGGCAATATAAATAGATGATGGAGATATGTTTTTCACAATCACCTCTTGCGAACCAAAGGTTGTTTGAGCAAAAACCGCCATAGTTGATAACAAAAATAAAATAGCACAAATAAATCCTGAAAACCGGGTGAGTTGAAATGATTTCATTGTTCTTATTTTTAAGTGGTTGAAATAAATTTTTTAAGAGTAAGATATTAGACGAAAGATGAAAGACATAAGACGAAAGAACTTACCACTTATGCCTTACCACTTATCCCCCCTACTCCTTCACCACCTTCCCCGAAACCACTTCAACCCCGTTGTTGAGCGTAACCAAATACAAACCCTGTGGATAGGGCAGTATGTCTAAGATGTAGTTGTTTGTTCCGATGGTTGGTTGTAGATTTTCTTCAAACAGAAGCCTGCCGGTCAGGTCGTATAAGGTTAGGATTATGGGTTGGGATTGGTGGCTGTGGTAGGTTAGAGTGGCGGAGTTTCGTGTGGGGTTGGGCAAGATATGG
Organism: Sphingobacteriales bacterium; assembly: GCA_016700115.1. NCBI lineage: Bacteria > Pseudomonadati > Bacteroidota > Sphingobacteriia > Sphingobacteriales > Sphingobacteriales bacterium. The sequence goes on along the minus strand of CP064999.1, from coordinate 2,352,893 downwards.
GTTATACCTAAACCCGCAACGGACTGGGTCCGGTTCAGGGTGATGACTTCTCCTGCCTGCCTTGTGGTTCCGTCGTAATCGGTTTGGAAGAGGCGGTAGTAAGTAAACGGGTAGGGATTGGTGTGGGTGTATTGGTAACTTTTTGCGGTGGAAGTGGTGCCTGCTCCGGCTATTTGGGCGAGGGAAGTAAACTCGTTTCCGTCGGGTGAGTATTGGAGAGTGAAGTAGGCGTTGTTAATCTCTGCTGCCGTTGTCCATTGCAAGAGGTTGGTGTGGGGGAGTGTGGTGCCAGTGAATCGGGTGAGCGTTATGGGCAGAGGGGGCGAGGCAGGCAGTTCGTAAACCAGCGTATTCAGAGTGGTATTGGTGATGATGGGCGGGTTTTGGTCAAAGTAAATGTCGGCGGTGTTGTTTACGGGGGTGTTATCGGATAAGCCGGGGAGAGGCTTAACAGCAAACATCACGAAGCCGTGACTGCCGGGTTCGTTGGTTGTGCTGTCGGGCAGCATGATATCGTGAAAATGAAATTCTACCAAGCCATTTGAGTAGCGGTAGGTTTGCATGTCATGGCTGCTGTTGACGATTCGGAAGGTGCTGTGGTCTAAATGTGGAGAAAGCACATCGGTGATGCGCACGTAAAAAGCGGTGTCGTTGCCGGTGTTTTGGAAACGGATGGTATAAAACAGTTCCTCGTCCATGAGGGTATAGTTTTGCGGACCGATACCTGAGGGAGAAACAGTTTTGTCGTTGGGGTCGTAAGCACAATTTACTGTCGGGTAGTACGCAAAACTATTTGTAAAAGTTTGATTGCCGGAACTGTCGTAGCTTGTAACATTGAGGTTGTTTTGTAAAACGGTACCAAATTCAGAAAAACCGGGAGCTTGTATGCCTGCAATGATAAGGTTGTTGCTGTTGGGCAACAGGTTGTTGATATGCCAATAGACAGTACCCATTATGCCGACAGAATCGGGCGGAGGAGTGGCGCTGATAAATGTAAGCAGGTCATCGGGCTGAAAAGCAACAATAGTCAAATCTTCTACTGCCGTTCCTTCGTTGGCAATGGTAAGGTAATAAGTAACAATATCGTTACATCGGTTAAAACCGGAAATCAGATAAGGTTGAATTTCAGAAACCGGATTGACGGGGTAAATGCCAAAATTGTTGTCGTTGCTTCCTTGTGTAGATGTAACGTTTACTGTTAATGTAGTGGGTGAGGTTGCCATCCACCCTTCCGGCAGGGTAAAAGTTAGTATATAATCGCCCTCTTCGGGGTAGAAGAAAGCAAATGTTCCGTTTGTATTGGTATAGGTGTTGATAGAGTTGGGAGTTATGGCTATATTTTGGAAATTTAAACCGAAATCGTCTTCATCGAGTAAGCCGTTTTGGTTGAAATCATAAAACACTGTACCCATGATTTGCGGGTTGTTGGAAAGGTTTTCAAACCAAACAATTTTATCGAATATAGATGTTGCCGCAACGATGTCCAAATCACCATCTCCGTCCATGTCAGCCAGACATACGGCTTCTACCCAACCATTTACATAGGCAGCAATTTGTGCCGAAGTGAAGTCGCTGCCGTTTCCTAAGTTTTCATAATAGTATATTGTTGTTTCATCTACCACAATAATGTCATCATCACCATCTCCATCCAAATCTGATGCTTTTATTTTACAGCACACTGCACCGGCTATAAAGTTGGAATTGCCAAAACTTCCTGCGCCATCGCCTTCAAGCCAAACTAACCAATTAGGGGAAGTTCCTAAATGCCCGATTATATCAATATTACCGTCGTTGTTGATATCCCCAACTTCAACCGGGCTAACCGGATATTGCTCGGCATAAGCGAACCCGGCAAAACCATCATTCAAGTATATCTGTGTTAATGACGATCCTCCACCAAACGTTCTGTTTAAAAAGTCTGCAAACCCGTCATTATTGACATCGGCAAGGACAAAGTTTTTTATGCTGGCGTAGCTGCCGACAAAAGTAAAATTACCTGCGCCATCGTTTAAAAACCATTTCAAGTCATCAGAATCGGTCAGGGCAACAAAATCCATAAAACCGTCATTGTTTAAATCGGCTGTCGCGCCCTTAACACATTGCGACAACAGCAAGTTATCGGCAGGGTTGTTTAAGGCATCGGGTAAAAAGTTCATCCATGCTTGGTGTTGATAGAAAAGTTGTCCTTCGGCACTTCCTGTTTCATATCCAAAATAGGTGATTTTGTTCAAATTATTCATGTAAGCGAACTCGTCGCAGTAGTTGTTGTCGGTGTTTTGAATAATTATTTGAGACGGAGCGAAAGTTGTTCCCGGTTGGTTTTTGTGCCAGACAATATTGCCGTTGCCGCCCGATGCCGATATTACGTCGGGCAATCCGTCTTCGTCCACATCTGCAACATAAACATCGGTAGGATTGGTAATTATGGGATTTATCAGGTTATGATTGGTGAAATTAAAAGGGGAAGTCTGTTCCTCCCATTCCAATACATCGTTGTTTTGGAGGGCTTTAGCAATATCTACCAAACCATCGTTGTTAAAGTCGGCAATTGCAAAGGTCATACCGCAGGCAATTGTATAAGGTAGCCCCTGCCAGGTAAAATTGGCAGAGCCGTCATTTAACAATGCTCCGAAACTTCCACCCCAAGCCCAAGCACTTACTGAGATGATTACATCGGTATATCCGTCGTTGCTTATATCGCTAATTTAAAATCTACGATAGCTGAAAACAGAAACGGGCTTGTGTATAAAACCTCCTGTGCGCCGTAGTTTCCCAGTCCATCGCCGGGTTTCCACGAAACAATGGCAAAATTCGTTTCGTTTACTCCGGCTGTTACCAAGTCGGGAATTCCGTCTCCGTTCAAATCGCCCAGCACCCCTCAAAAGGCGGTACGCCGGCTGCGGGCTGCGGCGGGTTGAAATTGCCCGTGCCATCATTGGCAAACCATATCCAACCGCTGCCTAAAGCAACGAGAATATCTTGATCTCCATCTGAATCAAAATCTTCATACCGTACTTCCGATGCCATTCCAGACAAGTCGTCAATATATTGTAAGGGTCCGAAATTATTTGAACCCAAGTTTTGAAACCATGACAGTCGCCGTTTAATTTCCGACAGCATGAGTATGTCGGAGAAACCATCGCCGTTAAAATCGGGCGTGCCAACCAATATCGGGAGGTTAATTTCCGATTGCGCAATCACCTGTTCGGGACCAAAGGTAATCTGTCCCTCCACCTCTATAGTACTAAACCAAGATAAAACAATACACAAAAAACCCGCTAACGGAGAGAATTGGAATGATTTCATTGTTCTTATTTTTAAGTGGTTGAAATAAATTTTTTAAGAGTAACGTGAGGTTGGAATTAAATTTAGATAAATAATAGTGGGGAATAGAAAAAAGAGGTTGTAGTTGATATAATTTTGAGTTTGGAAAAAAAATCACCAAAAAACAACCACTATATTCTTTATGCTTCTTGTTATAACAAACAAACTGGTATCGTTGTACATAGAGATTGACGATTTATTGCTTGACTATACTAACTGCAATCAATCACACTGTATTTTGGGTCATAAACCTCGGGACGAAAGCTTGGTTTAAGTCCATCGGAAATAGCCACAATTCTTGTATTTTACCAATTATCCGGTTACAAAACTTTTCAATACTACTATGAACAACTCATTTTGGGCGAATTTAACCATTATTTTCCAAAAGCACCCGGCTATAAGCACTTTTTATCATTGATACACAAATGCTTGCCGGTATTAGTGCTTTGGATGTTACGTTCATGTGAAAAAGCCCTCAAAACAGGCTGTTACTTCATAGACGCAACCAAATTACCGGTATGCCATATACATCGTCAAAGCCAAAATCGGGTGTTTAAAGACATCGCTGCCAAAGGTAAGACCTCCACAGGTTGGTTCTTTGGCTTGAAGTTGCATTTAGTCATCAACCAATTCGGAGAAATTGTTAAGTTTGCGCTTACTGCTGGAAATGTGGCAGACAATAACCACAACTTGCTGCGCTATCTGTTGGGCAACTTGCAGGGCAAATGTGCAGCAGACAAAGGCTATTACACCAAACTCTTTGACGAATTTGTTAAACAAGGTTTACAGCTTATCCTAAAACCAAAGAAGAACCGTAAAAATCAATATCCCGCTTTGCCTAAAGATGTCTCTCTCAGTAAAAAAAGAGCATTGATTGAATCGGTAAATGATATTCTGAAAACAGTTTGCAATTTAGAACACACAAGACATCGCAAACCGGAAAACGCAGCTACACATTTTATGGCTGCTCTAATTGCCTATCAACACTTAGATAAAAAACCATCTGTTTTTATCCCCAACGAAAATAATTACACAAACACCATCCAATTTGTTGCTTAATATCACTTAATCCCTTGTAAAATAAGACTCCAATTTCCAACCTCACGTTAAGAGTAAGATATTAGACGAAAGATGAAAGACATAAGACGAAAGAACTTACCACTTATGCCTTACCACTTATCCAATTTACTCCTTCACCACCTTCCCGGAAACCACTTCAACCCCGTTGTTGAGCGTTACCACATACAAACCCTGAGGGTAAGGCAGCATATCTAAAACGCAGTTGTTTGTTCCGATGGTTGCCTGTAGGTTTTTTTCAAACAGCAGCCTGCCGGTCAGGTCGTATAAGGTTAGGGTTATGGGTTGGGATTGGGGGGAGGTGTAGGCTATGGTTGCTGTGTTTTTGGCGGGGTTGGGTATTATTTTTATGGAGAAAGCCGAAGCATCCGGCAAAGTGGTAACGTTTAGTACCGTTTCCAAGAGGTTTTCATGCCAAGCAATGATATTTTCATATCGAGCAGCGAATAAGATGTCATCATCACCATCACCGTCCAAATCGGCAGCAAAAACAGAAGTTGGCCCATTCGTAGTGGTTATTAGTTGTTTTAACCCAAAGTTTCCTGTACCATCGTTTTCATACCATGCTAATTGGTTGTTATATAAAGATGCTGAAATTATATCTACATCACTGTCATTGTCTAAATCAACTGCAAAAACAGACCAAACTCCATTAGCAGTGTTGGAAACAACTTGCATTTGAGTGAAATCTCCGTTTCCATCATTTTGGTACCATGTGATTGTATGGTCATCGGCAGAAGCCGATATTACATCAATATTGCCATCGTTGTTTAAATCGTCCGCAAAAACCGATTGTGCACCTATAGCAGTGCTGGAAATGACCCGTGATTCGCCAAAATTGGCAGAACCATCGTTTTCGTACCATGCAATCGTATTATCTAATCTCGAAGCCGAAAGAATATCAAAATCTCCATCGCCGTCCAAATCATCGGCATAAACACAACGTACTCCCATTGCATTTGTAGATATAGTTTGTTCATCGGTAAAGTTACCCGAACCGTCATTTATATACAAGGCAATTTTATTATCCAATCTTGAGGCCGATATGACATCAAAATCCTCATCGCCGTCCAAATCGGCAGCAAAAACAGAATAAGCCCCTAAAGCATTGGTCGAAACAACTGGCTGTTCTTCAAAACTGCCATTTAAGTTTTTGTACCATGCTATTTTGTTATCCAATTCGGAAGCCGATAAAACATCGTTAATGCCATCTCCGTCTATATCGACCGAGTAAACAGATCGCGCACTTAAAGCAGAAGTAGTAATAATAATTTGCGGCATAAAACGGCCGGCACCATCGTTTTCGTACCATGCTATTTTATTGTCGTTGGCGGAAGCCGATATTACATCTAAATCACCGTCTCCGTCTAAATCAATTGCATAAACAGATTGTGCATCCAAAGCTCCGGCGGTTACAATTTTTACTGTATTAAAATTACCGGCACCATCATTTTCATACCAAACTATCGCTCCTTCATTAAAAGTTGCAATAACATCGAAATCGCCGTCATTATCAAAATCGTCAGCATATACAGGCATGTCATAACTTCCGCTGAATGCTATAATTTGTTCTTGTCCGAATATTCCGGAACCATCATTTTCAAACCAAACTATTTTGTCGTCCCAAGTTGATCCCGATAAAACGTCTATATCTCCGTCACCGTCTAAATCAACAGCAAAAACAGATTTAACTCCAGCGGAATTAATAGATATGATTTGTTCTGCACCGAAAATTCACGATCCGTCGTTTTCATACCAGGCAACTTTGTCATCAAAAAAAGAAGCCGTCAAAACATCTAAATCACCATCTCCGTCCAAGTCAGACGCTGATGCATAAGTATTGCCAACAGAATCATCTATGGCAATAATTTGCTGCGCTCCGAAATTGCCGCTTCCATCGTTTCTATACCATGCTACTTTATTGTCAATGTAAGAAGCCGAGATGACATCCAAATCTCCGTCTTGGTCTAAATCGGCAGCATAAACCGATTGAGCGCCAACAGTAAATAAAGAGATTATTTTTTGCGGACTAAAATTGCCGGTTCCTTCATTTTCATACCAGGCTATTTTATTATCCCAATCTGAAGCAGATAAAACATCAATGTCTCCATCGCCATCTAAATCTGAAGCATACACGGAGACGGCCATTAGCGCATTAACAGAGATAATTTGTTGAGAACCAAAATTACCCATTCCGTCGTTTTCGTACCAAGCTATTTTGTTGTCATTAAAAGAAGCCGACAACACGTCTATATCTCCATCGCCGTCAAGATCGGCGGCATAAACAGATTTTACCCCATCAACGAGAGTGGTTACAATTCGCTCAAGACCAAAGTTTCCGATACTGTCGTTTTCATACCATGTTATTTTATTATTATTAAATGAACTTGCCAAAACATCCAAATCGCCATCGCCATCAATATCGGAACTATAAATAGTGGTTGCATCTATCGGTATGTTGGAGATAAAACGCCGAGTGTCAAACAGAGTTTGTCCATAAATCAATTCGGCAAATAATGAGCAAACTGCGTAAGTCAAAAGTGGGGTTAATTTTCTCATCTCTGGTAAAATTTATCGTAATTATTTACTTTTTAGGAAACTCTTGTCCGTAAAAATATAGCCGAGAAACTACACTATGGCGGTTTTACTGTTGGTTTACTCCTTCACCACCTTTCCCGAAACCACCTCAATCTCATTGTTGAGCGTAACCACATACAAACCCTGCGGGTAAGGCAGCATATCTAAAACGTAGTTGTTTGTTCCAAAGGTTGGCTGTAGGTTTTTTTCAAACAGCAGTCTTCCGGTCAGGTCGTAGAAATTTAGGGTTATGGGTTGGGATTGGGGGCTGTGGTAGGTTAGGGTGGCTGTGTTTTTTACGGAGTGTTCTTGTGGTAAAAATCAAGCCTGTATAAGATTTTCCACTTCCAATTTAAGTGTTGGCAGGTGGTTTACGATTACCGCCCATATTTGAACAAGCTCCACTTCATCGTAGCCATGCGAAATTTTATTGCTCATGTTAATGATTTTTCTGGTGTTGGAAATGGTAATATCAGGCTTCATATCCAACAGACGTTTTACTGCCTCCCCAATAATTTCAAAATTGCGTTCAACAGCTTGTTGAACGAGTTTATTTTGCTCATAACCGGCAAAATCTAAAGGATAACCAACATACACATTAATATTGCCGATGCTGTCCAAGATGTCTTGCAAAAGTTTATAGTACCTGTTATCCATAAACCTTTACTTTAGAGGCATTGATTTCCCGAATAAAGTAGGGGTTTTTAGGTGTGGACTCTTGCAGTAAATCAATCTTTCTTTGCAGTAAATCTTCAAGTTCGAACTGTAAATTCCACATTAACTCCCCTTTTTCAAGCGGCGACAACCCCTCTTCAAAATTGACGAGTAAATCAATATCGCTTTGTTCATTAAATTCCTTCGTTACTGCCGAACCGAATACAAAAGCATTCCTGATTTTATGCGTTTGTAGTATCGTAATCACCCCGGGTAAATGTTTTGCTAAATAAGAATGTAGCATGTGATGCCGTAAATTTGTGATTAGTAAATCCAAAGATAAACAAAGTTTCAACTTAGTGCTTTAAAAATTCAAATTAGTCCGCAGATATGCCCCCTACTCCTTCACCACCCTCCCAGAAACCACCTCAACCCCGTTGTTGAACGTAACCACATACAAACCCTGCGGATAAGGCAGCATATCTAAAACGTAGTTGTTTGTTCCAAAGGTTGGCTGTAGGTTTTTTTCAAACAGCAGTCTTCCGGTCAGGTCGTATAGGATTAGGGTAACGGGTTGGGATTGTGGGGTGGTGTAGGTTATTGTGGCTGAGTTCTTGGTGGGGTTGGGCAGGATATGGGTTAGGGCAAAACTTCCGGCGGGTCGGGTTCGGTTCATGGTGATGACTTCTCCTGCCTGCCTTGTGGTTCCGTCGTAATCGGTTTGGAGGAGGCGGTAGTAGGTGAGCGGGAAGGGATTACTGTGTGAATGTTGGTAGCTCTTTGCTGTGGAAGTGGTGCCTGCTCCGGCTATTTGGGCGAGGGAAGTAAACTCGTTGCCATTAGGTGAGTATTGGAGGGTGAAGTAGGCATTGTTAACCTCTGCTGCCGTTGTCCATTGGAGGAGGTTGTCTTGGGGTTGAACCGTACCGGTGAATCGGGTGAGCGTTATGGGCAGAGGGGGCGAGGCAGGCAGTTCGTAAACCAGCGTATTCAGAGTGGTATTGGTGATGATGGGCGGGTTTTGGTCAAAGTAAATGTCGGCGGTGTTGTTTACGGGGGTGTTATCGGATAAGCTGGGGAGAGGTTTAACAGCAAACATCACGAAGCCGTGACTGCCGGGTTCGTTGGTTGTGCTGTCGGGCAGCATGATATCGTGAAAATGAAATTCTACCAAGCCATTTGAGTAGCGGTAGGTTTGCATGTCATGGCTGCTGTTGATAATCCGGAAACTGTTGTGGTCTAAATGGGAGGACAGCACATCGGTGATGCGCACGTAAAAAGCGGTGTCGTTGCCGGTGTTTTGAAATCGGATGGTGTAAAACAGTTCCTCGTCCATGAGGGTATAGTTTTGCTCACCGATACCCGATGGTGTAACTGTTTTGTCGTTGGGGTCGTAAGCACAATTTACTGTCGGGTAAGTATTACTGAATAAATAGTTTGTATTATTTTGTATTTTTGCGCCTATGGGACGAGTAAACACACCGATACTAAGTGAAACAGGTCGAAAAGAGTTAGAGACACTGTTTAAAAAATCAGATAACCATAGTTTGCGAAAACGCTGCCAGACAATTTTGTTAAAAGCTGAGGGTCGGCATTCAAAAGATGTAGGAAGCATAGTAGGCATGTGTCATGTGAGTGTGAACAGTTGGTTAAAACGGTATAAATCAGATGGGATAGCAGGCTTATACATCAAACCGGGGCGTGGCAAAAAGCCTCTTATTGATAAAAAATCGGATGAGCATGCTATCTTGGAAGCCGTCAGTCAGCATCGCCAAAAAGTAGCTACCGCCAAGGCAGAATGGGAGGCTTCAAGTGGAAAAGAAGTAAGCAAGAGCACTTTTAAACGTTTTTTAAAAAGCTTGGGGGACGATATAGACGTATAAGAAAGCGTTGCAAAGGAAAGCCTGATGAGCAAATTTATCAGTCGAAGAAATCGGACTTGCAAGAATTGGAGAAGTTGTCCAAAAAGGGCAGATAGACCTATTTTATGGCGATGAAAGCAGGGTTAGTAGCGAGGGATATGTCCCCTACGGCTGGCAATTCCCCGATGAGAAAGTGGCTGTATATACAGAAAAAGGGTACAAAGTCAATATATTTGGCTTGATTAGCAGAACAAATCAATGCTATTGGGAAACCACCCAACAGAATATAGATGCCAAGTTTATTGTCAATCATTTGGATAAATTATCGCTTAACATCAGAAAACATACCGTTGTTGTCTTGGATAATTCCAGTGTCCACCAATCTAAATTATTGAACCTCTTACTGCCTATTTGGCAAAACAGAGGCTTGTTTGTCTTTTTCTGCCCACTTACTCGCCGCATTTGAACATCGCCGAAACGATGTGGAGAAAGTTAAAGTGTGAGTGGCTTGTTCCAGAAGATTACCTCGAAAAAGATAGCCTCCTTTATGCTGTCAATCGTTGTATGGCTAATATAGGCAATCATCTCAAAATCAATTTTAGCCCTTTTAATGCAAACTAAATATGGTCAAGTACTTAGTACGCAAAACTATTTGTAAAAGTTTGATTGCCGGAACTGTCGTAGCTTGTAACATTGAGGTTGTTTTGTAAAACTGTACCAAATTCAGAAAAACCGGGAGCTTGTATGCCGGCAATGATAAGGTTGTTGCTGTTGGGCAACAGGTTGTTGATATGCCAATAGACAGTACCCATTATGCCGACAGAATCGGGCGGAGGATTGGCGCTGATAAATGTAAGCAGGTCATCGGGCTGAAAAGCAACAATAGTCAAATCTTCTACTGCCGTTCCTTCGTTGGCAATGGTAAGGTAATAAGTAACAATATCGTTACATCGGTTAAAACCGGAAATCAGATAAGGTTGAATTTCAGAAACCGGATTGACGGGGTAAATGCCAAAATTGTTGTCGTTGCTTCCTTGTGTAGATGTAACGTTTACTGTTAATGTAGTGGGTGAGGTTGCCATCCACCCTTCCGGCAGGGTAAAAGTTAGTATATAATCGCCCTCTTCGGGGTAGAAGAAAGCAAATGTTCCGTTTGCATTGGTATAGGTGTTGATAGAGTTGGGAGTTATGGCTATATTTTGGAAATTTAAACCGAAATCGTCTTCATCAAGTAAGCCGTTTTGGTTGAAATCATAAAACACTGTACCCATGATTTGCGGGTTGTTGGAAAGGTTTTCAAACCAAACAATTTTATCGAATATAGATGTTGCCGCAACGATGTCCAAATCACCATCTCCGTCCATATCAGCCAGACATACGGCTTCTACCCAACCATTTACATAGGCAGCAATTTGTGCCGAAGTGAAGTCGCTGCCGTTTCCTAAGTTTTCATAATAGTATATTGTTGTTTCATCTACCACAATAATGTCATCATCACCATCTCCATCCAAATCTGATGCTTTTATTTTACAGCACACTGCACCGGCTATAAAGTTGGAATTACCAAAACTTCCTGCGCCATCGCCTTCAAGCCAAACTAACCAATTAGGGGAAGTTCCTAAATGCCCGATTATATCAATATTACCGTCGTTGTTGATATCCCCAACTTCAACCGGGCTAATCGGATATTGCTCGGCATAAGCGAACCCGGCAAAACCATCATTCAAGTATATCTGTGTTAATGACGATCCTCCGCCAAACGTTCTGTTTAAAAAGTCTGCAAACCCGTCATTATTGACATCGGCAAGGACAAAGTTTTTTATGCTGGCGTAGCTGCCGACAAAAGTAAAATTACCTGCGCCATCGTTTAAAAACCATTTCAAGTCATCAGAATCGGTCAGGGCAACAAAATCCATAAAACCGTCATTGTTTAAATCGGCTGCTGCGCCCTTAACACATTGCGACAACAGCAAGTTATCGGCAGGGTTGTTTAAGGCATCGGGTAAAAAGTTCATCCATGCTTGGTGTTGATAGAAAAGTTGTCCTTCGGCACTTCCGGTTTCATATCCAAAATAGGTGATTTTGTTCAAATTATTCATGTAAGCGAACTCGTCGCAGTAGTTGTTGTCGGTGTTTTGAATAATTATTTGAGACGGAGCGAAAGTTGTTCCCGGTTGGTTTTTGTGCCAGACAATATTGCCGTTGCCGCCCGATGCCGATATTACGTCGGGCAATCCGTCTTCGTCCACATCTGCAACATAAACATCGGTAGGATTGGTAATTATGGGATTTATCAGGTTATGATTGGTGAAATTAAAAGGGGAAGTCTGTTCCTCCCATTCCAATACATCGTTGTTTTGGAGGGCTTTAGCAATATCTACCAAACCATCGTTGTTAAAGTCGGCAATTGCAAAGGTCATACCGCAGGCAATTGTATAAGGTAGCCCCTGCCAGGTAAAATTGGCAGAGCCGTCATTTAACAATGCTCCGAAACTTCCACCCCAAGCCCAAGCACTTACTGAGATGATTACATCGGTATATCCGTCGTTGCTTATATCGGCCAATTTAAAATCTCCGATAGCTGAAAACAGAAACGGGCTTGTGTATAAAACCTCCTGTGCGCCGTAGTTTCCCAGTCCATCGCCGGGTTTCCACGAAACAATGGCAAAATTCGTTTCGTTTACTCCGGCTGTTACCAAGTCGGGAATTCCGTCTCCGTTCAAATCGCCCAGCACCCCCTCAAAAGGCGGTACGCCGGCTGCGGGCTGCGGCGGGTTGAAATTGCCCGTGCCATCATTGGCAAACCATATCCAACCGCTGCCTAAAGCAACGAGAATATCTTGATCTCCATCTGAATCAAAATCTTCATACCGTACTTCCGATGCCATTCCAGACAAGTCGTCAATATATTGTAAGGGTCCGAAATTATTTGAACCCAAGTTTTGAAACCATGACAGTCGCCGATTAATTTCCGACAGCATGAGTATGTCGGAGAAACCATCGCCGTTAAAATCGGGCGTGCCAACCAATATCGGGAGGTTAATTTCCGATTGCGCAATCACCTGTTCGGGACCAAAGGTAATCTGTCCCTCCACCTCTACAGTACAAAACCAAGATAAAACAATACACAAAAAACCCGCTAACGGAGAGAATTGGAATGATTTCATTGTTCTTATTTTTAAGTGGTTGAAATAAATTTTTTAAGAGTAAGATATTAGACGAAAGATGAAAGACATAAGACGAAAGAACTTACCACTTATGCCTTACCACTTATCCAATCTACTCCTTCACCACCTTCCCCGAAACCACCTCCACCCCATTGTTGAGCGTTACCACATACAAACCCTGCGGATAGGGCAGCATATCCAAAACGCAATTGTTTGTTCCGATGGTAGCCTGTATTGTTGCTTCATGCAGCAGCCTGCCGGTCAGGTCGTATAGGATTAGGGTAACGGGTTGGGTTTGTGGGGAGGTGTAGATTAGGGTGGCGGAGTTTCGTGTGGGGTTGGGCAAGATATGGGTTATACCTAAACCCGCAACGGACTGGGTCCGGTTCAGGGTGATGACTTCTCCTGCCTGCCTTGTGGTTCCGTCGTAATCGGTTTGGAGGAGGCGGTAGTAGGTGAGCGGATAGGGATTGGCGTGGGTATATTGGTAACTCTTTGCGGCGGAGGCAGTGCCTGCTCCGGCTATTTGGGCGAGGGAAGTAAACTCGTTGCCATTAGGTGAGTATTGGAGGGTGAAGTAGGCATTGTTAACCTCTGCTGCCGTTGTCCATTGGAGGAGGTTGTCTTGGGGTTGAACCGTACCGGTGAATCGGGTGAGCGTTATGGGCAGAGGGGGCGAGGCAGGCAGTTCGTAAACCAGCGTATTCAGAGTGGTATTGGTGATGATGGGCGGGTTTTGGTCAAAGTAAATGTCGGCGGTGTTGTTTACGGGGGTGTTATCGGATAAGCTGGGGAGAGGTTTAACAGCAAACATCACGAAGCCGTGACTGCCGGGTTCGTTGGTTGTGCTGTCGGGCAGCATGATATCGTGAAAATGAAATTCTACCAAACCGTCCGGGTAGCGGTAGGTTTGCATGTCATGGCTGCTGTTGACGATTCGGAAGGTGCTGTGGTCTAAATGTGGAGAAAGCACATCGGTGATGCGCACGTAAAAAGCGGTGTCGTTGCCGGTGTTTTGGAAACGGATGGTATAAAACAGTTCCTCGTCAACAAGGGTATAGTTTTGCTCCCAAATTCCTTCGGGAGTAACCGTTTTATCGTTGGGGTCGTAGGCGCATACAACTATGGGGGTGTAAGTATAAGTAGCTGTGTCAGTTGGATTACCTGTATTGTTGTAGCATGTAGCAGACAGGCTGTTTTGCAAGTAAGAACCTATATTAGTAAAATCGGGGGCTTGAAAGTATGCTGTCAATAAGCTGTTGCTATTAGGCAACAGATTATTAACATGCCAGTAAATCACTCCGGAAGTACTTATTGAATCGGGAGGGAGAAAAGCAAAGGAAAAAGTAAGCAGAGGGTCAGGCTGAAAAGCAACAATTGTCATGTCTTCTATTGCTGTTCCTTCGTTTGCAATGGTGAGGTAATAAGGCACAGAGTTACTGCATCGGTTTAAGCCGGAGTTAATATAGGTTTGAATATCAGAAATAGGGCTAATGGGGTAAATGCCAAAATTGTTATCGCTACTTCCTTGTACAGTGGAAACACTTACTGATAACGTTGTGGGCGAAGTTGCTGCCCATCCCTCCGGCAAATTAAAAGTTAAATTGTACTCGCCGGCATTGGGGGTAACAAAAGTAAATCCTCCGTTTGAATTGGAATATGTGTTTACTACGTTTGGAGTAAGGGTAATGTTTTGAAAATTTAAACCGAAATCGTCTTCATCGAGTAGCCCGTTTTGGTTGTTATCGTAAAACACCGTTCCTGAGATTTGCTGGTTGTCAGACATATTTTCATACCATACTATTGATGATTCAAAAGGTATCGAAAAGTAATTTGTACTTGCAATTACAACATCTAAATCAAAATCCCCATCCATATCAACCATTTTCATGCTCATAGTATTGATGGGAATATCCGTTATCATTTGTTGTATCGGACTAAAAATTCCATAGCCCAGATTTTCAAAAAACACTATATTAGATGCCAATAGACCAATTAAGTCCATATCTCCATCAAGATCCATATCTACTAACTGAACATTAGACATATCGGCTTCACCAATAACCTGTGGAGTTCCAAAACTACCTGTTCCATTGGCGGGTAACCATAAAAATTGTGAATCCTGACTTAAAAAGAAATCAGAGAAGCCGTCCCCATTAAAATCTTCATTGTTAGATGTATTTGAAATACTATCGCTGACGGGTAAGCTAATTTCAGGTAATAGTTGAAAGTCCTCTCCGGTATTTACATGCCAGATTAACAAATTGCCGGAAATAACACCTATATCTTTCAGCCCATTATTGTCAAAGTCTTCTATTAACCAGTTGCTGTAATCAAAAGAATAGAATGAGTAGAAGTTGTCAAAATTTCCATCCCCATTGTTTAAAAAAACACTAAAAAAAAGTTCTGTTTCATCTACTGATACTATATCTATTGCTCCATCATTGTTCAAATCTGAAAAACGAATATCATAAGTATTGTTTGAAAAAGTGATTTCAAGTGGCACCGCATCATCAACATAATAATATCCACTTGTATAAACAAAGCCTCTATATAACTTCACCTGTCCATCAAAATCCAAAGTTATCAAATCAATAAAATCGTCGTTATCAAATTTGCCTATGTACAGAACTATCATTGGCGATAAATAAAAGAAACCTGCACAATCAGGGTGTTGAATTTTTAGGGTAATAAAATCGCCTGTTTCTGTTTGGGTATAATATGTCAAATAACCTAATATCATATCAACATCGTAATTTATGGTTACAAAGTCAATTAGATTATCGTCATTTAAATATACAGGATAAATATTTTGTATATAGGAGCAAGAAGTGTAGGTTAAGGGTATTTCCGGAAAACCATCAAAACGTATCCCTACATAATCTTCTCTGCTTTTGCTGTTTACAATATCCCACAATCCATCAGAATTTAAATCCACAGCGTTTAAATATAAACTGGTACAATATTCCTGCAAATTTGAAGACGTAGTAAACTGACCGATTCCATTATTGTAAGTTATGTTCAGCAAAACGCTGTTTTCTTCCCAATTGCTAAGACCTAATGTGCTGACTATGTCTAAATCTCCATCATAGTCATAATCTAACAACTGAATACTGTAAAAATTAGATGCTTCACCACCGCCCATTCCATATCCGTACGAAGGAGCAAAAATATCTTGTACAGGGCCAAAATTATTACTGCCATCATTAGGCAACCAAGCTAACCGTAGCGTAGGGTTTTCAAAATCTTGTAGTGTTCCGTAATGGATTAAAATATCGTTATCTCCGTCTGAATCTAAATCGGCAGTAGCGATATAGGAAGGCTGGTAAAGCGGATCTCCTATTAATTGTTTGGGTCCAAAGTTCCCGCTTCCATCGTTGGCATACCAAACCAATCTGCCTCCTTCAAAACCGGCTACTATATCAGGTAAAGCGTCATTGTTTACATCTGCTACATCCACACTACCGGCATAAGTAGGTTGAACGTCAACCATTGGTTGGGCTGAACCAAAGACCCCCTCTCCATTATTTGACAGCCACACCAATTGGTTATTTATGGCAAGCAAAATATCATTATCTCCATCCAGATCAAAATCTGAATATTTTATATCCCTTATAGTATTGGGGAGATTTATTGTTTGAGGTATGCCAAAACTACCATTCCCATTATTGAGAAACCATTTGACTTGATTTCCATCAAAACCTAAAAAATCTACATCGTCATCACCATCAACATCTGTGACGATTATTCCTGCTAAAAACCCTTCAACGAGTACTTGAGCGCGTTGAAAACTGTTGTTTCCGTCATTTTTAAACCACGACACTAAAGACCAATCCGAGTGAACTACTATAATATCCAATAATCCATCGGAATTAATATCTGCACTATATACTTCGGTGGGGTTATTGACTTCTAATTGCGCTATCACCTGCTGAGGTCCAAAGGTGGTTTGCGAATAACCACTACCGGCAACTAAGATGCCAAGAATAATAACCAAATAAACGTATAATTTTTTCATAGTTGTTGAATTTTATGGTAGAGAAAACGAAAGATATTAGATGTGAAACGAAAGGAGTTATCAATGATGCCTCCCTACTCCTTCACTACTTTCCCCGATACCACCTCAATCCCGTTGTTGAGCGTGACCACATACAAACCCTGAGGGTATAGCAGCATATCTAAAACGTAGTTGTTTGTTCCAAAGGTTGGCTGTAGGTTTTTTTCAAACAGCAGTCTTCCGGTCAGGTCGTAAAGACTAAGGGTAACGGGTTGGGATTGTGGGGAGGTGTAGGTTAGTGTGGCGGAGTTTCGTGTGGGGTTTGGTGTTAAGTGGAAAGCAATTGCTGGTACATTTTGTGAACCCGAAAAACCGACTACGGTTTCTAAAAGATTTTCGTACCAGGCTATTTTGCTATCATTGTACGATGCCGACAAAACGTCTAAATCCCCATCCCCGTCCAAATCTGCGGCATAAACAGCCCTTGGACCATCTGCTTCCGTAGATATTATTTGCTGTGTTCCAAAGTTACCCGCGCCATCGTTTTCATACCATGCTATTTTGTCATCAACATTAGAAGCTGACAACACGTCCATGTCTCCGTCTCCATCCAAATCTGAGACAGATACAGACAATGCACCGATGGCAGTAATGGATATGATTTGCTCAGCACCAAAGTTGCCTACGCCGTCGTTTTCATACCATGCTATTTTATCGTCATTCAGAGAAGCCGACAAAACGTCCAAATCGCCATCGCTATCCAAATCAGCGGCATAAACAGAATATGCACCATTTGCAGCGGTGGTGATGATTTGCTGAGGTCCAAAGTTTCCTATCCCGCCGTTTTCATACCAGGCTATTTTGTCGTCAACCCAAGATGCCGACAAAACGTCTATATCCCCATCGCCGTCTAAATCGGCGGCATACACAGAGTTTGCGCCATTGGCAGAGGCGAAAATATTATGGTGAATACCAAAGTTGCCCGTGCCATCGTTTTCGTGCCAAGTTATTTCATTGTCATTAAAGGAAGCCGACAAAACGTCTATATCGCCATCGCCGTCCAAATCGGCAGCATAAACTGACGAAGCCCAATCGGACTCAAAGGTAATGATTTGCTGTGCCCCAAAGTTGCCCGTGCCATCATTTTCATACCAAGCTATTTTGTCGTCATAATAAGAAGCGGACAAGACATCCATATCACCATCGCCGTCCAAATCTTCGGCGTGAACAGAATTTGCGCCATTGGCATTAAAGGAGATGAGTTGCTGTTTGCCGAAATTGCCTGCGCCGTCATTTTCATACCATGCTATTTTGTCATCAACAGCAGAAGCGGACAAAACATCCATATCGCCATCGCCATCTAAATCTGCGGTATAAACGGATCTTGCGCCATCGGCTGAGGTGGAGATGATATGCGGAACTCCAAAGTTTCCTGCGCCATCGTTTTCGTACCAAGCTATTTTGTCATCCTCTGAAGAAGCTGACAATACATCCACATCTCCATCGCCGTCTAAATCGGCGGCATATACAGTGTTTGCGCCATTGGCAGTAGTGGTGATAATTTGCTGTGTACTGAAATTACCTACGCCATCGTTTTCGTACCAAGCTATTTTGTTATCACCCGAAGAAGCCGACAATACATCCACATCTCCATCGCCGTCTAAATCGGTGGCATGTACAGCGTTTGCGCCATTGGCAGCAGTGGTGATGATTTGTTGTGTGCTGAAATTACCTACGCCATTGTTTTCATACCATGCTATTTTGTCATCATCAATAGATGCCGACAACACATCAAAATCACCATCTCCGTCCAAATCGGCAGCATAAACAGACCATGCACCATCAGCAGAGTTGGATATGACTTGCTGCACTCCAAAGTTGCCGGCACCATCGTTTTCAAACCAGGCTATTTTGCCATCATTATAAGAAGTCGACAAAACGTCTATATCCCCGTCTCCGTTCAAATCGGCGGCATAAACGGATTGGGTGTTATAGATGGAGGTGGATATGATTTGCTGTGCTCCAAAGTTGCCCATGCCATCGTTTTCGTACCATGCTATTTTATTATCAAGAAAAGAAGCCGACAAAACATCTAAATCGCCGTCGCCGTCCAAATCGGCGGAATAAACAGACCGTGCACTAGAAACAGCAGTGGTGATGATTTGCTGTGAGCCAAAATTGCCCGTGCCATAGTTTTCATACCAAGCTATTTTATTATTATACTCAGATGCTGACAAGACATCAAAATCCCCATCTCCATCCAAATCGGCGGCATATACAGAACTTGCGCCATTAGCGACAGTGGTGATGATTTGCTGTCCCCCAAAGTTGCCCATACCATCGTTTTCATACCAGGCTATTTTATTGTCCTTAGATGAAGCAGACAAGACATCTATATCACCATCATTATCTAAATCAGCGGTATAAACAGAACTTGGAGCATCGGTTTCAGTTTGTACAATCACCTGCTGCGGGCCAAAAGTAGTTTGCGCCTCAGCGAAACCTTTCACCAAAACCAATAAAACAGCCATCAAAAAAATGTTTCGTGATTTCATGTTGTGGGGTTTTTAGCGATACACCTAAAAATACCGACTTGTTTGGGATATTTTTTTGTAAATATACAAAAAATAACAGGAAGTAACCACTGTTGGGCATTTACCTCCTTTTTAATTTATACGTCCCCCGGAAACATTAAGCTATAAAAACAGTTTTTCAGTTTTTCGTAACAACTTTTACAGTTGCCAATTCTTTAGTTTGACTTGTTCGGAAAAGCTTTTCAAAATTGCCCGATTGTGTGATAAAAACAAGGCCTGCCAATGAAGGAATGAGCAGGTTTATCAACCACAGACAAAAAGTAGCCGAAAGAATGGCCGCTGAAGTGCCGGCGGTAAATCCAATAAAATAGAGTGCTAAATTCCCCCTGACACCCAATTCGGCCATAGCAATTGAAGGAATAAATGTCTGAACAAAGTATATGCTGCAAATCAAAATACAGGCTTCTGCCCAACTAAATGAGATGCCAAAAGCATGAAGCAAAAAAATATACTGCATTGTGTAAACCATATATCTGACTAAAGACCAAAACAGAAGAATAAGAAGAGTTTTGTGGTCTGTCAGTTTCAGGGGAGCAACAAAATCAGAAACTTTTTTAAAAAAACGGCCTCGTAAAAATTGAGGTAACGCATGAATTTTAAAATAAAAAAACAGGGCAGTGCTGATTAAGGAGACGGCTAAACCTATAAAAGCCATACTCAAAAGAAAAGTCAGACCTGAATAATAGAAACAAAATAAAAAAAACGCCGTAAATCCCAGCGTCAGATTTACCAATAATTGGGAAAAGCTACAGGTCAAAGCAAGAGGAATTGCCTTAAAACTATCTTCCTGTTGAAGCGTCAGAATACGTCCGACATACTCACCGGTTCTATTGGGCGTTAGCATCGAAACAGTTACGCCGCATAATATACTTTTAATACTCCCGGAAAAACTAATTCTTTCCAAAGGCTTCAAAACACGTTGCCATTTCAAAGCCTCCAAGCCCCAGTTTGCACCAACCAATAACACAGCAACCACCAAACTGAGGATTCCCTGAATACTTCCGGCATTTTTTAAAGTTGTCCAAACATCGGTAAGATTGGTTTTACCATGTAATTGCCGGTAGATTATATAGCCCAATAAAAAGGCAATCCCTATTTTTAGCAGAAATATCCCTACATTCGACTTTTGTATATTGTGAAACCGATTGGTAATCTGAAGCATAGTTGTTATAGTAAATAAAACGATAGTATCTAATACTCAACACAGGGTATAAATACATTGTTAATCATCCGTCCAAAGATGAAAAAGGAATGACCTTCAAAACCAAAAACCGATGAAAAAAGGCATCAAAATATTAGGAATTGACCCGGGTACCACCGTTTTAGGTTATTCGGTCATCGAAATACAAGGCAAAAATATACAATTATTGAGCCTTGGAGTAGTGCATTTGAATAAATGTGCGGGACATTACAATAAATTGAAGCGGATTTTTGAAAAAATTACTTTTATTCTTGAAACATACCTGCCTGATGAGGTCGCAGTTGAAGCACCTTTTTATGGCAATAATGTGCAGTCTATGCTGAAATTAGGACGGGCACAAGGGGTAGTTATTACCGCCTCTATGCTCAAAGATATCCCTGTAACGGAATATTCGCCCAGAAAAATCAAACAATCCATCACCGGAAATGGCAATAGTTCTAAAGAACAGGTGTCTGCAATGTTGCAAAGTATTTTAAAGTTAGATGCCATCCCAAAGTATTTTGATGCCACTGATGCGCTTGGTGTTGCCTTATGTCATCATTTGCAGATTGGTTCTGCCATTTACCAAAAATCAGAAACCCCTAAAAGAAATAGCACCGGTGGCGGAAACTCGAAGAACTGGAAATCTTTTGTAGATGCCCATCCCGATAGAATCAAAAAATAGCCATTGTCTATTTCAGGGCATTGAACACTTTTTCAATGTGCAGTTAAAATTTAGCGCCTTTGGAAACTTTTTTTAAGGCGAACAAGAGATATCGCTTTTTGGGGATATGCTTCATTTTCAGAGAAAACACTTCCAAAACGTTAAAGGTACCCATGGCACTTAAGCTAAGGCCAATCAGAAATTTGCACTCCTTATAACACGCTCTTATCACACATAAGAAAAGCGTGTCAGGAAACCCGACACGCTTTTGTTCAGACATAGGTAAGTGTCTGTAAACTTATAGAATACTACATCTGCGAAATGATGGCATCGCCAAAACCCGAACAGGAGACCTCTGTAGCTCCTTCGGTCAGACGGGCAAAATCGTAGGTAACAGTTTTGGCTGCAATCGCTTTGTTGATGCCCTGAATAATCAGGTCGGCGGCTTCTTTCCAGCCCATATATTCTAACATAATAACCCCTGATAAAATCACCGAACTTGGATTCACTTTATCCAAACCTGCGTACTTGGGAGCAGTGCCATGCGTAGCTTCAAAAACAGCATGTCCGGTCAGATAGTTAATGTTTGCACCGGGAGCTATTCCAATTCCTCCAATCTGAGCGGCGAGGGCATCTGATAAATAATCACCGTTGAGGTTAGGAGTAACAATCACATCAAAATCTCTGGGTCGAGTCAGGACTTGTTGCAAGGTGATGTCAGCAATAGAATCTTTCAAGAGTAGCAGTTTCTTCCATTGTCCGTTTCCATGAGTGTGATAAAGCTCTAAGGCCGTGTTTATTTCGTCCAAAATGGCCTTTTTTTGCTTTTCGGTCATCAAATCATAACCGGGGTCCACCATTCTTGCATTTTCTTCTGTTGTCAGGTTTGGGTTTTTGTCTTTATTATCCAAAATCCAGCTTTCACGCTCAGTTACTACCTGACTTCTGAATTGTGTTTTACCCACTTCGTAGCCCCAGTTTTTAAATGCACCTTCGGTAAACTTCATAATATTGCCTTTGTGGACAAAGGTTACCGATCTGCGTTTTTCGCGAATGGCGTATTCAATTGCCGATTTAGCTAACCGTGAAGTACCTTCTTTCGAAATAGGTTTTACTCCAATTCCGGAGGATTCGGGAAAACGGATTTTATTTACCCCCATTTCCTTTTGCAAAAAATCAATGACTTTTTTTACCTCCGGCGTGCCCGCAGCCCATTCAATACCGGCATATATATCTTCTGTATTTTCCCGGAAAATGACCATATCCACATCTTCCGGACGTTTGACGGGTGCAGGAACACCGGTGATGTATTTTACCGGACGAAGACAAACATATAAGTCCAAAAGCTGGCGAAGCGCTACATTGAGGGATGTAATCCCACCGCCTACCGGAGTTGTCAGGGGACCTTTAATTCCCACTAAATATTCTTTAAAATCCTCTATGGTTTGAATGGGAAGCCATTCACCGGTTCTATTAAATGCTTTTTCTCCAGCAAGCACTTCTTTCCATTCAATTTTGCGTTTACCTCCATAAGCTTTAGCTACTGCCGAATCAAACACTTTTTTAGCCACCGGCCAAATATCAACTCCTGTACCGTCTCCTTCAATAAACGGAATTATTGGATGATCCGGAACTATTAGTTTTCCATTTTCAATCCTGATTTTTTGATTGCTCATATACTTTTTAAATACTGTTTGGTTTATTGATAATTCGGCAAAGTTACATTTTTTTTAACAATCAAGGAAACTGCAGTTTCCCGATAACGCAAAAGAAAAGCCCGCCGTGAAGCGGGCTTTTGCAAACAAACAATCAGGTTAATCTAAAAAACTAACCTTTCTGTTATCGGGAGAGCAATAATTGTAACTGATTGCCCGAACCATCCGGTTTTCGTAAGACCGCAAAATAAGCCCCTGCCGGTAATTCTTTCATATCAAACTGAATAGAATATTCCTTACCTGCCTGGGCAGTATCTTCAAATAATACCGCAACTTCTTTTCCATCTGTAGCAAAAACAGTTATTTTAACCGGTACTGTTGACGGCACCGCAAAGAAAATAGTCGTTTCTCCTTTCGTTGGGTTGGGCGCTGCGGTGAAAAATTCTCCAAAGATTTCTCCGGTTTCACCTTCAAATTTACAGGAGTTGACCGTTACAACCCTCGATGCTGTCTTGGTACATCCGGCCGAGTTGCTGACAGTAACTACATAAATACCCGACATAGCAGTAGTAGCATTAGTTCTGGTAACAACAGAGCCTGTTGCGGTAAAACCATCAGGGCCACTCCATGCATAGGATATTCCTCCCGAAGCCGTTAAGGTGATGGTGCCGCCCGCACAGAGGGATGAACTTCCGGTAATCGTTGCGTTAGGTGCTGCCAAAACGGTAATACTTTTACTTGCTGTTGCAGTACAGCCTCCGCTGCCGGTAACAGTAACTTTGTAAAGCCCGCCCATTGTGGTTGTCATGTTTGTTCGGTTCATTGTTGCTCCGGTAGCTGTAAATCCACCGGGGCCACTCCATGCGTAAGTGCCTCCTCCGGTTGCTGTTAATGTAAGTGTGGTGCCTGCACAAACAGAGGAAGGTCCGGTAATGGTAACAACGGGTAAGGGGTGAACCGTGACGAACATACTCGCAGTTGCGGTACACCCACCCGAAGCTGTAACTGTAACGGTATAAGTACCCGACATTGCAACAGTTGCGGCAGTTCGGTTGAGTGTCGAACCAACTGTCGAAAATCCGTTAGGGCCGCTCCATGCATAGCTGTTTCCTCCCGAAGCATACAGGGTGATGTTTTTACCGGCACAAACGCTGTTGTTGCCGGTAATGTTTGCGGTAGGCGATATGTTGACAGTAATGTTTCTGCTTGCGGTAGCAGAGCAGCCTGCGCCATCGCTGACCGTTACCGTATAAAGTCCGGCCATTGCCGTGGTGGCATTTGGTCTTACAAAAGTAGCATCTGAAGAGGTAAACCCGCCGGGACCAAACCAAGAATATACACTACCGCCGGATGCGGTCAGACTGATGTTGTTTCCGGTACAGAATACAGAAGGACCGGTGATGACAGCCGATAAAGAGGACGTAACATTCACGGTTTTACTCGCGGTTGCGGTACAGCCGCCTGAACCGGTTACTGTTACATAATAAGTCCCCGACATGGCTGTTGTCGCACCGGTTCGGCTTATGGTTTCTCCCGAAGCAGTATAGCCTCCGGGGCCGCTCCACTGATAGGAAACACCTCCTCCGGTAGCGTTCAGGGTAATCGTATTTCCAACACAGACTACCGTACTGCCGGTGATAACTGTTGCCGGTGTTTGATGAACGGTTACTTCTATGCTTGTTGCACCTGTACAGCCATTTGTATCATTTACCGTAACTGTATAAATACCCGACATCAATGTAGTAGCACCACTTCTGACGATACTGTGTCCGGTGGAAGTAAACCCGTCCGGTCCGCTCCACAAATAGCTGTTGCCCCCGGACGAAACCAAAAAGATACTACTGCCCGAACATAAACTGGTATTTCCGAGAATGGTTGGGGATGGACTGGAGTTAACAGTTACCGATTTACTTGCAGTTGCCGTGCATCCTGCTGTATTGGTAACTGTAACAACATAAAGTCCCGACATGGCTGTTGTCGCATTGCCAATTAAAATGCTCTCATCAGTTGAGCTAAATCCTTCCGGCCCTGACCATTGATAGGTTCCGCCACCTGTTGCAATCAATGAAATATCGCCATCAGAACAAAAACCTGATTGGCCGAGAATATCGGCGGCAACAGGTGATACATTAATGAGTGCACTTGCAGTAGAAGTACAACCCCCGGGGCCGGTTACGGTTACGGTATAAACTCCGGACATGGTTAAAGCGGCATTGTTCCGAACAAGATTTGCTCCAACATCTGAAAAACCATTTGGCCCACTCCATTCGTAGCTTGTGCCGCCGGTGGCCGTCAGGTCAATGGCACTTCCCTCACAAACTGCGGTTAGCCCGCTTATTCCGGCAACCGGTGTTGGATGAACCGTTATGTTTATACTTGTAATACTGACACATCCGTTAGTTGAGGTTACTGTAACTGTATAAGTACCGGACATATCAGGAACTGCATTGTTTCGAACTACGCTATGACCGGTAGTAATAAAACCATCCGGACCGCTCCAGCTATAAGAATTACCTCCCGATGCAATCAGGAATAGTGAATTCCCCTGACAGATAGAACTCACGCCGTTAATAGTAGCCAATGGTGCGGCAAAGACTGAAATTTCTATGCCGGCTGTAGCAGTGCATCCGTTTATATCGGTTACTGTAACTGTGTAAGTACCGTTTTCTGTGGCAATAACCGTTTGAGTGGTCGCATTACCGGCCAAACTATTCCACAAATACCCGACATAAGTACCGGCATCTAATCCGACACTGTTGCCCTGACAAAAAGTAGTAGGCCCATCTGCAGTAACAGAGGGAGTGGGAACATCATTAACAACCACTGTAGCAGAAGCCGTAGCGGTACAACCGTTGTCATCAGTTACAGTTACTGAATAAGTACCACTTGCTGAGGCTGATACGGTTTGAGTTGTTGCGTCTCCGGCAGTATCATTCCACAGATAAGCGGCATAAACTCCGGCATCCAGATTAACACTTTCTCCCTGACAAATTGTTGTCGTCCCCGGCGGTGAAATTTCCGGTTCAAAATCAGGTATGATGGACAAAGCTGCCGAGCAGGTTGCAGTATTTCCATTATTATCCGTTACAGTCAGGATGACTGTACTGCTACCTAAGTCATCGCAATCAAACAGAGTTTGGTTTAAGTTGTAAGTATCAATTCCACAAGCATCTGTACTGCCATTGTCTATCATAGCAGGGGTTATAGCTCCTGTGCCTGTTTCGTCTATCACTACCGTAATATCCTGACAGGTTGCAACAGGATTTACTTCATCTGCGACTACCACATCCGCAAGACAAAGCGACTCGTTTCCATTTACATCGGTAACCGTCAGCCTTACGGAGTTATTTCCCACATCAGTACAATCGAAATCGTATTGAGTCAAGACCATATCGGCAATTCCACAGGCATCGTTACTGCCATTGTTTATGTCAGCAACGGTAATACCGGCATTGCCAAACTCGTCTAACAAAACCGTTATATTTTGACAAAGGGCTTCAGGAGGTATTTGATCTGCTACTGAAACAAGTGCCGAACAGGTTGCCGTCAAGCCGTTATTATCTGTAACTGTCAGGGTGACGGAATTTGAACCCCCGACATTCAGGCAACTAAAACCGGTTTGATTCAAGCTTAAACTTGCTATTCCACAGGCATCGTAACTGCCGTTGTTCACTGCGGTTGCCGAAGTGCTGCCAATGCCGGTAATGTCTAACAGCACTGAAACATCCTGACATACGGCAGTTGGCGGGGTAATATCTTCAACAATTACCTCGACCGAAGCACAGGCAGTTGCGCCACAAACTGCATCGAAATACGTTACAAAATAGGTGGTCGTAACTGAAGGTGCGGGTATATCCAAAGACGTACCGGTACCAATGATTGTAGTGAAACAAGCCCCTTCAAACCAATAGGCATTGGCGTTTGTACCCAATAAGCCGCCTACTGCGGTTAAGGTAATATCTTCCGAAGCATTCGGACAAATGGTGAGAGAAGCTTGTCCATTTGCCGTAGCACCTGTCGGAGCGACTGATGCCTGATTGACAACTACCGTAACTGCATTGAACAGTACAGCCGAGCAGAAATAGGGTGATGTACTGGTTGATCTGATAAAGAAGAGGTATGGCGATCCTCCATAGCCCAATTCAGATGCAGGAACAGTGATGTTTTTAGCCCCTGTTCCGGCAGAAGAGATACTTGCTCCGGCAATCGGGCTAAAATCAGACCGCAACACCTGATAGGTATAACCTGACTGTGTAGGCGGACCAACTGTGATAATTGTATTACTGCCTTCACAAATGGGTGTAACAGCCGTTACATTTGCCGTGCTGACCGGCATAGCACCAACCTGTACGGTAGTAATAAACGGACTTCCGGGACAGCCATTGGCATACGGCGTAATGGTAAACTGAGTGGTTTGGTTAGTTGTCATAGAATTGGTCAGGACAACACTTATCGGTCCACTGATATTGGTTTCACTGTCTGTGCCGGTTATATTTCCTGTATTGTTACGGGTCCAGCTATATGTCGTTCCGGACACATTATTGTTCAACGGGCTTAGAGAAATATTCGTCATCTCTCCGGTACATATCACAGGATCTAAATTATCCACAGTAACACTCGGAGTCGGGTTCACGGTTACTGATACGGTAACTACTGTTCCGGAACACCCGTCGGCAAAAGGTGTGATGTAAAACACCACAATCTGTTGTTGATTGGTAATATTGGTCAGCGTTTCAGCAATAGTTCCAGTTACACCCGTTGCACTGTTAGTGCCGATAACATCCGTGGTATTATCTCTTGTCCAGTTAAATACAGTTCCGGAAACATTGGCAGGTAATGCGCTAAGTCCGATATCTGTAATTCCTCCGGTACAAAATTCAGAATTGTTGTTCGTTGCAGTAACTGTTGGAGTAGGTTTGACCGTAACGGAACCTGTTACCGGAATGCCATTACATAATACAACCCCCGATATATTTACAGGAGTTACGGTAATGGTATAAATACCTGCCGTATTGCCTGACAGTAAAATGCTGGAAGTAGTAGAACTCCCCGACAATCCGGCCGGCAAATCCCACTGATATTCCACTGCATTCCCCACCCCTGTTACAAAAGCTGTCTCAGTAGCGCCGGCACAGAAAATGACCGGTGCTATACTGCCACCGGTTGGGTTTTCCAGCACATTCACCGTTACCAACATTGTTAAAACCCTGATACATCCGGTAATGGTATTGGTTGCCAAAACATTAAAGGTGGTATTAGCTGTCAGACTGCCCGTTGGAAGATTGATGGTTCCTCCTCCGCCTACCGGTGTTCCTATATTTATATTACCTGCATTATTGCGCAACTGGTAGTTTACGTTTGCTTCTGAACTTGCAATCTGAATATTAGTAGCGGTGCCTGAACATATTAAAGGAGCAACTGCAACAGGTGTTAAATCATTGGGTAATGGGTTAACAACAATAATTACGTTGCCCGTCATCATGCGTTTGCAACCGCTGGTCTGATTGGTAGCTTCAACCGTATAAGTTCCCGGTAAGGTTTGGATGCTTGAAAAGTTAAAAGCAGCTCCCGTTCCTAAAAACATTACACCGGTTGGAGATCCGTTGTGGTACAGTTCATAACTAACCCCGTTTTGAGAGCCATTCAACCCAACAGACAACCCGATATCTCCTTCGCAATAATTGCCGCCACCTGTTACAGTATATAAACCAGGTAATGCCCGGACTGTTAGCGTAATTACAAAGTTACTGCCTATACAGTTTGCCGGTGTCGGTCCGGTTGGTGTGATGGTAAAAGTAAGGTTTTGGTCTGTTCCGGAAGTATTGGTAAAAGTACCTGTTAATACAGTTCCTGAACTGATACTGCCTGTTCCGGAAATATTTGGATTGGAAGACTGACTTTGTACTGCAAAAGTAGTTCCACTGATACTGTTGGCTGTAGTCAGGTTAAAATTCAGAGTTTCACCACTACAAATCAAAGGATTGGCTGTAACTCCAACCGGAACTTCCACCCCATTGATAGTTTCTTCATAAATATTCGAAGCATCACAGCCTCTTACTTCATCGGCTGCAATTCGGACACGAACTATATTAGCGCCCGTAGTTGCTGCAAAAGAAGGAAGCGCACCACTATAAGTACCAAAAGAATGGTTCATATTGTTGTAATCCCATTCATAAGAATAAGGGGTGATTCCTCCGGTTGCTCCGGTAGCGCTGCTGGCAGTTATCAGATCACCGATACAAACCACCGAAGCATTGACAAACAAGATATTGGTTGGTGGGGTTGGATCAGGATTAACAGTGATAGTAGCGAAAACAGGAATTGACCAACCGCAACAACGTTCCCTGACCTGATACCGCACCGTATAAGTTCCTGCCGTATTAAAAGGTCCGAAAGTAGGATTGGCAATATTTGAACTGAAAATTGCCGAGCCGCTTGGAAACGCAGATTTATTTGGCGCTGAAGACCCTGAAAATATTTCCCACCTGTAATCTACAATAGTTCCGAATGTTGATGCAGTAGCTTTCAGAGACCCCCCTGCACAAATCTGATTACCGGGTAAGGCACCATTATTGATATTGTTCAAAGTGATGACAGGAGCCGTTCGGGCATCGGGTTCGAGGCTCAGATATCTCGGATATACAGTAGCTCCTGCCTGAAGATTGTAATAGCCTGCTGTATTGTTGGTTGGGTAAATATCGGCTAAAAAAGTGCTGTTACTGTATTGTGAAGCAGTTGCACTTTGATTGTAACGCACATAGTCAAAGTTTGCAGGTAAAGTCCAGTTACCGCTGCCACTCGTATTGTTTATTGTCAATACTGAGTTGCGGCAAATTTTCATGTTGTTGTTGTAGATAATTGTAATAGCAGGTGTAGATGGAATAGAACTGCCTGAAGAGGTAGTACCATTGGATACAATCTGAGCGGAAGACCCATTGGCTCCATCTTGTCCTCTTCCTCCGTTGCCTCCGTTTCCGCCATTACCGCCTGAACCGCCTTGTGGATTTCCACAAACACAACTTCCACCGGTATTTCCATTATTGACTACTGTTCCCGATGAACCGCTTTGTCCGCTTGCACCATTACCGCCGGTGCCTCCTGTTCCGGCTGCTGTGTTGGTATTGGTTAAAGTTGCTCCGGTTGCTGAATTAAACCGCCAGATAGCAAAAGAACCGCCGCCGCCGGTTCCGCCACCGCCGCCAAGTCCTCCACCACCGCCTGCACCACCGGTTCCGCCGGTATTTCCGGAACAATTTATACATGCACAGGTTCCGCCTCTCGAACCGCCGCCGCCGCCGCCGCCGCCGCCGCCAAATCCATTACTTCCACTTGCTGCCGTTCCTCCGGGAGTATAATAAGAAGCTGAAGTCGGTGCCGGAGTCGTAGGCCTGCTTCCGGCAGGATAACTTGTGGATGCGTTTCCTCCGGTACCTCCTGTACCTGCTTTACCAGGTCTTGAAGAACCGCAGCAAATTCCGCCACTTCCGGTATCTCCTCCACTTCCTCCGGCTGCTCCACCGTTACCGGCTGCTCCGGTTGCACCTGCTGATGGATTTCCGCATCCACTTACACCACCTGAACCGCCACCACCATTTCCGCCTCCACCGGCACCTCCTGAACCTCCTGAAGTTGTTGCTGCCGTACCATTTGCAGCAGCACCCGAAGTGAAGTTGCACCGGACAATTGAATAGTTAGAACAGCCGCTTAACCATAAGGCATAATTTGAACAACCTCTGTTGGAAGCATCCACACCGGTCGCTGCTGTTGTCGAAACATTCAAATCCACCAAGGCCCAACCGCTAACAGAATTGCCGCTGAATCCTATTCTGTGACAAACGCCCGACACGCTTTGGATAGAAGAATTGCAAGAGATATTGGTAGTCGAATTTGACGATTTTGTCCAAACACCCGAGACAACATCAAAACCACCTTCAATCTGAATATTGGATTGCAAATTCAGAATTGATGATTGAGTATAATTGCCATTTCTGACTTTAATATGGCTAATGCTGTTTGCAACAGCCTGCGAAAGTGCAAAACTAAGGGTGGCAAAAGGATTGGAGGGTCCTCCGCCACCAACAATATCAGTACCGGTTGTTGCTACATAGATAAAATCGCAGGCAGGATCACCAACGGTTGTTGTACAAACAGCAGTATATGGACTGGAACATCCTGAGAAATTATAAGTAACACTCACAGAATAGTTGCCATTAGTAGAAGGTAAAGTCCAGTTTACAGACGAACCGGAAGAGGAGGATAAAGAACCCCCGCTAACTGCCCATGCATAGGAAGCATTGGTTACATGTCCGGAAGAGGGAGGTTGCAGTGTATTTAAGGTAACAACTTGGCCGGGAGAAACTGTACTCCCACAAATCGGGCTTTGAATAGCAGGTGCCCCATCTCCTGTGCCAAAAGGCCATCCACTCTGATTGGTGTAAGGTCCTGAAGCAATAAAGGCGTATGTAACTGTATAGACAGATGAGGTAGTATTGTTGCTCGAAAAATCTGCTGAACAGTTGGAAGTAGTCAAGACGCGATAATAACGGGTACCTGAAATCTGACCCGGTGTTAAGGTCATAGTAGCATTTGTATTGGTAGAACCGTTTGCAGCTCCGGGAATATCAGACCAAGGCCCGCCCGGAGTATTTGAGATTTGCCACTTATACCATCTTGCTAATACTCTACCGTTTCCATCTGTACTTGAAGTAGCAGTTAGAGTGGCCGGAGCAGCGCCATTACAACGCACCTGATTTGCAGGGCTTACCGATGAAAGAACAGGTGCGAATTGATACCGCCAGTATAAGCTCCAGTAAACTGCCCAGGTTCCCGTTGTACCGTCAGAACTGCAATTGCGCTGACCGGTAAAGTAGTTCCACATACAAGGAGAAACAGAAGAAGCGGCAAAAGCGCTGTTGACGGTTCCATATCCACCGCAAGAGGCATCGTTTGCATTGAAAAAACAAGTAAGCTCGTCATCAAATTCAAAACCGTTGAGTTGCATGGATACATTTGTACTATAACCCACAGTAGTAGCATTATACCAGGAGTAGTTCGTAATACCCTGCCACCCACAGGAAACATCGTTTCGATCCACATTCCAGTCGTAGTTGGATGCACCTACAAACAAACGACTTCGCCATCTTGGATCAGGAGAAGAAAAAGCACAGTCCCCGCATCCGGATTCGGAGTAATAGAGGTCGTCTCCATCTACTTCAAGCAATATATTTTGAGCTTGGATAGATGTTAAGCAAATAAAATTTGTGCATAAAATCAATAAGGTGTAAAGTCTTTTCATAAATTACTGAGTTAAGGCATTTAGAAATTGTTTGCATGGTTTATTTGTATTTTTTTATCTATTTTTTTTGATGCAATTCAAGTGGTTTAGCTAAGGTAGTATTTGTAATTTTAGATTCCATCAAAAAGCATATTTTTTTTTACTTTTTTTTATTGCCAATCAAAAATATTTACACGTTTAAAAACAAAAAAGCCCCGCTGATATGGCTATCAGCAGGGCGTTATAAAGTATGGAAACTTATATTAAATATTGCGAACAATACTATAAGTGAAAGTTGCCGGAATTCACCGGAAAAAAACAGTATTTTATTGTACCATTAATTTAGAAGATACTGCACTACCATTACCGGTAATCTGAACCATATACATACCGGATGCCAAATCCTGAGTATCTATGTTAAACGCATGAACTCCTTGCTGTAAATTGCCGGCAAATACTTTTTTAACCACTTTACCGCTCAGGTCGCTTACATTAATTGTTAACTGACTGTTGTTAACTACTTCAAATTGCAATATGCTCATTCCCTGGCTGGGATTAGGCAAAAGTTGCAAAGAACTGGAATTGACAACTTGCAATATGTTTTCTACTGAAGTATTGGTTTCATAAGAAGTATTAACCGGATCCCAGTTTGCCCAGCTTGCTGTCCAATCGGTTGTGCCGAATGCACCTCTAAAGGTTGTAGGAGTAAAAAAGCCGGCAATTAATCTGGGGTTGTCAAAATTTGCGCCGCTCAATAAAGGTGAACCTGACATGGGACGGAAGTCGGGATTGGTTAAATCCTGTGGATTGGTCAATTGCTGAGAAGCGATCGTTGTTTCAGTTTGATTGCCAAAAGACTGAGTATTAAACCATCCGGCAACATCAAAGGTGCTTCCACTTTCGACAGTAAGTAAGTTGGCAGGATTGGTTGCTACTATGGTGGTATTGCGGATTTGCAAATCTCCGGCAGTAGCCGCCCCTTGAGAAGCAGATCCGTCAAGCAGTAACCCTGTGGGGAATCCCATCAGCGCAGAATTATATATAGAGCATCGGCTATTTCGGCGGATATGCGCTGCTCTGCGATAAAGCGGATTGATTTCGTTACCACCGTCCAAAACGGGTCCTACAACTGTAATGTTAGAAAATGTAGGTGCGGTCAATGGCGTATTGGTTGTACCGGAAGCATCATTATCACTCTCAAAACTATTGGAAGAAGATTGGTCGGCAATTTCGGGGTCGCGAAGCACAACTGCATATTGTATATTGCCGCTATAACCAAAATCGGTATCTAAATCATCATCCCATGCGCGATGTGAAATGAGATATTTAGCATTGACGGTTCCGCCAAACCACTCAAAAGAATCATCACCGCAATAACTGACCTGAATATATTCTATCGTTGTTCCGGAACCTACGGCACCCATAGTCAATCCATTAATTTCGTTATTATCGGTAAATGCTATTCCGGCAAATTCAATCCGCACATAGCGCAATACGCCGGAGTTGTCGTTGGGGTCAGTGCCTCCATAAAGCCCATCACCTTCGGCATTGTTAACCCCGCCTTCAATCTCGGCTTCGTTGCCGGGTTTGTTTACGGGTGCTCTGCCTAAAAGAATCAAGCCTCCCCAGTCACCATAAGTGCGATCACCGATGGGTTCATTGGAGGTGAAAACTATAGGCATTTGTGCAGTTCCGTCAGCTATAATTTTTGCACCTCTTGTAACAATTAATGAGCCTTTGCTGGATTTTTCACCTTTGATAATCGTGCCGGGTTGAATGGTGAGGGTGGCTCCGTTTTTAACGTACACAAATCCTTGCAATAAATAAACATTGCTATTGGTCCAGGTGGTGTTGGTTGTAATATTTCCTGAAACAGGTACAACCGGATTTTGTGCAGAAATACTGCTAAAAATTGTCAAGCAAATTACTAGTGTAAGTAAGAAAAATCTCATGGGTTTAAAATTTTGTTATGAGTTATGAGTTTTTAATTAATTGGATGCGATCAAAATTTTACTGCTGTTGTCTTTTTAAAAACGATAACCGATGGTGATCCCAATATTTGTACCGGTTCTGTATCCGATAGTCAGGTCATCGTCTTCATGATAAGTTGTATGTTCTGTTCCTTCGGGGTTTTGGTAAAAAATGAACGATTGGTTCAAAATATCACTCACATTCAGGCGGATATTTCCTTTTTGGAGGAAATCTTTGCTGATTTGAAAATCCAGCAAATTCCGGCTGCTTTCGTAGATGTCCGGAATACCTTCTCCGGCATCGCCCACCTCTGCAATACGTTCGCCGATACGGTTGTACAACAAAGTGGTGCTTAATCCGAGGTTTTCCCAGGTATAGCTCAAGCCCATATTGATCACATAAGGAGATTGTCCCTGAAGCGGACGGTCAATAGGGTTGGCTTCATCGTCCGTTTGTACTTTTGAATATATATAGGCTAAGTTAGCCCAAGCCACCATCTTTTCTAATCGGGACGAAATGAAGCCGAAGTTTTTTCGGACTTCTGTTTCTACTCCATAATTTTGTGCGCTGGTTGCATTGGTATAGGTGATGATAAAGGTGCCTATCCCTGCATTGTTAACTGTTTGCTCAATCGGGTTGTTGAATTTTTTGTAAAATGCACTCACAGAAAATAACTGAGCATTTTCGGGAAACAACTCATACCTTAAATCTAAATTCAGAATAGAAGCTTCTTTTAAATTTGGATTTCCGGTTACCACTAATCTTCGTTCAAAATCGTAAAATCCAAAGGGAGCTAACTCACGGAACTCAGGTCTTGACATGGTTTGTGAAGCCGATAAACGAATATTGCTTTTATTAGTTAAGGCATAAGAAATATTTAAAGAAGGCAGTACACTGTTAAATTTCTGGTTAAAAGTTGTATCTCCTGCAAATGTATAGGTGGTCAGATCCTGATCGGCCTGTTCAAATCTTGCACCTAAAACGGCGCGAAATCTGTCAGTAAATTTGGCATCCCACATGGCATAAGCGGCAGTAACACTTCTTCTTGCATCATATTTATCTGAAAAGTTGGTGCTCTCTTCTAACCTGAAACGGGTATCGCTGATGTTTTCAAGAGCAAAAATCTGATCTGCCGGCAATTGTCGGATAGAAAGAGGAACCCCTGTTGCACGGACCATCCCCATAATTCGCGCATCAAATGAGCGGTTTTTCTCCTGATAAAACACTCCTGTTTTGATGGTCTGCTGTTTTCTGAACAGGTTAAACGGAATGCTTAAGTCTGCCCTTCCGCCATAAGCCTGATCGTGTAAATTAGAAAAGAATCGTCCGCCATATTTAAAGGATGGAGAACCTAAAGGGACTTCGGCAGTATAAACGGCATTTTCATCTTCTGAATCGGCGGGCAGGAAGTAAGTAATACTTCGCATGTCAGGGATTGTGCGGTCTATTTGTGTGTAATTACCATTCCACAAAATTTTGATGCCGGTTTTGGGCAAAAAATGTTCACCGGTCAATTGATGTGTTTGCAGCTTTGTGGAAGTATAAGACATGAAATTACCTTTTTCAAAATTGTTGGATTGCGCTATATTATATCCTTCCCGTTCAACCGTTACATCAGCAACATTGGAAGTAAAGCTGGCCTGATAATTGAATTTATGGTTGCGTTGCAACAAAAAGCGGGTATTGAAAAGGTTGCCCCATGAAATTGTTTCGGTAAACTGCTGATCTGTTGATTCATAAATTTTACCTTCAAAATCATAGTCGTTCCGCTCAATTTCCATATTCCGCAAAGACTTTGAATAAGTAGAAGCTGCTATAAATCCGATTTGGTTGCCATTTTTCATGGATTTGGTAACTCCGCCTGAGAATTGGTAATTTTGATTAGGTGCAGCGGATTCGTTTTCCCTTAAAGACCAAACTGCGGGGAGCAATTTAGTGGCTTCGACTCTTTCAGCTTTAGTTACTGCGCTGAGATTCTCCGGAAAATCATTGGGTAATTGCCGGTCGCTATTGTTCAGCCCTAAAAACGGTATTTTCTGATCGTAATCTTTGAACGA
The DNA here is from genome assembly GCA_016700115.1 of Sphingobacteriales bacterium. Lineage (NCBI taxonomy): Bacteria > Pseudomonadati > Bacteroidota > Sphingobacteriia > Sphingobacteriales > Sphingobacteriales bacterium. Next base: position 2,316,840 of record CP064999.1, on the reverse strand, counting down.
CTTAAACGTAGTCAGGGAATTGTAACTTGTTCCTATTTGTATGTTGAAAAAAGACTTTTCGGGCACATCTTTGGTCAATACCTGAATGATGCCGCCACCAAATTCGGATGGCATATCAGCACCGGCTGTTTTATAAATCACCATATTATCTACCATCGCACTGGGAATAATATCAAAAGCAAAAGCCCGCCGGTCGGGTTCTGTACTGGGCATCAGGGTATTGTTAATCATTGCCGCATTATAGCGGTCGTTCAACCCCCGGATAATGGCAAATCTTCCATCCTGAACAGTTGTTCCGCTTACCCTGCGAAGCACTTCGCCAGTATTTCGGTCCGGAGTTTTGCGAATAACATCCCCGGGCATGACATCGGCTATGGTAACATTGTTTTTTTGGAGCGAGAGCATGGCAGCAACCGATTCCCGTCTTGCCGTAGCTGTAACGATTACTTCCTGCAATTCGGCGGCTGCTGTTTTTAGTGTTACATTCAAACGAAGAGGATTTGATTTTGCTGCCAATATTCCTTCAACTTTTTTTCCCTCATAACCTATATAAGTAAACAGCAGGTTATAGGCTGTATTTTCGGCAGGAAGATTTAAAGAGTAGTTACCGTCAATATCGGTAGTAGTGCCGGTTGACGTGCCTTCTATTGTGATATTAACCCCAACTAAGGTTTCATTTGTGGTAGGGTCAACGACCGTTCCGGTTACAATCTGACCGTATAAAACGGGCAAAACAAATAACCATGTTAATAAAAAAAATGATAAGTTTCGCATACTTTTTTTGTTTTTTGATTTTCTACCACAAAATTACGGCGGTCGTTTTTCAAAAAAGCGGGTATGCAAAGAGGTAATTGAAGGGTAATAATAGGTTAAGCATGACTTAACAAATCCTTAACAAACGGGGGGATTTGTTAAATAATTGGTAAAATCCGTCAACAGATAGATACTTGTTTTTATGGCTTCGATTGCAATATTTTAATAAGAAATCCATCCCGTTGTAACCGATAAATTTAAATTGAAAATAACCCTCAACTTGAATTTAACCACTATCTTCTGAACTGATAATGATTGCCGGATGAAGGGTATATCAGGGGAGTAGAAAACATTAAAAAATCAAACAACTCAAAGTTAAAAGGAAGAAAATTCGTACCGGATTCCGGTGCTTAATAAAATTGCACCTACAGGTTGTCGTAAATACCCGGTTGTCCGTACATTAAGATTGGGCGTAAACAGCTCGGTAGTTTTAGAAAAGCCGGGAATTGCTCCCATGATATCAGCTTTGACAACCAATCTCAAACCTTTGATCTGAGGCAACAAATAACCGATGCCGGCTCCGGTTGTTAACGCAAAAGCAAGCTTTGAATCGGGTTGCTGAATATGTAAAAAATTGTTTTCGCCATCAAAACCAGAAACCACTATTTTAGGCAACCGGCTATGAACTACACCGCCTTGAAGATAAATTTCCATCAACATTTTTTGCTGCGAAAAACTGAAGTATGGCCCTATTGTAAACAAATGATTTTGCCATTTCTGAGCCCATATATAATTTACATAACTATTTTCATCAGACAATTGATAGAGAAAATTTTGCAAATACTCGTTTTTGCGAATTGCAGAGGTATAATGTCCGAGTATTGCACTAAGCCCTAAATGTTTGGTCAATAAATACCCCCCACTCAACTGCCCGGCAAATCCGGTTAAGGCAAATCCGCTGTTTTGATTGGGCGAAACGGAACCATAGGCATTGCCGGGTAATGCTGCGCCCAATAACAACTGAACATAATGTTTTGGCCGGGGTGTTTCGTTTGCTTTTTGTTCTGACCAGGTTTTTTCATATAAGGTCATTGGTTGGTTGCTTTGGGCAAAAGAAACCATACAGATAAGCAATAAGCAACAAAATAAAGTTTTCAATTTTGATTGGAATGGTAAGTATGCGGCAAGGTATTAAAAAAATTGCTGAATCCGGAAGTTTATAGCTGATGCAGTTTTCTGAACGAAAAAATCAGCTAACCCTGTTAAGGCAAATGAAATCCTGTGCGAACGGTAACTTCAGAACCGTATGCCAATAAGACGGAATCGGGTTTTTGGAGAAACGGTGCAAATTGTTGGCCGTATAACATAGCAGCATTGCAATAAACATCGTAATTCAAAACATCATAAACTTTCCATTTGGGGTGTTCCACCTGATAGGCCTTGGTGCTGCCGTCTTTTTGTTTGTTAAACCCCCAATAATGTTCGGTTATAAATTCTTCTATGGAACCGGGCATCAGGTCTTTGGGAGCCGGGTTGGCGGTTAAACGCATATAATTCCATTCATTGCTGAATTTCCACGCATATTTTACCTCTATAAGTTCCTGATTATGAGACAGGCTATGTTTCATGGGATAACAAACATAAGGCTCATTGTAAAACCAACGCGCAATCTTTGCGATCGCAAAACGCGGAACAATTTCCCTGACAAAAACCACTCCCCGATGCCATTGTCCATCCCTGTCTTTTCGCCGGACATATAACCTGAGATTGACTTCTTCAAAATTAGTATGATAAGGGAAAGCAATGCCTTTCACTTTTGTATTTTCAAACAAGAAACCGACAAGGCTGGCATAAGTCTGACCATTCCAAAAATCTGTTTCAGTTCCTTTAGGCAGATAGGGTTCAACCAGTTCGGGCGGAATAACATAGTTAAACATCGCCAGATATTTCCATTCGGCTTGTAAAAAAACAGAGGGTGTTAGTAACATGTTTTGAAGAATAATCTGACCTGTCCGGTTGGCAGGGTAAGGATTGGCTGAATGCTTACCGCGTATTGAGGTTTTTGCAGATTCTAAAAATCAAATCAGCTCGTTGGTAGATAGAATAAACCCGTTTCTGATTAACAGGGCCTGATGATTGAGCATTGAGATAGTTTTTATAGGCGGTATCAAATTGTTTGTTCTTTTCGGCCAAATTACATTGGGGATTCATCATAAACTGAGCACAACCAATTTCACTATAAGAACACCAACTGTCAATTAGCCCGTCATTATTCGAATCCCAAACTTTTTCAAGCCAGTTGCCGCCTTCAGCCCAGGCAATCGTATTATCGGTACCATCCTGATTTCTGTCCCAATGATAAATCTGATATAATGGCATACCCGGAACAGTAAGTTCCTCCTGCCATCTTTCGTATTTTCCGTCATTATTGGCATCATAACCAAACCGGCGTTCACCTTTCCCGTTATCCCAAACCCACATTCCCGAACCATCACCCATTGTTGCCCGCCAATACGTCCATCCCTCATTATGGGTATAAGGACCTTCCCATTTTGAAACAATATTGACAGGATGGTTGGGGTCGTAAGACAATGATTCAGGCCCTTCTGCTGTCTGATAGTTTTGCGCCATCATCCAAAAAGGTACTAATATCAACAGCCATAAAACCAAAGCCCTGACCATACAAAAACCGAAGACAACATTAGATTTGGATTTGCATTCCATTGTGAGTAGTTTTAAAGGTAAAAAATGCCGGGCTATTCTGATTGTGTGAAAAGAACAGTAAGTTTTAAGGATTGTGAATTAAAATTCCATTTACTAATCCTTGAGACAGATCAGGAAAATTTTTCATGCCGCAACAACACTTCTATTCTTTTATTTTACAAATTTAGGAAAAAGTATTACTCGATTATTTTTTACCGTCTTTTTTTACAATAGTTCAACTCAACAGATAAAATCCCTGCCACGAATAAGCTGATAAGGATAATAAAGCCGAAAGAAAACTTGACGTTGTTAATCAAATAACCTCTTACCTGACGCTGGCAACAGACTAAACCCTTCTTTTTCAAAAAGAAAGACAGAAGAAGTACTATGATGTGTTTCAATCATTTAATAGCCGCTAACTATTACATGGCAATGAGTAAGTCCGGCTTTAACAAGAAAAGATAAGTTTCCCATTTATCGAAATCATACCTCTATGAACGGGCATTCGGCGTAAGAAAGAGCTATCTGATTTAAGGTATGGTAAATTTCGTCCAGATTGTCTAAAGTAACCAATGCCGCACGGTAGGATTTTATATTGGGAAACCCGCGAAAATAGTTGGTATAATGTCTTCTCATTTCGAGGATTCCCAACTTGTTGCCTTTCCATGCTACAGAATGGGATAAATGTTGCCGAACTGCGTTTACCCGCTCTTCAGTGGATGGAGGGGGCAATGTTTCTCCTGTTTGCAAAAAGTGTTTGATCTCTCTGAAAATCCACGGATAACCAATTGACGCCCTTCCTATCATGATTCCGTCAACCCCGTAACGGTTTTTCATTTCTAAAGCCTTTTGCGGAGAATCAATATCCCCGTTTCCAAAAACAGGAATGTTCATCCGTGGATTGTTTTTAACCTCACCAATCAAAGTCCAGTCTGCTTCGCCTTTATACATTTGTTTTCGGGTGCGTCCGTGAATAGAAATGGCCTTGATGCCAATATCCTGCAAACGCTCTGCCACCTCGACAATATTTTTGGTTTGTTCGTCCCATCCCAGGCGGGTTTTAACGGTAACCGGCAGTTTAGTGCTTTTAACTACCGTTTCGGTTAATTTTATCATTTTGCCGATGTCTTGTAAAATACCGGCACCGGCCATTTTACAAACCACCTTCATCACCGGACAACCATAGTTTATATCTAACAAATCGGGGTTAGCTCGCTCTACAATTTCAGCAGAAACACTCATGCTTTCAAGGTCAGCACCAAAAATTTGAATCCCAATTGGTCGCTCCTCTTCGTATATATCTAATTTTTTGATGCTTTTTTCTGCATCCCGAATCAATCCTTCAGAAGAGATGAACTCGGTGTACATCAAATCAGCACCAAACTGTTTGCACAAAGCCCTGAATGGCGGATCGCTTACATCTTCCATTGGGGCAAGCAATAGTGGAAATTCACCAAGTTCAATATTTGAAATTTTAACCATAATCCTTAATTTGCACCAATTCTGAGTATTTCACTTAGAAATCAAAGTGATAAACAAATCAGAAAAGCCACCGGTTTGTTTCAAAAATAGCTAACAGGTTGTAAATTTACACAAATTTAGGCATAAGATGAACAGATTGCGGTTTGAGGCAAATATTAAACCATATAGAATACAGTTCCTGTATTTGCTGCTTTTGCTGCTGATATCCTACTTTTTTTTCAGTGTTTTGCAGGTTTTTATACTAATGCTTGCGGGATATAATCTCGAAAGTATTCAAAATCTGGTTGAAAATTTAGGCCCTCAAAATATCGGACTATTAAAAGCGCTGCAATTAGTGACAACCATCGGCGTGTTTATAGTTCCGGCCATTTTGTTTTCATATCTGAAAAGCGGCAAGGCGGGCGGTTATCTTCCTTTAGGTTTACCGCTTTCTTCAAAGGCTGTTTTACTGGCAGCAATGGTAACAATCAGCGCTTTGCCGTTAATGGCTTTTTTTATGGAACTCAACCAGTCTGTTTCTCTGCCTTCTTTTTTGAAAGGAATTGAGCAATGGATGCGAGAAATGGAAGGAAATGCCGAAAAACTAACCCTTGCTTTTTTAAAAATGGATACCCCGCTGGATTTAATGTTGAACATTGTCATCATAGCCTTGTTGCCTGCATTGGGCGAAGAGTTGTTGTTCAGGGGGTGTTTGCAACAACTGTTTACAGAATGGACTAAAAGACCCCATTTATCCATCATGTTGGCGGCGGCAATATTTAGCGCATTTCATTTTCAATTTCTCGGTTTTGTTCCACGCATGTTAATCGGAGCTTTTTTAGGCTACCTGTTTTACTGGAGCGGTAATTTGTGGTATGCCATTATCGGGCATTTTGTAAACAATGCGCTTCAGGTGGTTGGATATTATTTTACCCAGGGAAGCAATACAGGTTCAACTTTGAAAGCGATGGATTCTTTGCCAACTTCCAGCATTTTACTCGGAACTGCTATCTTTAGCGGCACTTTATATCTGTTTTACAAAAACTTCAACCGTTTAAAAACATCGCCCGAAATCTTAGAACTCAACAGGTTCGACTGATTGGCATGATTTTCCGGTTAATCTCCAACTAAAATTAAATCCTTTTTCTGTCCCTTCCTGTTAATTCCGGCAGTATGGTAGTTTTTTAAACTTTATTAACTGAAATTTTTATCCCACTCAACATCAGATTTTTACCTATCTTGCTGTTTCATGGAACAACAAAAACATTCAACCTCAACGCAAATAATTTATTCACTTTTAAAACAAAATGTCCTTTAATCCATAAAATTATAAGAAGAATCAAGTCTTTATCATGTCAAATCACTTACCATTTTTAAAGCTCCCCTTTTTCATCACTGTTCTTACATTGGCGATTCTCGGTGTTTTATCTTATTACCCGATTACCACCACTTTTTGGTGGCAGTATGTTTCAACAGTCAATTATTCTGAAGTTTTTTGCGAACTCACCAGACCTTATCATCTTATCAGAGAGCCGATCAATACCCTCAGTAATTTACCCTATTTATTTGTCGGTTTGTTGGTACTTACCGTAACGGCACGGGACAGGTACCGGAAATTTCGATTGCAAAAACTGTATAACAACCTGTTAATCAGCTACCCCGTTTACGGATATGTGATGGGTTCGGTATTGGTTCTTATCTTTCTGTTCAGCTCTTTTTTTCATGCTTCCCTGATTGCATCGGCACAACAATTAGATATGGCCGGGGTAAATGCGCTGTTATTGTTCCCGATGATTTATGCAATTCACAGGATGTATAATTACTATCATTTCAAAAAAACCTATTTGACAAAACGAGGGTTGCCGTTGCTGTTTTTGAGCATTTTTGTAATTGCAACCGTAATTCTGACGATTTTTAAGTGGGAGTTAAACGCCATGATTGTAGTGCCGGGTCTGGTCGTTGTGTCTGTTTTGCTTTTTGCCCTGTCTGAGTGGCTATGTCCCAACCATACCAACAAGCGATGGTTATTGGTTTCGGGAATTTCAATTTTAATCGGGATGGTGTTTTACTTGTTCGATGAACAAAAAATAGGATGCAACCATACAAGCATTTTTCAGGCACATGCTTTATGGCATCTATTTGCCGCATTTTCCTCACTGGCTTTATATCTCTATTTGCGCAGTGAAAACCTAAAAGAAAAGTTCAGACAATATCGCCTGCATATCTGATAAAAACCGGATACCATAAAAAAAGGGAGATGAAGTTTGGACTCCATCTCCCCTTTTTATCTTTTAAAAGATAAATTATATAATTTAATGGTTGCGAAAACCGAAATTAGCCAATCTTATTCGGGATGCAGGTCAATTTGGTGTTTGGCTAAAATTTCTTTGGCTTTATCTAAAATAGCCGTATCCTCAAGGTAAACAATGCCACCGTTAGGCCTTTTGTTCAAAATGAACACCTACTGTTTCACCCGTATCATAGTGCGTGCCGCCAAAATAGTTGCGAACGGTTTCTTCAGAGATATTCAAGGCTTCAGCAATTTCATGAGTGCTGCCATGAGGAAGGCTGTCTTTGATGTGACGCAAATCATTAAACGTGATTGTAGTGTGCATAGCGCAAAAATTTTAATTGGGTTATCTAATCTAAATCTGAACGTTAAGGTAGTGTAAATAATTCCAAAATTGAAACCCCTTCACTTACTTTTTTTCCTGACTTTGACAGTTAAATGAGATAACCCGTTAATAATCAATGATAATAAGAAATAAAAAACCGCAATTGTAGTGGCAACTTCTTTTCTTAGGCTATTGTTTTTAAGACAATATGCTTACATTTGCGGTATGTTTGTAAAAGCCACTAAATCTAAAAACCATACGTATATTCAGTTAGTGGAATCTTTTCGTGAAGGAAAGACTACCAAGCACAAGGTAATTGCCAACTTTGGTCGCCTTGACCAGTTGCGTGATTCAGGATTCCTACTATCAGTTGGGCAGAAATTGCTGTCATTGAATAACACGCCTTGCATTGGGGCAGAGAATTTGCAGGAAACTGCACGCTTCTGTTATGGTCATTTGGTCTATAAAAAAGTATGGGAGCAACTTGGCATCGGAGAAATTATCAAAAAATGTGCTAAGGGAACAAGGATAAAGTTCGATATAGAAGAGGTGATTTTCTATTGTGTGCTTCATCGTCTGTTGAAAAGCAAATCAAAACATCAAGCATTTAAAGATCAGAAATTGTTTTATGGGCTGTGAAACATAATTGGGTTGCAAGAAATTTACCGAAGTTTAGATTTTTTGTGTGATAAAAAGCAGGCAATTGAGACACAACTGTTTTACCATAAAAAAGGCGTTTATGCTAAGCCCATCGAAGTTGCTTTTTATGATGTAACGAATTATCACTTTGAGACAAACAGAGCAGATGCTTTACGCGAATTTGGGTTTAGCAAAGCTGGAAAGTTTAATGAAGTACAAGTGGTGATGGGCTTATTTATAGATAGCACAGGCAGACCGATAGGCTACGATCTTTTTCCGGGTAATACTTTTGATGGTCAGACGATGGTAGATGCGCTGAAAATGTTAGAAAAGCAGTTTAATATAAGAAAAGTCATTGTAGTAGCCGACAAAGGTCTCAACTCGAAAGAAAATTTTCATTTAATACGTCAAGCGGGTTATGACTACATTGTTAGTGCCCGCTTAAAATCGATGCCCCAAAAGTTGGTACAAAAGATTTTGGCAACCAATGATATGGAGACAAAGACTGTGTGCGAGGATACGGGTGAAGTAACATTTAGCTGGAAAGTGTTGGATTACGAAACAACCTACAGCGATGCCAATAAAAAGAAACAAAAATTGCAAGATAAACTCCTAATTACTTGGAGTGCCAAAAGGGCAGCCAAAGACGCAAGAGACAGGGAAAGACAAATACAAAAAGCAAAAGTCAAATTAGACAACGGAGCGGACTTGCAAAACAAAAAGGGGGCTAACCGATTCCTGAAAATGGCGGAGAGTACCAATACAAAAGCTGCTGAAATAGACCAAGAACGAATAGATGAAGATGCAAAATGGGATGGTTACTACGGCATACAGTATAGTAAAATGGATATGACGAACGAAGAAGTCTTGGCAAACTACCATCAATTATGGAAAATAGAAGAAAGTTTCCGGGTATTGAAGACCACCCTATCCACTCGACCAATTTTTCATTGGACACCCAAAAGGATAAAAGGACATTTCATGACCTGTTTTTTAGCATTCATGCTCGAACGGACGGTGGAACTAACCCTAAAGTTTGCAAACATCAACTTAAGTCCATGCAGTATTAAAGAAGAACTCAATCAAATGCAATTGTCTGAACTAACAATTGATGATAAAAAGTACTTGCTGAAAGGTGCTGACACAGCATTAACCAACAAAATCCTTTCGGCATTTCGTATCCCTCCGTTCAAAGACTTAGCTCCAGCGAACTAAATAACCCGTTTTGTAGTGGCAACTATGCCATTTTTAGGAAACTTAACTCGCTGATTATCAATGGTTTGTGAAATTTAACTGTCAAAGTCAGGGGAGTTAAACGCCATGATTGTAGTGCCGGGTCTGGTCGTTGTGTCTGTTTTGCTTTTTGCCCTGTCTGAGTGGCTATGTCCCAACCATACCAACAAGCGATGGTTATTGGTTTCGGGAATTTCAATTTTAATCGGGATGGTGTTTTACTTGTTCGATGAACAAAAAATAGGATGCAACCATACAAGCATTTTTCAGGCACATGCTTTATGGCATCTATTTGCCGCATTTTCCTCACTGGCTTTATATCTCTATTTGCGCAGTGAAAACCTAAAAGAAAAGTTCAGACAATATCGCCTGCATATCTGATAAAAACCGGATACCATAAAAAAAGGGAGATGAAGTTTGGACTCCATCTCCCCTTTTTATCTTTTAAAAGATAAATTATATAATTTAATGGTTGCGAAAACCGAAATTAGCCAATCTTATTCGGGATGCAGGTCAATTTGGTGTTTGGCTAAAATTTCTTTGGCTTTATCTAAAATAGCCGTATCCTCAAGGTAAACAATGCCACCGTTAGGCCCTTGTTCAAAATGAACACCTACTGTTTCACCCGTATCATAGTGCGTGCCGCCAAAATAGTTGCGAACGGTTTCTTCAGAGATATTCAAGGCTTCAGCAATTTCATGAGTGCTGCCATGAGGAAGGCTGTCTTTGATGTGACGCAAATCATTAAACGTGATTGTAGTGTGCATAGCGCAAAAATTTTAATTGGGTTATCTAATCTAAATCTGAACGTTAAGGTAGTGTAAATAATTCCAAAATTGAAACCCCTTCACTTACTTTTTTTTTAAAAAAATTTTTCAGAGGCAGATTTAAAGTTCTAACAACAGTTTTTACAGCCTCATTCATAGAATAAACCGTGTTTTCAAAAAATTGTTGCCTTCAACCATGTTAAACAATGTGAAAAAGCCTTTGTTTTTTTGTAAACAAAAGCTATGCCTGTTTTGGAGATAAACTGTAAAGGATTTCCGGACTAACGGTTATTCAGCAAATGCTGCTTTGGAAATGCAGTTTTTACAAAAAACAGACTTCCCGGTCTGTCGTTTTTCTTTCAACAAGTGTTCGTAAAGTTTTACTTTATCTACCTGTTTGGAAATTCCGGGCATTGTGTAAAAAGCAGTTCCTGACAAAGCTAAACTGACGATGAAGGAAAAAGCAACTACAACAACGGTTTGCAAAATAAAGGATTTGCGTTGAGGATGTAAAAGATACTGCACCCGTCTTTTGAGCTGTGATGTTTTTTTGTTGGCAAAAGCATGAGTCAAGGGTAATTCTTTCTTCGTTTTAAGTTTTAACAACAGCGAAGCATACTGTTGAACACTTTCTACGCGGGTAACTGCAAGCTCATCTGCGATAAATTCATTGATGCGTTCAAATTCCCGCATTATAAAATAATAGGCAGGGTTTAACAGCCATATTCCCTGAAGCAGTTGTAAAAACATCTTAACCCAGGTGTCTTTTTGTTCCAAATGCGAAACTTCGTGCCATAAAACCGCTTGTCGTTCTGAAGCAGGCAAAAAGTCAAGATAACGTTGCCAAACTATAAAAGACTTGTGTAACCTGAACGAGCAAACTATCTGGTTTTTACCTTTTGGATACAACAGTATGTAAGGTTTCCCCTTAACATATATCGTCTCCTTTGATGAGGTTCTAACGAGATTGAGTAAAAACAAAATGCGGACGAAGAGCATTACAAAAACGACAAATACCACAAAATATAAAACCGTTTTACCTGCAGATTTATATTTTAGTAAAAAATCGTAAGTCGGGTTGGCTTTATACAACAGAAGGTTTTCTCTCGAAACCTTCGGGCAACTGCAAAAATGTTCAGATTCCTGAGCAATTTCAATACACATCTGCATTTCAGTACCGGAATCAGGACAATACTGGGTAAATAAAACTTCCGGAATGGGATGGTCGTGATAACAGGCCTGATAAGTAGTGCCCTGAATATTGCCCGAAATTTTGTCAATCAAAAAAGGGAGGGACAGGCTCAAAGCAAGTATGCCCAACAAAAACCTTTTTTGAAGTTGTGCATTAAAATTCCCCCGGTTAAACAAGCGGTATAGTCCTGCTCCTATGAAGGAAAGCAGATAAGTAATCAATATGTATTGAAAAACGGCATCAAACATCATCCTGCTTTTCTGTTTTTTTTACTGCCTGCTTTTATTGATGAGGTCCTGAATTTCGGCAATTTCTTCGTCGCTCAAATGCTCGTTATCTACTATTGCAGATACCAAAGAAGATAGCGAACCGGAAAAAGCATTTTGGATAATATTAGTCATCAGGTTTTTTTGATAATCTGATTGGCTGATTAAAGGCGAATAGCGATGTGTTCGTCCAAATGCTTTGTGATGAATAAAACCCTTTTCCTCCAAAATACGGATGGTTGTTGAAATGGTATTGTAAGCAGGCTTCGGGTCTTCGTTCCACTCATCCAAAATATGATTTACAAAAGCTTTTTCGAGCTTCCATAAAATATTCATGACTTTTAGCTCTAACGGGGTTAATAACTTACTCATTTGTCTGATAGTTGAATAAAACAGAAATGATTATCTCAGGCAATTGCTCAGTTTACTTAAGTTTGATTTTTGGAGTTTCGGCAAAGGTAAAACTATTTCCTTAGTTTCACAACTATTGATTTAGTTAAAAAATCGGCATCTAATGTTAAATTCTAACGTTCTCTCTTTCAAAATATCTGAGTTCCTCCTGTTTGATTGCCATAATTGTGAAATAATCAACCCAAGTCTGTTTTGTTACGGCACAGGTTAGTTACATTCTAATTTGTTGGGAGATTTTGACATTAAAAAAGGGGAGGTAACTGTATTAAACCGGCTAAATTCTTAAAAACAAACTCAGAAAGTATCTTTAAACAGGCAAATAAAACTTTAAATTTTTATCCGGCTATATTATATGCTGCTACAAAGTCTTTTTCCACCAGAAAATTCGATAATATTCAAATTTTCAACTTGATAAAGGCTGTTTTAATCCATATAAAACCCACAAAAATCACAATTTTCAGAAAAAAAGAAACAGGAAATGAGCCATTTCTTACTTCAAAACTTAATAATGAAACAAGAAACGGGCGGTTTCTTATTTCAATGATAAACAACAAAACAGGAAATGAGCCATTTCTTACTTCAAAACTTAATAATGAAACAGGAAACGGGCGATTTCTTATTTCAATGATAAACATCAAAACTGGAAATGAGCTGTTTCTTACTTCAAAACTTAATAATGAAACAGGAAATGAGCCGTTTCTTACTTCTTTGTTTCTAAATAATTCAATTAAAATTTGGGCTTTATAAATGTCGAACTGCTTTTTGCAGGTTTAGATGCCTCGACTTTTTAATTGAAAAGGTAAAATAAAGTTCCGGAATTTTTTTATCGGGTAAAAATCCGGCCTACTCTCGATTTTACCTTAATAATTACAAAAACCATAGAAAATCAGGGAGTTGAGTTTTGCAAAAAGGTAAGTTTAGTACCCTAAAACAAGCACTTTCCTGAAAAGGGATTTTTTTTGTTTGCCCGAAAATTCAATGTATTGAGGTAAATTTGTTTATAAACACAATTCAAAAAACCTTTGGTTTGCAAATGTTTACATAAATTTTTCCCTCTTCCGTTCTTCCACAGAGCAGATCTCAAATATTTGTAGATTTTTGAAAGTCCGGGTTTAATCCTCCCCCCCTTGTTTGCCATATACCATCATGGCTTTGATAAACATGTTGAGGTCTCCGTCTAAAACAGGCTGAACATTGCCGGTTTCTACATTTGTTCTCAAGTCTTTGATGAGTTTATAGGGGTGCAATACATAATTGCGCACCTGACTGCCCCATTCAATCTTGCGTTTCCCGCTTTCGACTTTTGCTTTTTCTTCGTTTTGCCTTTGCAATTCCTGTTCATACAAGCGGGATTTCAACATTTGAATGGCAGTTTCGCGGTTTTGAGGTTGAGAACGGTGAACCTGACATTCTACTACAATGCCGGAGGGTAAATGTCTGAGGCGGACGGCGGTTTCTACCTTATTTACATTTTGGCCGCCGGCTCCGCTTGACCTGAAGGTATCCCATTCCAAATCTGCCGGATTTACTTCAATATCTATGGTTTCATCGGCAAGCGGATAAACAAATACGGAAGCAAACGAGGTATGCCGGCGACTGTTGGAATCAAAGGGTGAAATCCTTACCAACCGATGGACCCCACTTTCGCCTTTTAAATAGCCATAGGCAAACTCTCCGTCAAATTCTAAAGAAACCGACTTAATACCGGCTGTATCGCCTTCCTGCAAATCCAACTCGAGCACCTTATAGCCTTGTTTTTCTCCCCACATCACATACATACGCATTAACATAGAAGCCCAATCGCAACTTTCAGTGCCCCCTGCACCGGAATTTATGGTTAAAATAGCCCCTAACTGGTCTTCAGGTTCGTTCAGGGTTGCCTGTAACTCCAAATCATCTACCAGTTCCAACACTTTTTGGTATTGAATATTGATTTCCTGCTCATCTGTTTCGCCCATCATTGAAAACTCCTGCAATACACCTAAGTCTTCGTACTCAGAATAGGCGGTTTCAAACAGTTCGACCCAATGTTTATTGGTTTTAATAGATTTCAGAATGGTCTGAGCGCGTTTGGAATTGTTCCAGAAATCAGGTTCAACGGTAAGTGCTTCTTCATGAATGATCAGTTCTTTGCGGTTTTCGACGTCAAAGATACCTCCTTAGCGAAGCGAGTCGCCCTTCAACTGTTTTTAGTTGTTCTGTGGTCATTAAATGTTATGTCTAAAGTTGTAAAAATATGGTTTAGGTCGCTTTTTTCAGGTTAAAAAAAGGGTTATCTTTTTCGTTCAATGGTAAACCAAATCAGTTGCTCTAACCCTTTGCGTCCTTCGTTTTGCGGAAAACCGGAGAGCAGGTTCAGCGCCTCCTTTTTAAACCGGTGCATCGCCTCCTGTGCATATTCAATACCTCCGCTCTTCCAAACAAAATCTATTACCTCAGCCACTTTCTTTTTGTTGGCATATTGATTTTTAATGGTATAAATCAAGCGGCGGCGGTCTGCATCACTGGCATTGTTAATGGCAAAAATAACCGGAAGGGTGAGTTTTTTTTCTTTAATATCAATGCCTTTTGGTTTTCCGGTATCTTCGGCTCCAAAATCGAACAAGTCGTCCCGGATCTGGAAGGCAATGCCGATTTTTTCACCGATATTCCAGACAAGATGATGAGCATGAATGTCATTGACCGCCGAGGCAAAACCAACCGCACAAGCTGACGCTATCAGCGAAGCGGTTTTTTTGGTGATGATCTCAAAATAGGTGGTTTCGTCAAGATTTAGTCTTCGGCTTCGTTCCATTTGCAGCAATTCTCCCTCACTCATATCTCTGACTGCCTTTGAAACAATCTGAAGCAGGTTAAAATCCTGATTGTCAATTGCAAGCAACAGTCCTTTGGAAAGCAGGTAATCACCGACAAGCACCGCTACTTTGTTTTTCCAGAGCGCATTGACCGAAAAAAAACCTCGCCGTTCATTAGCATCATCCACCACATCGTCATGGATTAGGGTTGCGGTGTGCAACAATTCAACCAAAGCAGCACCGCGATAAGTGGCTTCTGTGATCTGCCCCTGCAACATAGCCGAAAAAAAGACAAACATGGGTCTGATTTGTTTGCCTTTTCTTTGAACGATATAATACATAACCCTATCTAAAAGGGGTACTTTACTTCGTACAGAGTCTTTGAATTTACCCTCAAACAATTCGAGTTGAGGTGCGATTACTTTTTGAATATCGTAGAGCGATATGCTTTCGGTCATGGAAATGGGTTAACACGATGCTGCCTGCAGGCTCAAAGGTACAAATTCTTTAACAATATGAAGCGAACAAGGAGATATCAATCAATCAAGTTAACCGATTCATCATTGGCCTGATAATTGGAACATAAATATTTGTTTAAACAAAGGTTGACCGCAAAATATGACAAGCTTTTTTTAAAAAACATGCTATTTTTAACAATAGCTTAACATTGGCTTTCTATTTTTACCAAAATTTTGATTTTATATGCCGGAATACTATTTTTTGATAGTCCTGTTTCTGCTGATTTTTGCATTTAGTGATTTGATAGTAGGGGTAGGTAATGATGCGGTCAATTTCTTAAATTCTGCAATAGGTTCGAGAGTAGCCCCGCGATATGTGATTATGATTGTTGCGAGTTTAGGGGTTTTTATAGGCGCATCATTTTCCGGCGGTATGATGGAGGTCGCCCGAAAAGGTATTTTTAACCCTGATTTCTTTGTTTTTGCCGAGGTAATGGTCATTTTTCTAGCGGTGATGATTACCGATGTAGTATTGCTCGACTTCTTTAATACTTTAGGGTTACCTACCTCCACCACCGTATCTTTGATTTTTGAACTATTAGGCGCTTCTGTAGCAGTTGGGCTCTTGAAAACTATTGAAAATGGCGAGTCTATTGCCATGCTTGCCAATTATATCAATGCTTCTAATGTCATCACCATAGTTACAAGTATTTTATTGTCAGTGGTGCTTGCATTTACTTTTGGCACATTAATTCAATTCCTTTCCCGTCTGCTGTTTACTTACAACTTCAAAAACCGTATTAAATATATAGGTGGAATTTGGGCAGGTTTGGCATTGTCAGTCATGACGTTTTTTCTGCTGATAAAAGGGGTAAAAGGTGCTGTGTTTTTGCCTGCCGATTTTGTCAAACAAGTGCAGGCCAATACACTCTTGTTGTTAGGTGCTTCTTTTGTTTTTTGGTGGATTTTAATGCAAATACTGATTTCTGTTTTTAAGGTAAATGTTTTGCGAATTGTAGTTTTGTTTGGAACTTTTGGATTGGCAATGGCTTTTGCCGGAAACGATTTAGTCAATTTTATCGGCGTTCCGATGGCAGGTTATGAAGCCTATAAAGCATGGTCGGTTTCGGGTGTTGAAGCCAATCAATTTGGGATGCAGTCGCTAAGTCTTGCCGCAAAACCCAACGTCTTGTTTTTAGTGTTTTCGGGACTCATTATGGTCGCAACTTTGATGTTTTCGCGAAAAGCAAGAACAGTAACTGAAACAGAAGTAGGATTGGGACGGCAGGGGGAAGGACTTGAAAAATTTGAACCAACCACCCTTTCCAGAATGATGGTTCGGTTTAGCCGCTTTATCGGAGACCAAACACAACGGATAATTCCCAATTCGTGGTTATCAAAAGTAGATGAAAGTTTCTCCAATGAAACTTCACCTTCGATAACGAATCAAAACAAGCTGGAAGAACCTGAACCGGCTTTCGATTTGATCCGGGCATCGGTCAATTTAACCGTAGCAAGTGCATTGATTGCTTTGGGTACTTCCTACAAACTTCCGCTTTCAACAACTTATGTAACGTTTATTGTTGCAATGGGCTCTTCTTTTGCCGACAGGGCTTGGGGCAGAGATACTGCTGTCTATCGGGTTTCGGGTGTGCTTCATGTTATTGGCGGTTGGTTTGCTACAGCGATCATAGCTTTTTTGGTTTCAGGGTTAATTGCCACGCTGATCCATCAATTAGGAGGTTGGGCTGTAGGAGCACTCGTTTTGTTGGCTGCCGGGCTTATCATCAATAATTTCTTTTACCACCGCGAAAAGGAAATCGAAAAAGACCGGATTGATGAAATTTTAAGCAACACCAATCCAATAGAAGGAATGGTGATTGCCCGTGAAACTGCCCAAAGTGTGGCCAATACTCTGGTAACTGTTCAAAAAGCTTATTCTCTCGCCCTTCAGGGGTTGAAAAACGAATCGGAAGAACAACTAAAATCTACCAAAGCAATCATTAAAGCACTTAAACAACAGAACAAAGATTTCAAAATAAAACTGCTTCATTCGATTCAAAGAATTGACGAAGAACATACCGAAGCCAGTAGGGTGTTTTTATTGGTCTATGACCTGGAACAGGATATAGCTCAGGCAGCTCAGCTTGTCATTAAAGTTTGCCGCGAGCACGTTGAAAACCTCCACACTCCTTTAACTGATGAACAAACCGCTCAATTACAACAACTTCAAAAACAGTTGGATGATTATATGCTCGTGATTATAGAAGGATTTGAAAACTATAATTTCGATAAACTGCCTTATGTGTTGGAGCAAAAAAAATATCTATTTGAAAATATTGAAAATCAGTTGGCTCAACAAATCAAAGGTGTTCAGGAAAAACAGTATGGCACGAAAAACAGCCACTTGTTTTTTACCTTACTCCTCGAAACCAAAGATTTGATTGCAGTTGCCGCAAGATTTATGAAATTGTACAACCGGCTTCTCAGATCATATTCTACTCACAGCAAAGCCGTGCTTTTAACCGAAAAGGAATTGGATAGTAAAAACCAACTTGACAAAGATGAACCCGTTTAAAGTTTACCGTCTATATTCCGGAAAATAAAAACTAAAAACATTTTTTTTAGATTTCAATGTTGCCCGGTTCATTCTTTTATCATACTTCTTGATAGCGTTCTATATAAACAAAAAGCCCGCTCACCATTAGGTAGCGGGCTTTTTACAAATTATCATACCATTAAAAATACAAGCGCTATTTTTTCTGATTTATAGTGTTAAAAACAAGAAATTCGGTAAACATCCTGAAATTAAAGTCAGGTTATAGTCCGTATTTACAAAAAATGCGGTTTAGCTTTTCTTTTCATCCTGATCTTCAAAATAATCCTCGGGTTGCTCTCTGTTAAAATGGATGTTTTTGTAATACGCCATTCTCTGCTTTCTCTCTTTGTCAAACATGTTTCTCATATCCGCTTCGTTCGCCATAAAAGCCATTTTGCTGTTTATTGAAAGCGAATCAGCTACTGCATCCACGTCCTGATTTGCTCCGATATAGGTAAAAACCCAGCCTTTAGTTTTCAACTCATTGATAATTTCATTGATCTGCCGTCTGTTAAATTCTCTTGACGCATTCTCTTCACCGTCGGTCAAAATGGTAACTAATACATTGTAGTCGGTTTTATCCTGCAAATAATTTTTCAACCCGATTGCTCCAAAACCTATGGCATCCAATAAAGGGGTGCTGGCGTTGGGTTGATAGCGATTCTGGTCAATTTCAAAAAGCTGATTAACCCTCTGTTTGTCCAACAAAGTTTTAATGCCTCCTCCGTTAAAGGTGATTAAAGTAACATAATGTTCCTGTTCTGGAAACTGCTTCTCTACTTCTCTGATGGTTTGAACAACTTCATTAAACCCTCTGATAGTAGGAGTTTTAATAGACTCCATAGAACCGCTTTCATCTAAAATAATCAGGTTGTACGCTTTGTGATTGGTCATAATCGGGGTAATTTAAAAGTGATTAGTTTTTGAAATTTCATATCAGATGTATTTACAAACAATCTTATCAAAAATAAAGTTCCATTGTATAAAGGCTATTGATGAAAAACATATTTGGACATTAATCAAGACTTGGTTTTGGTTTTTATTAAAAAAAGGTAGCCGCCAACTAAAAAAACCCCTGAGCAAATTAAGCGCAGGGGTATTGTTAAACTTAATAACGACGGATTAACTTTTTTCTGACCAATAAGGGAGATTGTTAATGGCAGGAATTGAGGTGCTGTTTTCCGCCCAACAAAAAGCAAGCACGCCTGTTATCACCTTTCCGGAAAGGTCGGTAAATTCAACTGTGTAAAATTGTGTTAAATCAGGGTTAGTATATCCTTCGGGGGGAGTTAAAAGTGAGAAAGTTACCGGTATTTTTGCGTTGACAATCATTAATTCGACCAAGGTGAAACTTTCATTGACTGTAGCAGAAAATTTCAGTGACGAGCCCGGAAAGTTGAAATTGTTCTTACCGGTATGCCAGGTAACAGTACCAACTGCTTGATTATCTGCTTGAACCAACCCAAAAGCTGTTTTATCTTTTCGGTTAATACTCATCGGAAAAAGTTGGTCTTGAGCAAAGGTTTCAAGGAAAAGACCTGAACAAAGTGTAATTGTCAAAATCAAATGGAATAAAATCGTTTTCATGTTTTTTGTTTTTTTATTGTTTATTGTTATTTGTTAATTAAGGTTTGATGCGTTAAGCTCTTAGTACCGGGTTGCCCAGTTGCCATAAGTACCGTCTCCATATTTGTACAAAGCACCGCTTCCGTTAGGCCAGTTGTTCATAATTTTCATAGTCAGGTCGTGCCCAAAAGAATTGGTGATGGAATTGGTACTTGCCAAATTGCCAACGGTTTCGACAGCCATTTTTTGAGCAGCAACCTTGCTGATGCCATTTGCCAAAGCCTGTTGGTAAACAGCTTGTCCATGAGCAATGAGTTGTGCTTGTAGTACTTTTGCATTGGCATTTGCTTCCGCAATGATTTCTTCATACCTGCCCATCCAATAGGTATAGGTTTCTTCATAACTGCGGGTAACCATTTCCATCACTTCCTGATAGTAGCGGGCTTCGTCTTCTTTTTGTTTGTCCATAATTTTTTGAGCATCTGCCATGCTATTGTTATAAGTCGTGTTGTAAGTGTTTTCAACGTTTTGCATCAAATCGTTGTACATTTTTTGATACTCAGGGGTTTGTGTCCAATCGTAATCCTGCGCCTGTACATTCACATTAAAAGCAAACAGGCAAAAAGCAACAAAGGCTAAAAGAGATGCGGGAGAGAAAAAACTTGTTTTCATAATTCAATTTTTGTTTGAAAGGTGATTTTAAAAAAGGTTGATTTATTTTGTTTAAGTTGTTTTATCCGACTGATGATGCAAAGATAGCCTCGCCAAATAGCCATAAACTAACCAAAATTTATCCGATTTTCAAGATTTACCATGGCATATATCCTTCTCTGTCCCTTTGTTTTAAAGCGATTAGAAGAATTTTGCGGTTAAATTTCAACCCTGTTTCTGATGATTTATTTATCAGAATTTAACCCCCTTTTTTATTAAAACAGGACGGTTTAGGCTGCATTAGTTGGGAGTATTCAAAGGCAGTATTTAAGTTAACTTTAAAATATAGTAGAAACATGCCTTAAATATGGTTAAGGTCTTTAACTTTGTACAAGCAACATGGCTATTCAATTTTTTAAAGAAATTTTCTGACAATTGGCAAATAAACGCTCTTCAAAAAATAGTTCAGGTAAACGACCGCCATCGTTAGACCAGTTAATTCTGCGAATTTTTACCAATAACCCTTCTACGCTTTATGGCTATAAAGCAATTCACAGCAAAATCGGAAGACGCAGTTATGATGCCGATGAAATTGTAGCTGCCGTAAACCGCTTGTGTGATAAAAATCTGATTGCAAAAACCAAAGGCAACCGTTTTCATCTGATTGGAGCCGAAGCCTCCCCTAAAAAAACTGAACGAAAAAGCCGAAGCAATCAAAATACTTCGCGCAAACTGATAGTAGGCGTGGTTGACATGACGGCAAGCGGCTCCGCCTATATTGTTTCAGAACAATCAGACAGAGATATTTTTGTGCCTGCCGGAAGGCTAAAAGGTGCTTTTGACGGAGACCGTGTCAAGGTTAGGGCAGGTATAAAAAGTGGCGGCCGGCGTTTGGAAGGAGAAGTAGTGGAAATTGTTGAGCGAAGTAAAACGGTTTTTACCGGAATCATTAAAGTCGCACCCAAATTTGCTTTATTTATTCCGGATACAAATATTCCGCTCAACTTGTTTTTGCCTTTGTCAAAAATCAACGGTGCAAAAGATGGAGATAAAGTGTTGGTGCGGGTAATAGAGTGGAGTGAGGATGGCAAAAAACCGGTAGCCGAAGTGTCCAAAATACTCGGAAAACCAGGAGAAAACAATGCTGAAATGATATCTATTCTGGCTAACAAAGGTTTTCCTCTTAAATTCAGCGCAGAAGCATTGGCCGAATCTGAAAAACTTTCGGTTACCATAACCGAAAAAGATATAGTCCAAAGAAAAATATTTAAAGGAGTTACGACCTTTACCATTGACCCTGTAGATGCCAAAGACTTTGATGATGCGCTTTCTGTACAGAAATTGCCCAACGGTAACTGGGAAATCGGGGTACATATAGCCGATGTTTCTTATTATGTTTCTCCGGATTCTGCGCTTGAACGGGATGGGTTTAAACGAGCTACTTCCGTTTATCTTGTTGACCGGGTATTGCCTATGTTTCCCGAAAAACTGTCTAACCTGATTTGCTCTCTTCGCCCAAACGAAGACAAATTGTGTTTCTCGGCTGTTTTTGAAATGACCGATGAGGCTAAAGTAGTTCGTAAATGGTTCGGACGAACACTCATTCATTCAACACGCAGATTTCATTATGCCGAAGCTCAGGAAATTTTAGATTCCGGTCAAGGCGATATGGCAGACGAGTTGAAACTGTTAGACCGTTTGGCAAAAATACTGCGAGCCAAAAGAATGGAAGCCGGCTCTATAGATTTTGGAAGCGATGAAGTAAAATTTATCCTCGATGAATCAGGCAAACCTATACAAGTAATGGCTAAAGAAATGCTGGATACCAATCGCCTGATTGAAGACTTTATGTTGCTCGCCAACCGGTCTGTTGCCGAATTTATAAATACCCGTCCTGAACAAATCCCCTTTGTCAACCGTACCCACAGTGCTCCGGATATTGAAAAATTAGCAGAATTTAAAAGGCTTGCTGCCGACTTTGGTTACGAACTAAAGTTAGATACTCCTGAGCAAATATCGGCTTCGCTCAACAATTTGCTTACACAAATAAAAGGCAAACCCGAACAACATCTGTTGGAGTCTTTAGCCATCCGTTCTATGGCAAAAGCAGCTTATACTGTTCAGAACATTGGACATTATGGACTTGGATTTCAACATTATACCCACTTCACCTCCCCCATACGGCGCTATCCTGATGTGATGGTTCACCGGATTTTATGGCAATGCCTTCAAGACCCAACCCGTGTTAATCGGGATGTGGACACTCTTAAACACAAATGCGAACATAGTTCCCTCATGGAACGCAAAGCTATGGAGGCTGAACGCGAATCGGTGAAATATAAGCAGGTAGAATACCTGAGCGAAAGAATTGGGCAGGAATTTGAAGGAGTTATTTCGGGTGTTGCCCATTTCGGTTTTTGGGTCGAATTGGTCGAAAACAAATGCGAAGGATTGGTCAGAATCAGCACCGTTATTGACGATACCTATGTATTTCAGGAAACTCAACATGCTTTTATCGGTTTTAATAAGGGAAAACGCTATCAATTAGGCGGACGCGTACATGTTCGAGTAGTCAGTACTGACCTGTTAGCCCGCACCATTGATTTTGAACTTGCCTGAGCAGTTTCGTTAAAACCATCATTTTTATTCCTAAATTCAACATGATACTTACTAAATCTAAAGCTCTTTATGAGGAAGCGCTTCAATATTTTCCCGGTGGAGTCAATTCTCCGGTAAGGGCGTTTAAGTCAGTTGGGGGAACACCCGTGTTTATGAATCGCGGAGAGGGTTGCCATGTATGGGATGCTGACGGCAACGAATACATTGATTTCTGTTGTTCGTGGGGGCCGCTTATTTTAGGACATAATCACCCAAAGGTTCGTGAAAAAATTATCGAAGCTGCCGGTAAAGGAACTTCATTTGGAACCCCGGTTGCTTATGAGTTGGAATTAGCAAGAATCATTTTACAACATCACCGTTTTATCGAAAAACTGCGTTTTGTAAGTTCAGGAACTGAGGCGGTGATGTCGGCCTTGCGTTTAGCAAGAGGCTATACCGGACGAAGCAAAATTATCAAATTTGAGGGCTGTTATCATGGTCATGTAGATCAGTTGCTGGTTAAAGCCGGTTCCGGGTTGGTTACTTTTGGCGAATCTTCTTCGGCAGGTGTTCCCGAATCTATTGCCAAAGAAACCATTGTTGTTCCGTTAAACGACCGTGAATCTTTAAAACAAGCTTTTGAACTTTATTCCAATCAGATAGCAGCAGTCATCATTGAACCAATTCCGGCAAACAACGGACTCTTGATTCAGGATGATTCGTTTTTAAACTATCTACGGCAAATTTGTACACAAAATAACACCCTGCTCATTTTTGACGAAGTAATATCCGGTTTCAGAGTTGGATTTGAAGGCGCAGCAGGTCATTATCAAATACAACCCGATCTGATTACCTTTGGAAAAATCATTGGAGGCGGAATGCCCGTTGGTGCTTATGGGGCAAGCAAAGATATTATGAAGTTTGTTTCTCCTGACGGACCCGTTTACCAAGCCGGAACCTTGTCCGGCAATCCAATTGCTATGGCAGCAGGAGCAGCTCAACTGACTGAATGTCTTCTGCCCGGATTTTATGAAAATTTAGCACAAAACACCCAAAACTTCGTAGCTGCAATCAACCGGCACTGCCTCCAAAAAGCGTATGAGGTTAAATTTTTTTCCATCGCCTCCATTTTCTGGATTGCTTTTACCCGTAATTCTTCGGTCCATAGCGCTGCTGAAATTGATGCGTCAAAAATGCCTCTGTTCAGCCAATTGTTTCACCTGCTTTTAGCACATGGAATCTATTTAGGTCCTTCCGGCTATGAAGTCGGATTTATCTCGGCTGCACATACACAAGCCGATTTGAAAACAGCACAGGAAATTTTTTGTCGCTGTCTGGATATTGTGTTTGAACAGACATAATCTCCTAAAGTCAGAGAAAAGTCAACTTTAAAAAAAGTGCCGCTGTAAACATCAAACTTAAAATATGACATATTCATCTCTGAAAGCACCTATGTCTCTATCTAAAAAGATAACAACTATTGCAAATTAAAAAATTACTCCTACCTTTGATTATTCGTATTTAAGTTAAGCCGACCTCACCCCTTATATATATTCTGCAACATGCCTAACCTCAAGCAAATTTTCAGGCCGTTAGTGATTTTCTATATGCTTGTCATTTATGTGGTTGCCTGCTTTTCGTGGTGGACCTGGTTTCATGTTAACAACCTTGAAACAATTTTAAAGATCACTGTTGAAAAGGAAGAAATTATCTATAAGCAAGCCAATCTTAACCCGGACGAGGTCATCAATGCCCCAACCTACAAGGATGCTTACCGCGATTATCTGTCAAAAAAATACATGATCCTGATTGAGGGGTTAGTATTTCTGATTATCATTTTATTGGCAACCTACCAACTACATACAGGAATCCGTTCCGAAATTTTGCTCAACAGGCAACAAAGAAATTTTTTGCTGTCCATTACCCATGAATTGAAATCTCCGGTTGCGAGCATCCGGCTCGGATTGGAAACTTTGTTGAAAAGAGGGACTTTAGACCGCGATATTCAAAAAAAATTGCTGAACAATTCTCTGAAAGATGCCGACCGGCTTCAGGGGTTGGTCGAAAATATCCTGATGGCCGCCAAGATTGACAATCAGTCTATCAGTTTATCAAATGACGATGTGGACTTTTCACAACTGGTAGCCGAAACAGTCAATAAAATGAAAGATGCCATTGCTATTGGCAGAGTTATTGAAGCCTATATCAGTCCCGACATTTTTATTATGGGCGACCGGATGACTTTGTCTTCTATTGTAATCAACCTGATTGAAAATGCCCTGAAATATTCTCCTGCCAACCTTCCGATTGTTGTATCGCTTAAGGCCCAAAATAACAAAGCGGTTCTGAAAGTGGCAGATCAGGGTATTGGTATTGATGACAAGGAAAAAGGTAAAATTTTCCGCAAATTTTACCGGGTAGGCAATGAAGATACCCGAAAAACAAAAGGCACCGGCTTAGGTTTGTACCTGGTAAAACAACTGACGGAACTACACAAAGGCGCTATCAGGATTTCGGATAACCAACCTCAAGGTTCTGTTTTTACCGTAACCCTGCCTTGTGAGGTCGTACCCGAAGACGATGAATTGTTATTACTCACCGATAAAACGAAAGAGGACCCCCCTATTGTTAGCAAAAATTCAAATGTGCTGTTTAACAACAACATGAACTAACCGGCAAACACCGCATTTGACCTCTCTCTTTCCTTTACATTTTATTTCAAACCATGGCTAAGACAACTTGGAAAAACTGGAGTGGTATTGTTAAATACAAGCCATTAAAGGTTCGTATGCCCGCATCTGAACAAGAAATTATTCAAAGAGTACAACATTGCGCCATCAAAAAACGCAAAATGAGGATGATAGGCTCCGGACATTCATGGACCCCTCTTTGTGAAACCGAACAGGAGTTGCTCTCTCTCGATAATTATCAGGGAATAGAAAGCATAGATCATGCTAAAATGCAGGCCACTGTTTATGCGGGCACTAAAATACACCAACTGACTCAATTGCTCTTTAACGAAGGCTTGGCCATGGAAAACCTTGGAGATATTGATCGCCAATCTATTGCCGGAGCAATCAGTACCGGAACTCATGGCACAGGAATTGATTTTGGCATTATTCCAACGCAGGTCATAGGGTTATCAATAGTCAGTGCTTCGGGAGAAGTGATCGAATGTTCGGAGCAAAAAAACCGCGATATTTTCAAAGCTGCACAGGTATCCTTAGGCGCTTTGGGAGTTATTTCAAAAATTACCCTGCAATGTGTGCCTGCCTATAAACTTAATTACTCAGCCGATAAAGAAGACCTTAATTCCTGTTTGGCCAATCTCGATAATTACAACCACCACAACCGGAACTTTGAATTTTATTGGTTTCCATACTCTTCGGTTTGTCAAACCAAATTCAGCAATATTACTGACGAGCCTGTTCGGGACAACCCTGTCAGCGATTTCCTGAATGGGGTGGTTCTCGAAAACGGCATTTTTGGTGCGGTTAGCAATGTTACCCGCATTGCCCCGAAAATATCATCGTCTGTGGCAAAATTTAGTTCAATGATGGTTTCGCCTTTCAGCAAAACAAACTGGAGCCATAAAGTTTACGCTACTCCAAGGCATGTTAAGTTTAATGAAATGGAATACAATGTTCCGCTTGAGGAGTTTAAAGATACCTTGCAGGAAGTAGTGGATGCTTTTGAACATTACCGGTTTCAGGTTCATTTCCCCTTAGAAAACAGGTTTCTTAAAGCCGATGATATTTACTTAAGCCCCGCCTTTGGCCGAAACTCGGCACATATTTCTTTTCATACTTTTAAAGGGATGCCCTATCAACATTATTTTGATGTCATGGAAAGCATTTGTCGAAACCATCAGGGGCGACCTCATTGGGGCAAACTCCATTCGCTCACCGCAAAGGACCTTCGACCCTTGTTTCCAAAATGGGACGATTTCTTAACAGTCCGTAGCCGCTTAGACCCAATGGGAATGTTCCTGAACGGTTATTTAAGGCAGTTATTCGGGTTGGAATCATTATAGGATTGAATGTTCTGAAACTTCGGTTTTTCGGTTACTCAGTACATCAACTCCCAGGCGCTTCGATATGCACCAATTTTATCTACATAATCTAACAGTTTTTGGTAAAAGGGATGGATTGCCAGGGTAGCACTATCGGCGCTAATGACGAGTTTTTTTCTTGCTCTTGTCATTGCCACATTGGTACGTCTGACATCGGCTAAAAAACCAATTTCTGCGCGGTCATTGCTTCGCACCAAACTCATGGCAATGATGTCGCGCTCTTGTCCCTGAAAACCATCAACCGTGTCAATCGAAATATTAGGCAAGTATTTTACCAGTGTTTCGTAATGCATAATTTCGGTTTCTATCAACCGAACCTGTTCCTTGTAAGGGGCTATGATGCCAATATTGACCTGACCTGCATAATCCGGTTGTTCAAACTCAATTGATTCCAAAATCTGTGAAAGGTATTTAAGTAACAGAGTTGCTTCCTGTGGATTGCTGAAACTCATGGTTTGAGGGTTTTGAACCTCTTCAAAACCGCAACCTGCTGTGTCTATAAACTCAAATGGCTTGCTCAGTTCGGGGTAAATGCTGTCTGAAAGTGAAGTCAATGTATGCTCTGAAACCGAAGGATGTGCCGACAGATTGGTTTGGTAAAACTCTTCGCTCGAAAAACGCATGATTTTTTCATTCATACGGTATTGGGTTTGGAGCATGGTATGCGCTTTGGTTCGTTTGATGCTTTTTTCAAACAAAGACAAATTCAGTCCTTTTTTTATGGCTTCAGCCGATTTGACTGTCGGCGGCAATTGGCAATGGTCGCCGGCAAAAATCACCCGTTTGGCTTTTAAGATGGGAATCCAGGTAGCGGGTTCCAAAGCTTGTGCGGCTTCGTCAATAAAAACAGTTGAGAACATCCGATCGCGCAAGACCGGTTGTGCTGCCCCTACTAAAGTAACCGTTATGGCTTCTGCCTGATCCAACACACTGTTTAATATGTAAATTTCCAATTGTCTTGCATAATCCAGCAACAAACGGGACTGACTTTCCAAATGCTTTCGCTCTTCTCGCTCATCTTTGCCAAAATTTCGTTTAAACTTCCGGGCTTCCAGTTTTAATTGCAACGCTTCTTTTCGGGTTTGAACCATACGCTTGTAATCGGGGTGCTTTGTTATCTGAGCATCCAGTGTGAGGTGTTGCAGTTCCTCCTCAACTCTTGCAGGATGACCAATGCGGGTAACTCTGACTCCTTTCTGAAACAGCTTCAGACTAAGCAAATCTACTGCGGTATTGCTTGGCGCTGCAACCAATACTTGCTTTTCCGTATGGATAACATGTTGAATAGCTCTTACTAACGTTGTTGTTTTTCCGGTTCCCGGCGGGCCGTGAACAATGGCTATATCATCTGCAATAGCAATTTGACGGAGGGCAAGGTTTTGAGAATCGTTTAAATCCGGATAACTGATATAAGGATACTTTTCGTAAAAAGAAGGTTCGCGATAGCCGAGCAACACTTCGCGAAGATGTCCTAATCGTTCGCTATCTCTGGCTTTCAGCAATTTTTGGAGGGTAAGCTCCATTTCACGGTAAGTCGTTTCGTTATACAACAGGTCAACGCCTAATTTACCATCGCCCAACCAATCGGGCAAGTCTGAATTGCGCACCACCAACCAAATGCTGTTATCCCTCACTTTTTTTATCACCCCCTGTAGCATCGGGTGCTCCCCTTCGTAGGCATTGCTGAATATCGCTGCAGTTTGACCGGATTGAAACTGATGGATTTCGTTTGACAAAGAAGTGCGTTGAATCTCCAGCACATATTGTTCTCCAAGGCCAATCTCCTCGCTTACAATCTGTACAGGATACCAGGTAATCCCCCTTTTTCTGCGTTCGCCAATTGAAGTTTCTTTAATTAGTTGTTCATACTGTTTGATTTCCTCATCCCGCTCGGCTTTAATGAGTTGTAACAAATGTTGTATTTCTTCGGTGCTGGTTTTCATCTAAGTCGGTTAAAAAATCAGGGTTAAAATTAATGTTTTATATAGCAGTATCTCTATGGTGACTAAAAAGCAAAAACCCGTTGTAAATCAACGACTTACAACGGGTTTTTTGCGGACCGGACGGGACTCGAACCCGCGACCTCCGCCGTGACAGGGCGGCATTCTAACCAACTGAACTACCGATCCAAACTTGTGCTTACCCTCTTTCTGCGTAAGCGAGCGCAAATTTACTGTTGTTTTCGGTATCTACAAATTTTTTTAAAAAAAAGTTTCTTATCTGTGATTTTAAATCCCTGCTTGTCAATCAAAAGAGATTTCGGCAAAACTATCGGAAACTTTTAAAGTAACGGGCATCCCCATCACCAAAGCCCGGTTATCAGAAATATGTCCGGCAGGAAACCCGAATGTTACCGGAAACGAATAGGCCCCGCTGTAACGGGCAATGATATCTTCGGCGGTTTCACCAAACGGAATGGCATTATCTCTCATTTCTGTGAACCCTCCAACTATCAACCCGGCGAGGTGTTGTAGTTTGCCGCTGCGTTTCAAGGCATTCATCATGCGGTCTATATGATACAGGTATTCGTCCAAGTCTTCCAGAAACAGAATTTTACTGTTTGTCAGTATGTCAGAAGGCGTTCCAATCAGCGCATAGAGCAGAGACAGGTTTCCCCCAATCAGATTACCCGATGCAACACC
Organism: Sphingobacteriales bacterium; assembly: GCA_016700115.1. Lineage (NCBI taxonomy): Bacteria > Pseudomonadati > Bacteroidota > Sphingobacteriia > Sphingobacteriales > Sphingobacteriales bacterium. Next base: position 2,287,419 of record CP064999.1, on the reverse strand, counting down.
CGTCCGGTTTAACGGGTTGGCCGGTATCCGGTAATCAGGAAGATTTCCGAATAATGCCTGACGAAGGGTTTCGAGAGCCTCAGAGGTGTTTTGAGCAAAGTTTACCGGCATTGTTGCATGTATTGTCGCAATGTTCAACTGCGTATGGATATGGTTATGTAACACGGTAATATCGCTATAGCCTACTATCCATTTGGGAAACTGGCTAAACCTGCTAAAATCGAGCCGGTCAATAATCTGAGTAGTGCCATAGCCTCCCCTTGCACAAAAAATGGCTTTTATTGTTGTGTCATCCAACATTGATTGAAAATCTTCCAAACGTTCTGATTCTGTGCCGGCAAACTGATGATGCGATTTGCCAATAGTTTTTCCGATAACCACATCAAGCCCCCATCCTGATAACAAATCAATGGCAAAACCAAGTTCACCGGTTGTTATTTTTCTGGCAGTTGAAAGAAGGGCAACCTTATCTCCTTGTTTCAGACCCGGAGGCAACATGGTTTTCATAAGAGCTGTTGTATCGTTTTGTCGGACAAAGATGCTCAAAAACTGTCATAAATATCCGAAATTCGGGAATTGGGATTTTGCTCAAAAATATGCCGGTCTAAATGAAACAAAATAACCTGCATCGTATCCATTACCGGAAGATAGGACGTTAACATTTGTGCTGCTTTTTTGCACTGATTAACCCCTGCTTCTTCAATCCGTATCATATCCCCTTTGCCGACGCTGCTGCCGTTGATCATGGTTGACTTCAAGGCTAAATAATGATTGTTACCCCGTGCTTCCAGAATTTGCTTCATAGTGTCGGCTTCTGCACTGTTTAAATTGGCAATGAGATTAGAATACCGGCCGTTTCTGAACACTACCCCCCAGGAAAACAGCGGTAAAGCCACATCCACCGGAAGGGGGTATTCGCTCAGTTTTCCCAAATATTTTTGGGCAGTTTGCAGGTCGAGTATTGAATTTTCGGTATCAGGATGTTTAAAGTCCCCCATATTGTAAAACATCAGCGTTACCCGATCAACCGGAGGAATCCCGGTCTGATGGCTAAATTTTACCTGATGCAGGCGAAGGGTCGAAGAAAGAAGGGTCTGCTTTGGTGTCAGCTTTTGTTTTAGGGCGGTCAGGAGTTGGAAATATTTGTCTTTTGTGCTGCCGGTCCAATCACAATCTATCTGAATTTCAGGCGGAACTTTTGATTTAACGGGCATAAGTGCCAAAATTTTTTGAAAAATACTGTCGGCCAAAAACTGAATTTCATCCGCAGATATTTGTACAAGGGTGTTGTTGGTCAGGTAAACAACCGGTATCATTTTAATTTGCTCAGGCGGTAAAGTAGTAAATGTAACAGGAGCTACAGGTACCGGTCGCTGTAATTTTTCTTCCCAATCCACATCAAAAAATTTGACGTACAAGCGGGTAATACCGTTTTGGTTCAATGATTCAATTTGGTTGGGTGTAAGGGCGAAGTCCGATTTCCAGTAATAGAAACACCGGTTGTTAGGAATATGCCTGTCTGATTTTACCGAATGGCAATGACAGAACAGACAAATCTGTGCAATAAAATAAAGGCAGGAGAATGCCGACAAAACCGGTAATTTCATAACAAAGTTAAGGCCGGTGGGAAATAATGTGCGCCAAAAGCGGGGGTAGTTCGACTGTGCCTGAAGGTACATATCCAGACAAAATAATGCTGTAGCTTCCGCCGGCTTCAAATTGAAGGTCGTTGATTTGATAGATCTCATCACCACTTATGCTATTGGTAAAAAAAATCTCATACCCCCCTTCGGGCAAACCGGGTAAAAATGCGGACATTTCTGATGGAGCAGCGGGGTTAAATTCGAGATTTGTAAGGGTTGTATCGGTCGCTAACCCTATAATCCGGGCATTGATTTCGCCTGAGTTTGGCGAGGCATTGATTACTCTGAGGGTTACTTTTCCGGTATCGGCACGGGCTATGGTATCGGCAAAGATAACAGCTTCGATGGTAAAGTCTGGTTCGGGCACCATCAACATCGAATAGTATTTACCGGCGGTTAGCGTTTTTACCCTCAACACCAACAGATTTGAATCTGTGTCCGGCTCCTGAATACTAAAAAGTACTTCTTTGCCTCCCGGTACAGATACATAGTCGCTATGTGCAGGATATGAGAGATCTTGAGAGAGTTGGTCATTGTTGTAAACCACCGAAAAATTGTCTAATTCCGGTTCAGCATGTATCAACATGACCTGCGAAGAAGGAGATTCATCGTCAGATTTGCCGCAACCGGGTTGAAACATCAGGCAGGTTACCGCAAAAACCGCAATCAATACAATGCGGGAATACAAAGTCATATTTATTCGGTTTCTGTGCGAATAGCTGCAAATTGTTCATGCGGCATTTGGATAATGGGTTTGGAAAACATTGTTGGCATGTTTTCTCCAAACATCTGTTTTAGCTCATTTTCGATACTGGCATATAAAATTGACTTCGATTTAGCCCGCAGAATAATTTCAAGGGTTTCTTTGATTCCCTTGTCCGGATCTAAGGTTTGATTTTCTGCTTTAAAAAAACCTACGTCATAAATCAGTTTTTTGTTGAGTAATGTTTCTGCTATTTTTACTGCCTGTTCAAACCCTGTTGTTTCAATATGTACAACCATCATATTCTAAAGGAAATGTTTTAAATCTAATTATAACAAACCGAAGTAAAACCGGAAGAATCCGGTATGGAAATTTTAAACTAAATATTTATTGCAGTATTTCAGAAAACGACTTTTTCTGCCACACAGAATCTCAATCTACTGTAGTATAAATAACCGGCATAGGCTGACCGGCGCAAATATCGCGTAACCGCTTTTCGATAGAGGTGTAAAGTGTATGGTTTGTGGTAGCTATTAAAATCGTTTCATTGACCATAGCAATATTGCCTCCTACCAATCGCATGGAAGGCACATCTTTATAGAAATTATAACCGTCAATTAATTGCTCTTCCATTAATATTTTAGCAATGTTTTGCGCCTGATTCGGTTGATGCGTTTCGATATGTAATGCCGCCATACTTTACTGTTTTGATTTGGAGTGGTCAATAAATTTTATTATTGGATATTTTTAAAACGAAAAACTTGCACCATAAGTTGTAACTGCCGGAATTAAAACTGAAATAAAACCCGATATTTTGTTAACCATGCGGTAGAAACTGCAAACAGCAAGACTGAAACAGCTAAAATAACCCACATCACCGAAAGCATGTTAAACAACACCGCAAACAGGACAGGAAGGCTTGCCAGACGTATCATTTCAGCATACCAAACCCACCGTTTTTTTTCAAAAATGGCTCCCATATTGATGACAGAGACAATAATTAGCACTGCTATTGCAATTTGCACATAAACAGGCATGTTTTCGGCACTAAACAAAAACAGGGTGGTTCCGGTCAACACCAAAAAATATTGCATCAGCACATAGTAACTGAGACTTACAGGAATCTGGGTTTCGTATTTATGAAAGGTTTTTGGAGTTACTGTTTTGGGGTGTTGGGCTCCACCCAAATAGTCGGGCTGCCATCCCGGCTCTTTGGTCAACACCTTCCAGCGGTCTTTCCATGTTCTTGATTTAAGCATTGTTTTCCACATCCATGCCCAATATTCAACATTTAACCAAAGCGGATTCCAGCTATTGGGTTGCTGGGTTACCCCATAGACCACTTCTTCTTGTTCTTCCTGAAAAGTGCCAAACATCCGGTCGAAGATAATAAGTGTGCCGCCGTGATTGCGGTCAATGTAAATCGGATTTACCCCATGATGTACCCGATGGTGAGAAGGGGTATTGAAAATAAACTCAAACCATTTGGGCAGTTTCCCGATGGTTCGGGTATGTATCCAAAACTGATACAATGTCTGAAAGGCATTGATGGTCAAAAACAAAACCGGATTGAAGCCAATAAAAGCCAAAGGGAGGTAAAAAACAGTCGAAAATATGCTTTGCACCCAACCCTGACGCAAAGCAACGGTCAGGTTGTACTCTTCGCTTTGATGATGTACGACATGGCTTCCCCACATCACACTGATTTCGTGTGTCAACCTGTGGAACCAGTAATAAAAAAAGTCTATACCTATAAACAATAGTATCCAGGTCAGCACGCCGTTGGGCATAGTGGTAAGGCGAAAATGGTCGTAAATAAAAACATAAAACAACACCAGCACTGTTTTCAAAAATATGCCCAAAACTTGTTGGCCAATTCCGCAGCTAAGGTTGGTTATGGCATCATTAAACCGGTAGAGTTTGGTGTGTTTCAGTTTACTGACCAATAACTCCATCCCTATCAACAGAAAAAAAACCGGAATAGATAAGGCGATATAATCTACAGCTTCCCCCATAAAATATTCTAATAATTCAGTTAGAAATGTTCGGTCTAAATCCTGTTGTTAATCAAACCAGGTAATATCAGGATGTGTTTCTTTGCCTGTATGGTTGCAAATCAAAATGGACAATGAACGACTATGAAACCATGAAATTCTCTTTTAAAACCCCAAACTATATCTGTTTATTTTTTTGACAGCAGGTGATTTCAAAACTTTGTTCAAAATTAACCATGCCTGTGCAAAGACCAAAGCCATTCGGAACAATTTTATACCTTTATGAAAAAATACTCCTCCTTCCATGAAAAATAGTTTTATTTTTCTTCTGCTGTTCGTTTTGGTGATATCAGTATCTGCACAGCCATCTATTGTCAGGCAATCGGTTTTTGGTGAACCTGCTTTGGATGATCAGGCAGAATCTATCATCGAAATGCCGGCAGGAGGATATGCCATTGCCGGTTATAGCGGAAATCCGTTAAACTACAATTATTTGATTACCCGTTTAACTGACGACTTTAGTATCGTGTGGCAAACCAACTTAGGTGGAATTGATGTGGATAAAGCATACGGCCTTGCAGCAACGGAGGATGGCGGAGTGGTAGTTACCGGCATTTCTCTTTCACCGGATGGCGATGTCGGACAAAACAATGGAGGTGTAGATACCTGGGTAGTCCGTTTGTCAAACGAAGGAGATACCGTCTGGACTAAGGTTTTGGGTGGAACAGGTGAAGATTTCTTCCGCTCCATCATAACGTTAGCAGATGGTTCATTTATAATGACCGGTCATTCTAATTCTGCCAATGGCGATTTTCCGGAAAATTACGGAAATTTAGACCTTTGGGTGGTCAAACTATCTTCAGATGGCGAGTTGGTCTGGAAATACAACTATGGCGGTTCCGGAAACGACAGCGGCTCTGACGTTGTCTATGACGAAGTACGTCAACAGTTATTAGTCATCGGCTCCAGTTCGTCTTCTGACGGAAATGTCAGTCTGAACAAAGGCGGCCGCGATGTTTGGCTATTGCATCTGGATATGGAGGGCAATTTGTTGTGGGAAAAAACTTATGGCGGAACATTAGGAGATTTTGGCATTGCCCTGACTTTGACTACCAACGGCGGAGTGGCTTTTATCAGCGATATTATCTCCAATGACGGCGATATCACTCAATCTTTCGGGCAAGGCGATATCTGGATGGCAAGAGTCGACTCTGCCGGCAATTTGTTATGGCAACGAACTATCGGACTTTCAGCACTTGATAATGGGAGAGACATTATTTATGATGCCGTTTCTGATTATGTATATGGCGTAGGTATTAACTACGATCCTACTGTTTCTCCTCCCAATTACATCTGGGATGTCAACTTCATCAAACTCAACGGCTTAAACGGAGGAGTAGTCTGGACTCAGAATTTCGGAGGTTCGCTCTATGATTTTGGAAATGGAATGACCCGAAACAGCCTTGGAAATTATGTGATCGCGGGTTATACCGATTCAACAGACGGCGACCTGGGCGGAGGTTATAAAAAGCAGGAAGTTCTTCACGGCAACCACGATATCTGGGTGTTTGAGTTAGATGAATATGTTGCAAACACCGACTTAGATTTGGAGATAGCTTCCGGTAACGATGCGCTTGCTTTTATCCCGGCTTTGCAATCTGTTCAGGTCAAAACGCTTTTGCTTCATCCTGCCAAACTTGTTTTTACTGACCTGACAGGACGAATTGTTTATGCTGAATACCTCCATCCGACAACCGACAAACTTTTGATTGGCCTTCCAAACCATCTGCCTTCGGGTATTTACTTTGCCACACTATCTGACGAAATCAGCCAAATCTCTACGGTTAAAATTGTTTTACCTTAACCCCGCCGGATGTTAAACATCCTACTTGTTTTGAGTTAACACCAGATAGTCCCAGGCTGCTAACTCAAACACATCTTCCCCTTTCAATTCATAAGTTTTGTTTGAAAAAAGCTCCGTATAATTGCCGGTATGATATTTTGCTTCCAGTTTAACAGTTACAGCCTTATCGCTGAAATTAATAATTGGCATAACTTTATCGCCGTTTTTTTCGCGTGAAAAAGATACCACTTTTTCAGGTTGGTCATTGTAAACCTTCACCATCTCCCCTCCCCAGTTGCCATTCCACAAGGCCTCGTTGCTGTGTTTTAAGTCAAACAGCGTTTTATACATTTTTTGAAACGGGTGTTCTTTCCAAACAATCAGGTCTTTTTCAAAAAAAGCTAACGATTTGTCTAACCCCGCTTCCTGACCGCCGTAAACCAAAGGCATCCCATTCACCGTACAGGCAAAAACCATGGCGGCTTTCAGACCATTTCCAAAATTGGAAAACTGATTGCCCTCCCACGAATTTTTATCGTGGTTGTCGGTAAAGGTCATCCGGTAACTTCCTTTGGGAAAAGAACTGACATCATTTGCCATATAATTAACCAGCCCTCCTAACCCTTTTTTTCCGGTTGTAACCTGATGAAGATGATCCCATAAACTCCAGGCATACGTCATGTCGAAGGCTTTTTTGTGCAAATCGCGGGATTCCCATTCAGCCAACATAAAAACCGGTTTTATGGCATCTAACTCTTCCCGCACATTATCCCAGAAGTCAACCGGAATAAATCCTGCCACATCGCAACGATAACCATCAATATTGGTTTCTTTAACCCAATATTTCAATGCTTCGGTCATATATTTCCTTAGTCCGGGCTGATCATAGTCAAAGTCAATGATATCATCCCAATCATACCAGGGGGTAGGTTGAAAATTGCCCTCGCGGGATTTGGTGTACCATTCGGGATGTTCTGCCGTAAGAGGATTATCCCAGGCAGAATGGTTGGCCACCCAATCAATGATTACATACATTCCAAGGCTGTGAATGGTATCTACCAACGACTTAAACTCATCGAGGCTTCCAAACTCGGGATTGACCCCGTAATAGTCTTTCACCGAATAATAACTGCCCATTTTCCCCTTGCGGTTTTTCTCGCCAATGGGATGAATGGGCATCAGCCAAATGATGTCAATGCCCATCTCTTTCAACCGCGCTAAGTGCGGCACAAATGCCTGAAATGTGCCTTCGGGTGTAAACTGACGAATATTTACCTCATATATGGTCGCATTCTTGCTCCACTCAGGGTGACTCAATTCGACATAAGGCTTGGGGATATAACGACTTTCCGAACCGGAATTTTTTGATTCAGGTTCTTCCTGCCTCGTATTAACCTGCCCCTTATCGGCACAACTTGCTGACACCAAAACCCATGCCGTTAAAACAACAAACCAATAATACCGCATATCTGTATGTTTAAAAGGTCTAAAAAACAGGACTGTACCGGCCAAACAATTTTGCCGGAAGCAAATGTAAAAATTAATTTGTTAGATTTCATTTTAACCCGAGAACCCTCTCTTACTATAATCTCAAAACATATATTTTAAAGATGCCTTCCATTTTTGGAGTACACTATAAAGTAACTACCCTGTGAAAGCCATTACCAGGCTTCCTACAACCCGAATTAACACCAAAACCAACAATTTAGCACCTGCGCAAAGACATAATTCACCCCTGCAAAGACTCAATGCATACCTGCATTGACTTATTGCATCCCTGCAAAAGGTCATTGCACCCCTGCAAAGGCTTATTGTGCCGCTGCAATAATTCAATTCACCTCTGCAAAGACTTAATGCACCCATGCAACAGATTCTTGCACCTTTGTTTTGGCTTAAAGTGCCCCTGCAACGGGTTAATGCACCCCTGCAATGACTCAAAGTGCCCCTGCAAAGACTTAAAGCACCCCTGAATTAAGTCAAAGCACCCCAGCAATAAGTCATTGCACCTTTAAAATTCTGCGAAAATCTGCGTTATCTGCGGGAAAAATATTGCTCCTTGACCCGCTCCTAAAAATTGAAGGATATTTTATTTTTTTTACTAACAACTCACACCACTATTTTGTATATTGCTCCGTCATTCATCTGCATCACCTATATTTAGCAATTGGGGAACACAAACTAACTAACAAAACATTCTTTAAACCGCATTAAAACTCCAATTTTATGCGTAATGAAAAAAATTCTTTCCCTGTTTCCGGCTTTAGGTCGTTGGTTGTCTTCGTATCGTTTTCCCTATTATATATGGGGGGGGGGGTAATGTGTTAATGGGGCAACCGCTTGATTTTTGCGGAGTAATTGAGAAGCCGCCGCTTCAACAAGGACAAACTCCTCATTTTTACGACCGGTTTGGTAATGCTTACACCGATGACGATTTCCCTTATCCGGGCGATGGTTCCGGTGCTTTTAAAGGTGCCTGCAACAGCGGCTTTTTTCAGTTGTTGTTTACCGGCTCTTGGACACCCCAAGAGGAAGAAACCATTTGCAGGGTTTTTTCCGATTTGTCCGAAATGATGGATTACTCCACAACTTTGCTGCCCGACATACATTTAATAATTAAAAAAGATACCCTTCCTGAAGACATTTTGGGTACCGGAAGCCCCTATTGGATGTCTGATTGCGGCATTGCCGACAGCCCTATCCTTGAAAAATTATATGGCACAAGTACCTCAACGGAATATATGGGAATACTGACTATTGATTTGGATGCCCTTTGGCATACCATAGCAGACGACGACTCGCTGCAAACAGGTTTCGGTATAGACACGCTACATTACGACCTCTATTCTGTTGCCCTGCACGAAGCATTGCATATTTTAGGTATTGGTTCGCGTATATCTCTGAACGGCACACCTGTTGATGGCTCTTTTTACAGCCGTTGGGATAAATTTTTGTTTTCGGTTCCCGATTCAGCCTTTTTAATCAGCTCCGGTCCGACCACAGAATGTTGCAGCAATTATGCCTTTAACACAGATGTTTTTAACGAAATGCCCGACGACTTTGCCTTTGGATGCTCGCTGCAATTAGGATTTAAAAACTATACCGGCTATATATTAGCACCGGTAAATGTAGCCGGCAATATAGATTTTACCGATACCGATGGACTCTCCGTTTTTCTTAACAAATTATCTCATTTAGATACAACCTGTACAGCCTTATTAGGGCTTAGTTCGGCAAATTATGTGATGCATCCCGGTATCAGTGCCGGCGAAATGAGACGCGTTTTAACGGGTGCCGAACTTGAAATTCTTTGCGCCCTTGGCTATCATATAACAGATATGACGGAAGAAGAAGTCTGTGAACAGCCCTGCGAAATATTTGCCACACCCGATACCTACCATATTTATCTGAATGGCTTATCTGCCAACAACCCCCTCACCATCCCTATTTATGGCGAAAACGGCATATTAAGCAATGACACCCTGTCCGAAGGTGTTACAATTAGTTTTGACTTGGATTGTTTTAATATTGGCGACCTTGATATAGATATTAACTCCGACACAATAACCATTACAGCAACCTCATTAGGAATTTTTCAGTTTTGTTATACCCTTGTAAGTTGTAACGACATTTGCAAAACAGAAAGAATAACCATAATAGTTAATCACGAACCCATAGAAATTCAATGTAGCGACCCAAACTGCAATTTGATATGTTACGGTGATTTTGAAGATTTTTTAACTTATGGAAGCAATAATTATTTTTTCCAGTTTGATCCTGAAGACCAGATTAACGATTATCGGTTTACAGAGAGACCAAACTCGCCGGATATAATACAATATAACGATAACAATGTGCTCCACCTGTTTCGTTGTGAAGCCGGTTGCGATTGGGAAACGGTCAGCCTGCCCTTGTCTAACCCTATCCCGCCCGGTTGTGAGGTTACGGTCGGCTTTAGTGCACTTTCTGTTGCAACTGACTCATCCTCCGTTTCAGGCTTAGTACCAACCTTGCTTTTTACGGCATTGGACGAGTACCCATGCTCTTCTTTCCCTTTTATGGGTTGCACAACGGGTACTTTTAATATATGCGGTTCTATATCTGCAACAAATATGACTCCGGACGATTGCGGGGTAGATTTGGACCCTGCCATCATATTGCCGTCAGGTGTTACCATGCAAGACACACTAAACAATATAGATTTTAATCTTGTACCTTACTACACTTTTTCATGGGTTAACACAACAGATGAAGAAATCAGTACACTTTTAATGAGTGCCTACACTAATTTAGGAGATTCTGTTTTTCAATATCATATCTATATAGACAGCGTCTCTGTTGTGTTGGAATGTGATTCAATTGCAATCATTAATGCCGATAACTTAACCATCTGCGCCGGACAAACGACTACACTAACTGCATTGGGCGGAAGTAGCTATTTATGGAGCAACGGTTCAAATGCCCCCGCCATCATCGTCAGCCCCGACACTACCACTACTTATACCGTAACGGTTACTTTAACCGGCTCCGGCAACTGTACCGCAACCGGTGAAGCTACCGTAACCGTGAACCCCTTGCCCGATATGCCTATTATAGAAAACCTAATGTCCCAGTATTGTATTGCCGATACTGTACAACTATCCCCAATGCCTTCCGGCGGTGTGCTTACTGTAATAGACCCCAACGGTAATGATACAGACATTAATGAACCACCCTACAACTTTATTGTTGGAATAGAAGGAGTTTATTTGATTTTTTATGAGGTTACCAATGAATGGGGTTGTACAACCATTTTAGCTGAAGTTACTGCGGTTGAATATTGTTGCCCGCCACCACCAGATGAAACACCTGAAGTTATAGATACTTATCACGAACTCCTATGTTGTTTGCAGGAAACCGAGTTTCTGATAGATCAAAACTCAAATGGGTTAACGATGGTTTATGACAATTTGGCTTACGTGGTACAAAGTTCAAGTACTTGGTCAACAGCTTCTAACGAACTGATAACAGTTTTCGGCACTCCGACAGGAGGCATAATAAACATCAATGCCGATATTATTATTCCAAGAGGAATAGTACTCGATCTTTCTGGATTTACCGCTTTTTTTGGACCTCTTGGTAGAATTATTGTAGAAGACGGAGCAGTTTTGCGGATTTTAAGCGGTGTAACTTTAGATGGGCTTCTTCCTTGTAATGTTGTTTGGCAAGGCATCAGAATAGTCGGACCTGGTTATGGGGTTTCTCGTGCAATAATGATAGATGCATTGCCTAATTACGGAGTATTAAACTTGAACAGTGCGGTAAATTCGCATATAAACAATGCTATTATTGGAGCTGCCGGTATGTTTACACCTATTATTGATGTAAATGATATGGCTACTCAAATCGAAGCTCATCAAAATGAGTTATGTAGCGATCCCGGCAGTACTCTATGCCAAACATTAACCCCTTTAGTATTACAACCTTCTACCAACAGTACGGAAGCAATCAATTCTGCGGGGGGGGTCATTATTACCCAAACCGGAGTATTTTATAATTGTTTTCAAGGGTTGAACCTGAGTTGGTACACCAATACTGCACCAATTGGAACAATAGCCTCAAGAATTGAAGGCACAATATTCAGATGCAGTAATGCCGGATTAATCTTCCCGTTCAATGTGCTTGCCGGTACCGCCACCTTTACCACCGAAGCCTGTATTTACGGCGAAAAATATTCCCGCTTGTTTATAGGAAACAGCAATGCTTTTGGAACAGGCAACACATTTGGAACACCTAAGTATGGCATTAGAGGAATGGACATAAACAGTTGGATTATTGATGAAAACATTTTTGAAGACTGTACAGTAGGAACGTCATTAACAGCAACTTCATTTTCAAGTTCATACGCCAACAATGTAAGATTCAATAAGTTCAATGATTGTGTTTTTGCAATCCAGGCATTAGGCGGCAAAATTAACACAATTTCTAATGAAATAACAGGTTTAGCGAATGTTCCAAATGTATCGTTTGGTATGGTTATATCTCGCGCACAACTCAATATCTACAACGACTATATCAATGAAACTTCAGCCGGCATTGTTTTGCTCAATAATTCTTGGGTAACTAATATTGTTCACGAATGTGTATTTTCTGAAAACAGTATAGGTGTTTGGCTGATTGGTGATAACGAAGGCACTCAATTGTATTGCAACCAATTTTTAGATCAGGAATATCCCATTTTACTGATAGACGATACCGTCAATAGTATTCTTGGGATGTTGGATGACCAAGGTAACTGCAACCCATCTTTCCCCCGTCCGGCAGATAATGTATTCATCAATTCTACATATTTTGATATTACTTCTGTTATTGCGGATGGGTTTACCTATTATCATCGCCCGGTAGTTGAACTTACTCCTACTATTGTTGATTATGGCGGAGCTACAACAATTAATTCACCGTGCTCTTTTGGCGGGAATACAGTTAGCTGCTCAACCTGGCGGGAAATACCGGATTATATGGTCAGAGAAATGGGTGAGGAAAGAGAGGTAGATTATGTAATGCTCAATAAATATTGGAACTACCTTTTAGAAGAACAAGATACAATTTCGGCTATGTCTTTGCTCAATTCAGTAGAAACCGATATGGCAACAAGGTTAAAAATTGCCGGCGCTTTAGAAGAAAGTGATTATACGCTAACATCGGCACTTACTGAAACCTTATCCGAAACGGAAGAAGAATCTTTCTGGTTTAAACAACTTGTTCAGATAGAAAAAGATTTGGGTCAGAGCAACCGCACCTATATGGAACTATCTTCTGAAGAAGAAACTTTAGTGCGCCAAATAGCTGCTACAAATACCCTTGCTTCGATGGATGCGAGAGTAATGCTATATACAGCATTCGGTGAAGAAATAATACTTGCCTTGCCTCAACTTCCTTCCATAATAGCCGAAAATATAGGAAACTGGAATGTACATTTTAAAAATAAAAATATTGTAAAAGACCCGAAGGTTATTGTATATCCCAATCCTACAACTGATATACTTTCTATTCAGTATTTTCCTGAAAAAAATACAAACTATAAGTTACAGATTTTTAACTCTCAGGGTAATCTACAAATGGAAAGTTCATTAGACAACAAAAAGTCTGTATTTACCTTAGATATTGGTAACTGGTCAAGCGGGCTATATTATTACCACATCAAAGACAATAGCAATATGCCTATTGTTGGTAAATTTACGGTTATCAGTAAATAGCGATTTTTTTAAAGACCTTGCATATATATAAAGCAAGGTCTTTTTTTAATTCCCTAAAGTTTAAATTTCATATCATGTGGAGACTTATAATTATATTGGCATGCACTTTTTTAATACAACCAATTTGGGCACAGAATAAGTACTATGAAAAAAACATAAAAACATTGTTTACCCAAGCTGTAGGTGAGATTGAGTATTACGATGGGAATAAAGTTTTGTTAGGTACAGGTCATTTTCAGGATATTAACAGTTTTGAAAAAGTAAAATTGATTTTTACCAATGATCAAATAGAAGACACAATATCGTTCAATTTTGGAGAAGATTTCGGCGATTTTGTTCTTAGAGACTTAATCCAAACTCCAACAGGTTTCGCAATAAGTGGTCGGATGAATAATGGTGTAGTTAATCCGATTACTAACGAAACTCATGACACTCAATACTTGATGGAGGTGGATTTCGACGGAAATTTGCTCAATTTTTACAATCTTCAACAGTTCCCATATCAAGGTGATGCAGCATGTATGCATTATTATCCTGAAACCAATACTTATTATGTTGGCGGAGAGACATTTTTAAGCACTGTTCCTACTCAAATGTGGTTGCTGAAAATGACCGATGGCGAGGTGGTTTGGCGGAATAATTATGGCACTTATAACCATCGTAATATAATTTATAAGTTATTACCTTCTTCTGAAGGGGGGGTTTATGCAATTGGCAGAGTAGAGGTTAATCCTGGCTTTTTTTTCGGAAATTTTTTTCTGTCGAAAATAAATGAATCCGGTATTATGGAATGGAGCGAAACTTATAGTATTGGTTATGAAGATCAACTTGTAGATGGCATACAGACAAATGATAATGGTTTTGCTTTGGCAGGAGGGAGTAATCTGCCCGGTACAGTTAGTAACAATAAACTGTATCCTTCTATGCTCCGTTTAGATTCCTTAAATGAAGTACTTTGGAGTCGGGTGTATTTTTCAGAGGGTGTTAGTGGAGGTTATATAGGAAGGGTTTATCAAGTAGGGAGTAATTTTGTATGTATAGGCGGAACGCGTAAAACAGGTATTTATACAGAAGCATTTATTATGAAAGTGCGTGGTAGCGATGGTGAGCCATTATGGACACGGATATTCGATTATGGGATATCGTACGATTACTTTTATAATTTCACTCCTGTTCCGCAACCTTTAGGAGGCTATATTTGTGTGGGTCGCGCAGATACTATTGAAACAATTAATTCTGAACTGTGGTCTCTTGGTGGGGCTTACATCGTCAAAACCAACTGCATGGGTTTGCTCACCCTGCCGCAGGCAGCATTTACCATATCGCAAGACCCCAACCTGCCCGCCCGCTTCCTGTTTACCAACCAAAGCCAGTACGCCTACCCCGACAGTATAGACGGTGGATACTACCACTTAGATTGGGGCGATGGCAGCCCGCCCTACCTCTGCGGGCAAGGCTACGCCGCTTGTAGTGCTAACACTATTCCACACACCTACCAAACCGAGGGTATTTATGGCGTTACCTTGCAAGCAATAGTTTGCAACGATACTTCCACCCTTACCCAATCTGTTTGCCTCGGCTTTGCTCCCAATCCGCAGGCAGGATTTAGCTATGAAGATACCGGAGGCACAATCATCTTTACCAACCTAAGCCAAAACGACTATTTAGAACAAGGCGGTCAGCTAAGTTGGGATTTTGGCGACGGCAGCCCGCCGGTTTCCGAAGAACACCCCACCCACAGCTACGAAGAAAACGGCACATATACCGTTACCCTCACGTTGGTAGTCTGTGCCGATACTTCGGTTTATTCGCAGGAGGTGGTTGTTCAGACGGTGGGCGTTTCTGAAATCCCCTCTTCGGAGGGGTTGGGTTCTTTAATAGTTTACCCCAACCCAGCCCAAAACACACTCCAGTTCATCATCACTAACCCGCCCCGCTCGTTGAGCGAAGTCGAAACGAGCCTTACCCTCTACAACCTAACCGGTCAAACCCTCCTGCAAACCTCCCTTGCCGCGGGCGAAACCGTCAAAACCGTTTCGGTGGCGCATTTGCCGGTGGGGTTGTATGTTTATGTAGCAGAGCAGGCTGGCGGTGTGGTGGCGCGGGGGAAGGTGGCGGTGGTGCGGTAGGTTGTTCCAAACCTTATAGGTTTGAGGCTGTCTAAAAAGCCCCTCAAAAAGCAGTTCTCATAAATCAAAAAAAGTGATTTAAATATTTTTTTATGAGGGAAAGAAACTGTAACTTTAGGAATAAAAACAAGCGAAATGAAACCACAATTTAAAGCCATACCCGCCAATAAGTTAAGCCTGTTTCCTGAAAACATTTTTGACAAGATACCGGCAAACCATCCCGTTATGTTAGTAAATGAATTGGTGGATGGTTTGGATATAGACCACATAATCAAGCAATATAAAGGCGGAGGTACGACGAGTTATCATCCCCGCATGATGTTAAAAGTATTGTTCTACGCCTATTTAAACAATATTTATTCGTGTCGTAAAATCGAAAAAGCGTTACATGAAAACATTCATTTTATGTGGCTTTCGGGGGAATAGCCTTCCCGATTACAGAACCATCAATTATTTTCGGGGCAAAAGGCTGAAGGGGAGTATTCAGCAGTTGTTCGGGGATGTGGTTCGCATGTTACAGAAGTTGAAATATGTCAGCCTTGAAGTCCAATACATAGACGGTACGAAGATAGAATCGGCATCCAATCGTTATCGTTTTGTGTGGAAAGGGAGTGTAGAGAAAAACAAAGCGAAATTGGAAAAGAAAATACAGGCAATCTTGTCGGTAATAGAATCACAGATTAAAGAAGACCAATCGGAACCGGATGGGGAGGATACCTCCAAAGCCATTGACAGCAAAGAGCTAAAAGAAATGCTGTCAAAGTTGAACAGCGAAATAAAAGACAAAGACAAAACCATCCAAAAGCAGTTAAAAAAGTTGGCAGAAGAACACCTGCCCAAATTGGAGCAATATGAGCAACAGTTGGAAACGCTTGGCGGGAGGAACAGCTACAGCAAGACAGATGAGGATGCTACCTTTATGCGCTTGAAAGATGACCACATGCAAAACGGTCAGCTGAAACCGGCTTACAATGCACAAATCAGTACCGAAGATCAGTTCATTACCCATTACAGCATCCACCAAACGCCTGGCGACACCACGACTTTAGAAAAGCACCTCGACGGTTTTGAACAACAATACGAAACCCAAAGCAAAGAAATATCAGCCGATGCAGGTTATGGAAGCGAAGAGAATTACGAAATGCTGGAAAACAAACAAATAGCCGCTTATGTCAACATGGCTGCCACACATTAAAAAAAAGAAGGGAGGCGATATCTTTGTAATTTTGCGAATTGCAAACCCAAAATCAAAGTATATGCCTCCCAACATTCTGCCTTTAGAGTTATATAAAGACATCCTGTCAGTAGCAAAGATATTACAATTAAGGGATTTTCTGTACTGTTTTATGTGTATTCGATATGGAGTAAGTGTACGGAGTTTATGCCGCTATAGTAACTACTCTGTTCGCACTTGGTTTCGTTTTATGTCAGAGGACTACCTGTGGGAGCGCATTCGTATGAAGTTGTTTTTGAAGTGGGTGTATCAACCGGAGGAGAATTATATTATAGCCATAGACGAAGTGGTAGAAGGGAAAAGTCGGGACAAGACCTATGGTTTGTCGAAGTTTTGGAGCAGCATTCAGAAATGCCCCATATTCGGGATTTGTTTTTTTGTGCTTCTCTGATAGCTGTGGGGAAACGGAAATCATATCCGATGGTGGTAGAGCAAGTCGTACAGACAGAGGGGGACAGGAAGCGGATAGCGGAACAGAAAAAGAAGGCATTAGCTGGCAAGCGCGCAGTGCCGAAGGCAGATGTTTGGTTCGTGGCAGGAAGCAAGGCAGCAAAAACCGACCCAAGCAGCCCAATCCTACGGCATCCTTTCGGGCATTCACCGCCTTGTTAAACAAGTTGCTTTCGTGCTTACCGGGCATCAACCTGACCTATATGGTAGCAGACTGTGCTTATGCCTCGGCAGATTATTTCTCTGCGGTAACAAAGACCGGACTTCACCTGATTACCCGTTTGCCTGTAAATGCCGCCCTCGTCTATGCCTACTCAGACCCAGTAGCCCCAAAACATCGGGGAAGACCCAAAAAATACGGAGAAAAAGTAGATTTGAACAACCTTGATAACCAAGAACTGAAAGACACCAAAACCGAAAATGGTCTCCTTACTCAGATATGGCAACTGCCCTGTTACAACAAATCCTTAAGCAAAAACCTGTTAAATGTGGGGATAGTAAAAATAACCAATTTGAAAACCCAAAAAGTAGCCTTCTCTAAATTTTGCACCACCGACCCTAACCTCGACTGGCAAACTATGATAGATTATTATAGTTTGCGTTTTCAGATTGAGTTTGACTTTCGGGATGCCAAACAATTTTTCGGACTATCCGATTTCAAAAACTACACCTCGAAAAATCTGACCAATTTTGTTAATCTATGCTTTACCGCTACCTTGACGGCTAAAATTTTGCAGGCACAATATCAGGTTAAATACAATAACCCTAACTTTAGCATTTTAGACCTCAAAATACTCTGTAATACGCGTTTTACGGTCAAAACAGTTATTAAATTGGTACGAAAATCGCCCGATTCAATTTTTAATACTCAATTCGCAGACGGGTTTATGCCAACAGATTTGGTCAATGTCGCTTAAATATCTATAATATAGAAGAAAAAACACGACCGTCTTATCTTATATTTGTGGCAGCCTTGTTGTTATGTGAAATACAATTATTTCCACCATGAGCAAAAAAAGGCTCAAAAGAATAATCCATTTCTGGTTCAGAACTTATACTACAACAAACAGGAAGATTATTATGTATGTCCGATGGATAAAAGGATGGAGTTCGCCGGAAAAGGCAAACGGATAAGTTCCAATGGTTATGAATCAGAATTGCATTATTATGAAGCCAAACATTGTGAAGGGTGTCCGATGCGGGAAATGTGCCACAACTCACCCGGAAACAGAAGGATGGAAGTCAGCCATAATCTGAACCGGCACAGAGACAGAGCAAGAGAACTGCTTACTTCCCCAAAAGGGTTATACTACCGGAGCAAACGACCGGTAGAAGTAGAAGCGGCATTCGGACAAATGAAAAGCAACAACAAGTTCACAAGGTTCACATTAAGGGGGCTTGATAAGGTTGCTATTGAATTTGGGTTAATGGCAATAGGGCATAACTTGAGAAAATTGGCAAAGAAGAAGGGAAATGCACAAAAAAACGGTCAAAATCCCTCATATACCGACCAAAATCAAGCAATAGTACTCCACTTTATCATTTTTGATAGTGCATGGGACATAGCCGCTTAATTATCAGCTTAAATTAACCCACAATGTGGATGCTTTTTAGACAGCCTCATATACCGGCAATTATCAAAACAACTATATTTGTTCAAACTAAATTGCAGAAAATTATGGATTCTCAAAGCAACCGCACCAATTTCGACATCACTACCACCGAAGAAGACCAACTATTAGATATAGCCGAAAGCGGAACGAAAACAAGCTACAAGGCGCAGGCATTGCTATATTTAGCAAAGACGATAGAATTTCCTGTCGAATTGCCTGTTTTGGCAAATGGTGGCGATACATGGTACACTTCGTTTAAAAACTTGCAGGATAAAGTATCTGCAATCTATCCTAATCCTTCCAATCATACTGCAACCCTCAGTTATGATTTGGATAGTAGGGAGACTGCACTTTTTATTCTGTACAGCCCAATTGGGCAAGTATTAAACACAGCAACATTTATTGATAGTGGCGAATATTTAATTGATGTCCATAATTATACTGCCAGTTTGTACTTTTATTCGGTCAGCATTAATGGCAGCCCAGTTACCGTCAATAAATTTTTAATTGTTAAATAATTTTAAAACTTTAATGGCGCGCAACAAAAGTTGCGTGCCATTTTTTAGTTGATAAAACTATGAAGAACATAATATTATTTGTAGCATTATCTGCTTTACCCTTTTTAACGGCAAAGCCACAGCCCTATTTTATGCAAAATTATTCGTGGGCAAATGTGCAACAGGCAGATAAAATTTTGCAAAGAGACTCTCTATATATAGTGGCGGGCACATATAAAAACCTTTCTACTCAGCAATGGAATTCTTATACAGCCTCTGTTAGTGTTGAAGGCCTTAATTGGAATAAAACTGACCTGACAGGAAGCTATTTTGCAACTATTGCGGAAGACCTTATTGAATACAACAACAGTAATTATTATTTGATTAACAGTGCATTGAATTTAAATACAGAGAGACTATTCAGCTATTATACTGTTTTAAATGAATATTTAGAAATGACAGATGGCATATCTAATGAAGATTGGCAGCTACAGCAAAACCAAACATTCTGCGCAGCATTAACGAGCGATAACCTGTTATTTACCGGAGGTTGGATACTAAAGCCCGATTTAGATGGAAGGAATTTATATTTAACAAAACTACATCCCAATGCGGGTGAGTTATTATTAGACACCATATACAACTATTACTTCAATACCCCGTTCAAATACAACTGGATACAAGACATAGCCGCCACGCCCGACGGCGGGGCATACCTGCTGGCTACAGTTAACCAAGATGGGGTTACAGGTGATATAGCCCTGATCAAAATAGACTCCCTTGGTAACTGGCTTTGGCATCAGGTATTCGACCTTAATCCTTCCACTTGGATATCGTTGGATGTAGCAACAAGTTTATTTGTTGGCAATAGTGGAAATATCTTTTTTTCCGGAAGGCGATACCATCCCAATGTAAATACTTATGCTTATGTTTACAAGATTAACCCGGATCATAGTGTTGCATGGATAAACAACGAACATTTTTTGGAAAGTCCCGCATCCAGCATAAAAGAATTAACAACGGGAGAAGTTGTCGTTGCCGGTACGACCTACCCATATTCCATGGCTCCATTGGTACTAAAAGATGCCGAAATTGTAAAACTTGACAGTTCGGGGAACACGCTTTGGAAACGGAGATACGGAGGCAACAGACCGGACTATTTCTACGACCTCATCGTTCAAAACCATGACTTTAGCGGCAAAAGCGGGTATGTGCTGTGCGGCAGAACGGAGAGCAACACCGCTTCAGGTGAGGGGGCAGACGCCTGGTTGGTCCGGCTGAACTGCATGGGTTTGCTTACCGAACCTAAGGCTGATTTTTTGGTGCTGCCATACCCATCCATGCCCCAAACCATAGCCTTTGCCAACCAAACCCAGTATGTTTACCCCGACAGCATAGACGGCGGGCATTATATCTTAGACTGGGGCGATGGCAGCCCGCTTTTGCTTTGTGGTCAGGGCTACGAGCCTTGTAGCGGCAGCCTGCCCACCCACACCTACCAATCATCAGGGCTGTTTCCCGTTACCCTGCAAGCCATTGTTTGCAACGATACTTCCACCCTTACCCGTGCGGTTTGCATCGGCTTCGACCCCGAACCAGAAGCCGCTTTCAATCACGAAATATTAGATTACACCGTATTGTTTACCAACCTCAGCCAAAACGCCTACTTAGAACAAGGCGGTCTGCTAAGTTGGGATTTCGGCGACGGCAGCCCGCCCGTTTCTCAAGAACACCCCGTACACATATATCCCGACAACGGCAGCTTTACCGTTACCCTGACGCTCATAGTTTGTCAGGATACTTCGGTTTATACCGAAACCATAGCCATAGCAAAACCGGTGGGCATCCCTGAAAATTCCCCTCCTTCGGAGGGGCAAGGGGTGGGTTCTTCAATCCATGACTCGTCCTAAAAAAAGTTTACAGGTTAATGATTAAATCCTGATACAAATTTACAATTAAAAATTAGTCCTGCAATTGGTTTACAGGAGTTACCTTTTTTTGATAATAATTCTTCCATAATCTTTGTGTTTTTATTGGGTTTGATGAATGATGTACCTGACTGGGAGTAAGTTTACTGATGCTTAGGTGTGGTCTGTCGTCATTGTAAAGCTGTATAACGCTGTTCAATAACTCCGTTGCTTCCTTGATATTACTGACTTGGTAAGCCTCTAAATACTCTTCTTTGATGATACCGTTTACTCTTTCGGCAACAGCATTTTCAAGAGGGTCTCCGTTCTCGGTCATTGAGATTTGTATATTGTAATCCTGTAATAACTTTACATACTCCTTGCTGCAATATTGTATGCCTCTGTCGCTGTGGTGTGTGAGCGGCAAAAGGCTCTCTGCCCCTTCAAAGGCAGAGAGAGCCTTTTGCAGGGCGGCAATACTTTCGATAGCTTCCAATGTTTCTGCTACGTGCCAGCCTACTATTTTGTGTGAGTAAGCATCGGTGATAAAACTGATGTACAGATGTTTATTGTCAGCTATTTTCCAATAGGTAATATCACTTACCCATAATTGATTCGGGGCGGTTGGTACAAAATCCCTTATCAAATTAGGGTATTTTCTGAGCCAGTGATAAGAGTTGGTGGTTTGTATTCTCCGCTTTCTTTTTCTTATCAGTAAATGATTAGATGAAAGTAAGTTAAACAAAGCATCTCTACCCATTTTAATGCTGTTTTCAAGCAGAAAGGGTTGCAATTTTTCATAGAGTTTTCGAGTGCCTAATCTCGGATGATTTTGCCGGATTTGCTTTACCTGTTGCAGCACTAATTCTTCTTCGATAGTGGTATCAATGGCTTTCCACGAGTTTTGATAATATCCCTGTCTGGTGATACCAAGCCAAGAACATAGCTTGGCAAGTCCTATGTTCTGAAAAGTGTTTTTCATTTCTTCGATGGCTTGGTATTGTACTTTTTTCTTATCGGAATATTAAACTCCCGTTCGGCAATGTCCACCATCGTAGAAAAGGCAATGGCTTTCATCTCGGCTTCTTTGAGTTGAGCTTCCAGTTCTGCTATCCTTTTTTTCAATTGAAGCGTTTCAAAGTCTTCGATTATCTTTTCTGATGTTGTTGTCTTTTGTGCCATAACTGTATCATTATTGGCTGTAAAATTAGGTCTTCTGGTTTTAACAGAAGTATCGTAGCCTAATTGTCGCATCCACCGAAGCAGTTGTCCGTGTTCTTCCTGTTGCCCGGTGTATTTTTCCCAAATCTCCTGTTTAGTACTACCCGAACTCAACAGTTCCTGAAGAATGTGATGTTTTTCCGAATCTGTAAAATACTTATTCGGCTTCTGAATGATGATTTTTCCGGATTTTAATCCTGTAATTAATTTACTTTTTTTGTCCATTTTTACACTTTTTAGTGTAAACCTATTTCAGGACGAGACAATATCGGTGGCACATCTGCCGGAGGGGATGTATTTGTATTCCGTCGAGCAATTGGGCATGGTGTTGGCGAGGGGGAAGGTGGCGGTGGTTAGGTAAGTGAAAAACCTGAAAGGTGGCGTGTTTAAATCCTTATAGGTTTGACAAACCTATAAGGTTTGACATATACCGGCAATTATCAAAACAACTATATTTGTTCAAACTAAATTGCAGAAAACTATGAGCTTTCAAAGCAACCGCACCATTTTTGAGATCACAAATACCGAAGAAGCATAACTCTGCGATATTGCCCATCAGAACATTATATCAATCTCCGAAGCAGATACCCAAATCTTTTGCTGTTAAAATGGTATCGCTGCTCACATCTACTTTTTTCATTCTGTCGGCAACAAGTTCGAGTTTTACATACTCAATTTTTGGAGGGTCAATAGATACCATCACCTGATTGCGTCCTTCGGCAAGCCCACGGGTGGCGGCAGCACCAAAGCGCAATGAAATAAGCCGGTCAAAAGCGGTAGGGCTGCCTCCTCGCAGGAGGTGTCCGAGAACTACATCTCGCACCTCAATTTTGGTTAACCCGGAAAGATCTTTTGCCACATTTTCCCCGACTCCACCCAATCGTTTGGTTTTTCCGCCGTCTTTTTCCTGGTAAATCTGTTGCCCGCCAATTGGCAATGCACCTTCTGCCACTACGATAATGGCATATTGTTTTGAAGGGTAAACCTTGTTCAAAAGGTAGTCTGCCACTTTGTTAATATCGTAAGGTATTTCGGGAATAAGGATGGCATCTGCGGATGCAGATATGCCTGAATGAAGGGCAATCCATCCTGCATAACGTCCCATAACCTCTACTACCATCATTCGCCCATGCGAGCGGGCAGTGGTATGCAGCCGGTCAATACATTCAGTAGCAAAAGCTACCGCAGTATCAAATCCAAAGGTTACGACCGTATGGTCCAAATCGTTGTCAATCGTTTTTGGAACCCCTATAATCCGTACCCCGCGTTTGCCCAATTCATTGGCAATTTTCAATGACCCGTCTCCTCCTACTGCAATCATCGCATCAATTTTATGGTCTTTTAAAGACTGAATCAATTGGTCGGTCATATCAATTGTAATGTCATTTCCGTCTGCATCTTTTCCGGGGTATTTAAACGGATTTCCCCGGTTGGTTGACCCTAAGATTGTGCCTCCAAGCGGGGTTATATATTGCACATCAGCAGGTGTCAGCAACTGAATTCCACCTCTCTTGTACTTTCCGGGAAACAACAACCCGTCGTATCCATCCCGAATACCTATACATTCCCATCCGCGATTGGCTGCTGAAAGCACTACCGATTTAATCACGGCATTCAAACCGGGCGCATCTCCACCTCCGGTAGATATGGCAATCTTTTTAATCAGGGGTATGTTACTCTTCACAAACTTTAAGTTTTATTGTTTAAAAAAATTATCAGCATATAGCCGATTATAAAGCAGCAAAAACTCGCTAAAAGAAGAAGGCTAAAATAAAATTAAAAAGTACTTCCTTGTTCATCATACATTCATAAAACCAACGTGATTATGAAGCAAAACAGAAATCACAACTCTAACAACTTAAATCCATGCTTACTCAACCTAAATACCAAAATGTCGGGAAGTTTGAATTTTAATAAAAATCAACGCAATATTTAACTATTCAAACAACCTTAAAGGCCGTCGTTGTCGTCTGATTTTCGACATTGTTTTCGGGTTCAAACCCAAAAATTTTTGCAAGTTACGAAATGTTCATAAATTGCGTGAACTTGTTATTGAACGAAAAATCTCAACCATCTTTAGCCTCTTATCTATGAAAAAAATTATTTTAACCGGTCTGATGATAGCCATCTATTTGTGGGGGTTGGTTAGTTTGCAGACCATCTCAGCCTTTGGTTGTCTGTACATCTGTTTTGAACAAAGCCAAACAGAAACAATTTGGTGTGGCAATGATTTGCCGGAAGAACAATGTGAATTGATATCAATTCCCCCTGAACAAAACAGTTCCATTCAGTACATATCAGGGCAGGTTTACGTAAAATTCAGAACCCCTGCACATCCTTTGGTAGATTTTAAATCAGGACAAAATCCACAAACTACCCGATGGGCAGCCTTGCTCGAACCATTTGGAATAACCGCTATTCAAAAGGCCTTTCCCCGATTGCCTGAAATGGAATTGTATTATCGCATAAAATTTGATAAATCTGAATTGACTGCGGAATTGATTTCCAGGTTAGAGCGCTTTCCTTATGTTGAGTTTGCCGAAAAGGTGCCCCAGCATAAAACCTTTCTCACCCCCAACGATATTCATCCAAACCAATACAATGTTTTGATAACGCAGGCAGAACAAGCCTGGGACATCACAACCGGAAACAGCAATATTGTAATCGGAATGGTGGACGACGCAGTTCGGCTCGACCACGAAGATTTAGCTGCCAATATATGGACCAATCCGGGAGAAATTGCCGGAAACGGGATTGACGACGACGGCAACGGATATATTGACGACATCAATGGTTGGGATGCTGCCGACAACGACAACAACCCCAACCCTCCCGCTTCTGCCGATAATTTTAATTTTTCTCATGGCACACATTGTGCCGGAATAGCCGCCGCAGTAACCGACAATGGCACGGGCATCGCCTCGGTTAGCTTTAACGTCAGTTTGATGGCGGTAAAAATCGCAGATGATGCAACCGATCAGTTGACCGGCGCAATTGAAGGAGTAGAATATGCCATTGCATCGGGGGCAGATGTGATTAGTATGTCCTGGGGTGGTGGTGCTCCATCCGCCACCGAGCAGGCCGTATTTACAACTGCCCACAATCAAGGCATTGTTTTAATTGCTGCTGCAGGAAACGACAACACATCCGAATTAATGTATCCTGCTTCCTATCAATATGTGATTAGCGTTGGCGCATCTGATGACAATGATCTCCGGGCCGATTTTTCAAATTTTGGAGATAGTATTGATGTGATGGCTCCCGGAGTTCAGATTTGGAGTACCGTAGCTACAAGCACTTCTGCTTACGAATTTTATGATGGCACTTCAATGGCCTGCCCTTATGTAGCAGGCTTGGCGGCCTTGATGCTGTCGTTCGACCCCACCGCAACACCTGACAGGATAGAACAGTGTCTTGAAGAAACCGCCGATAATATTGACGGTCTGAACCCGGGATTTGAAGGCCAGTTAGGAGCCGGAAGGGTCAATGCTTTTCTTGCTGTTCAATGTACCCCTTCCGAACCAATTGCCAACTTTACCTGGTCGGCACAACCTCCCTGTGCGGGTGAAGTCTTTACATTTCTTGATCTAAGTGCCGGAACAGAATTAGATAGCTGGCAATGGTCATTTCCGGGAGGAACTCCTTTCAGCAGTACTGCTCAGTTCCCCACGGTTTCCTACCCAACTTCAGGCAGCTATGAGGTAACTCTTACCGTGTCAAACTATTTGGGCACCAGTACAATTACCAAAACTGTGATTATAGCCCCTCCGAGTGCTTATATTACCGGAGCTGCGGTCATCCTGTTGGGGTATGTCGTTCCGGTAGAAGTGAGCTTTACCGGCTCACCGCCCTGGACATTTACTTACTCAAACGGTGCTTCGACCCAAACCGTGTCGGGTGTTACCGAAAACCCGTATATTCTAAATCTCGCTCCCCAGTTTACCACTACCTATACCCTGACCTCCATGAGCAACCCGTCTTGCACCGGTACTGTTGGCGGAACGGCAACAATTGTGGTCATAGTGCCAAGCGAGATTAACGATATTTGCGACAATGCTCTCCCATTTCCGGCACTCAGCATTGGCACTCAAAGTTGTATTATCGGCAATAACGAAAACGCATTTGCCGAATTGCCCTATATCAACCAAAACAACTGCGCCGGAATACCGATGCCCGGCCCTGCAGCCGACTTATGGTATAGTTTTGTGGCCGTTTCAAATATATTGGATGTTTCCCTGACTTTCGATATGGATACCGCAGTGGTTGCCCTCTACGAGGGTGCTTGCAATGCCCTTATCGGACGAGATTGTGCGGTGTCAACCACCGGAAATATCAATGCTACATTCGCTCCTGTTACGCCCGGATTGACCTACCATATACAAATTAGCGGCGGATCTGCCGGCGATACCGGCGATTTTCAGCTTTGTCTGGAAAACTATGGTGAAACAATAGATGAAATCTGTATGTTGGGACAAAGTTTAGTCGCCACTCCTCCACCGGTTTTAGGCACTTATCTGCCCGGCCAAAATGTGTTGTTTTGCTTTACAGTCGAAGGGTATAATCAAAATGCAGCCGACTGGTTTCATGGCTTAGTGCCTGTTTTGGGCAATGGTTGGGATGCTTCCACATTAACCCCGACTTCTATTCCTCCTCCATGTTCGGGAGGTGGTGCATGGGATTGGTACACTACCCCTGTTGTTAGTGATGGCGGTGGTTCCGGAGCAATTACCGGACCCCAAGGTCCCGGATTTTTCTTTGAGTCAGATGCAGGTTGTCCGGGAGTTTGTGACCCTTTAGATCCGGGAGACAATTTTGGCGATCCTACCGATACCGGTTGCGGGTGGGAGTTTTGTTTCACAGTAAGCACCCTTGCCGCATGTCCTCCTGCTTTTGACGGACAAAACCTAAGCATCACTTTCCGCAATTTTTCAGATTCAGAAACAGGTAGTTGGGGGGTAGTTAGTATTTGTCCTGATGATCCTGAATATACGTTTAAAGCTGTGCTTTCGTGTTGTGCTATTCCCGAAATGACCGGAACATTTCCTACCTGTGCTGAACCAAATATCGGGGTAATCACCGCCACGGCAACTGCGGGCATCCCACCTTTTGAGTTTGCTTGGAGTACCGGTTTTGTTGAATCCAATAACAATTCTTCCACCATCAGCAACCTTCCCGCAGGGTTTTATATAGTAACTGTTACAGACAGCGAGGGTTGCGCAAAAGAAGCCTCTTTCACCCTGATTGCACAAAACAATTTTACTATAGAAGTTTCAGAAGATCCTACAATATGCGGTGGTGATGGTGCTCAGTTAAATGTCATCGGCGGAGTATCTTATGTTTGGGCACCAAGTACAGGGCTATCTGCTAACAATATTGCCAATCCTGTTGCCAGCCCGGAAAGTACCACTCAGTATGTGGTAGTAGCTACTGATGCCAGCGGTTGTACAGCTTATGGAATCATAACGGTAAATGTCAATCCTGATCCGGATGTAGATGCCGGACAAGGAGGGGTAATTTGTCCGGGAGAAAGTATTAACCTGTCTGCTTCAGGTGGATTTGCTTATAGTTGGTCGCCTCCGGACGGATTATCCGTTACCAATTTCTCAAATCCTGTTGCTACACCTGCTCAAACCACTACCTATACGGTTACGGTAACCGGTAATTACGGATGTTCGGCAACAGACAATGTTACCGTCATAGTCGCTCCTCCCCCATTTTTTCCGGTAAATAATATTGATACAGTAGCCTGTAGTACAGATGTGTTGGAATTACAACTGACCGATATTAACTTTATCTCCAACTACAATTACGAATGGTC
Source organism: Sphingobacteriales bacterium (assembly GCA_016700115.1). Lineage (NCBI taxonomy): Bacteria > Pseudomonadati > Bacteroidota > Sphingobacteriia > Sphingobacteriales > Sphingobacteriales bacterium. The sequence continues at coordinate 2,259,135 of CP064999.1, read as the reverse complement.
GCCTACAACCGGTTTGAGCAATCCCAATATCCCAAATCCAGTTGCAACTGTAACAAGCGATATTACCTATACCATCACAGTTACCAATCCACAAGGCTGCCAAACTGTAAGAACCGTTGACATAATATTGAACAATGCTGACTTTTCTGTCAATTTGGGTGCCGATACAGTTCTTTGCAATGGTGGAACGCTTAACCTCAATGCAGGAGCAGGCTTTGAATCTTACTTATGGAGCAATGGCAGCACTACCGAAAGCATCACCGCATCTGAAAGCGGTGTTTATTCCGTAACGATTACCAATGATATCGGGTGTTCGGCAACCGATGAAATTGACATCAGTATAGATAGCGTACAGCCTGAAATAACCGGCAACCTGACTATTACAGAAGAAGAATCAACCACCTTGAGTACACAACAGGGATTTTCTCAGTATTTATGGTCAAACAGCGCAGTGACTCCCTCTATTACCGTATCAGATGGAGGAGAATATGCGGTTTCAGTGACTAATTCCAACGGATGTACCGGAATGGATGCGGTTACCGTTCAGGTATTAAACCGCAATGAATTATTGATTCCTTCTGCATTTTCGCCCAATGGCGATGGGATGAATGATTTGTTCAGAGTGGTGAACAGCAATCCAGTTGAATCTTTTAATCTGATAGTCTATAACCGTTGGGGAAACCAACTTTATGAAACTGATAATATATTGTCCGGTTGGAACGGGGCATTTAAAAACACCGATTCTGAATTAGGGGTGTATGTTTATTTCATTGAGGTAACTTTTGTAGGTGATGTAACTAAAACCTATCATGGAAATGTAACCCTAATACGGTAGGGTACTGGAATAAAATTTTGATGCTTAACCAAGGATGTTAAGTCCGTAATAAACGTAATGCCATAAATTAGTGGTAATTTGCAGCGTTTATATCCAAGACTAAATATCCGGTACATGGGCGAAGTTACCCTGAACAATCGTTATCAGTTTGACCCTATTCATGATGAAATAGGCAGAGGCGGACTTGCAACGGTTTATAAGGCTTATGATTTGCAGTTAAAACGTAATGTAGCCCTGAAAAGGTTTAAAATTGAAGATGCTGACGATAAATACTCGTTAGAAAATGAAATTCAACGTGCTATAGATTTTCAGCATCCCAATTTGCTGCGGTACTACGATTTTTTTAACCATACCTATCATGACGAGCATCAGCATCCCTATCAAGTGCAATATGGGGTCATGGAGTTAATTGATGAAGGAGACCTCAGTCATTGGCTGAAGCAAAATCCGGACGAATCTCAACTTTTGCAAGTTTTTACAGGCATTCTAAAGGGTTTGGACTACCTGCACCGCCCGGATGTGTCAACCGGTAAACCAGCAATAGTTCACCGCGATATAAAACCTTCCAATATCCTGCTTAAAAGGGCAAGCAATGGTGATTTGATTCCTAAAATTTGCGATTTCAATATCAGTAAGGCCACAAATGCCGAACAAACCGATGCCTCTAAAAGCTTTGTCGGAACATTTGAATACATGTCTCCCGAACAAATCAACCCGGCCAAGTTCGGTATAAATGGTAAAACCTCTGCTAATACCGATTTGTGGGCATTGGGTGTCATGTTATTCGACCATCTGAACCCAAACAACGAATCGTTACTTGGAAAAAGAAGTGAAGGCACTACTCAAGGACAAATTTTAGATAATATTCTGAATAAAAATATCCCGGTTGAACAGATTGACAAACTACCGGCTCCTTTTAATGAAATTGTAAAACTTTGTCTTGTCAGAGATGCTCATAAAAGAGTGCAAACGGCCGAAGAACTGCTTAAGATTATAGAAAAAGTGCCGTTACAGGCAAAAAAAGAAAAAAGAAATACTCATCGAGAAAATACAACCACCGGAAAGAAGAATGTTACCGATTTGCCTCCGACCATTCAAAATGCAAAAACTGCTACCCCTAAAACTAGTTCTTCTCCGTTTTCATGGAAAATTTGGTTTTCAGTTGCGCTTTTTGTGTTAATTGGTTTAAGCGCATTAATTGGGTATTTTATCGAAGAAGAAAATAAAACAGAATACCCGGATACTTTGATAAATAGTCCTGATACCACCCGACCAAAAATAGGTATCAGGATAAACGAGACTAAAAGTGAAGAAAATACAACATCAAATCCAAAATTGCTTCCGCTAAACCGGACAAAAGTAGGACTTAAAAGTATCAGTCAACTACAAAAAGACAATGACCTAATCAAGCAATACATTGCCGACAACAGACTGATTGCCCAACCTACCGGTTCAGGGCTTTATTTTGCCATGTCAAGATTGGGACTGGGCAAAAAACCTACTCTGGAAAATACAGTTGTGGTTAACCAAAAAGGATATTTGTTAAACGGCACAGTTTTCGATTCTTCGTATGATCGGGGCAAACCTGATGAACTACCTTTAAATGCGCTCATACCGGGATGGCAAGAGGGTTTGCAAATCTTTAGAGAAGGTAGTAAGGGAATACTCCTTATTCCTTCGGCATTGGCTTATGGAGAAGCAGGAGCTACCAATATACCTCCAAACTCTGTTCTTATTTTTGATATTGAGTTGTTAGAGGTGAAATAACAATTCAACTACTGATTGAGAGCTAACACAACTTGTGATTTATTTCATCAGATCAAAATGTTGCTAAATCAGATTTATCAAACAGAGTAATTAACTATAACTCAATAGTCCAAATATGGCTATTTGGCTTTTTTGTAGTGCCATACTTCTAAAGTATCAGGGCATTGTTCCAACAATTGAGAGATAGTCAATTGAAAGGCGGGGTGAATATAACCTGGAGCCAATTGCACAAGTGGGGCAAGTGCAAATCTTCGCAAGTGGAGATATGGATGTGGAATTTGTAAATCAGTAGTATTGATAACCTCATTGCTAAAAAGCAAGATATCTATATCCATACGTCGCTCACCCCATTTTTCTGTTCTTAAACGACCTAACTTTTTTTCAATTATAATAATTTGATGTAGTACTTCTAAAGGAAATAAAGAAGTCTGAATTTCCAATGCCTGGTTCAAAAATAAAGGCTGATCAGTTTTACCCCATGCCTCTGTTTCAAAAATATCAGATTTTCGAACGACTTTACCGATACTGCTTTCACATAAGCGGGAAGCTTTGTCTATTTGATAAACCCGCTTCCCTAAATTACATCCCGTGAGCAGGTAAATTGTTTTCATTGCTTAATTACTAAGGTGTAATATTAAGTGTTGACAAACTACTAACAAAGAAATATCCAAAAAAATTAACCAATTTAAATAGCAATTAATATGCGTCAGTTTTTTAAGTTCACCTTGGCAAGTTTGTTGGGGTTGTTTCTGTTTTTCTTTTTATTTTTTATAATTTTTGCCGGAATAGTAGGAGTAGCTTCAAGGAGCAAAACTGAAAAAATTAAACCTAATTCAGTGTTGGAATTAACGTTGAACTATGAAATACCGGATAGAACCAAGTCTGAAAATTTCTTCTTCACACCCGGTTCGTTTGAAGTGAATTCAAATTTAGGACTAAATGATATATTGGACGCATTAGAAAATGCCAAGACTGATGACAACATCAAAGGTATATTTCTAAATCTAAGCGCAACCCAAACCGGTTTTGGTATTTTAGAAGAAATCAGGAACAAATTAACTGAATTTAAAGAAACTGATAAATTTATCATCGCTTATGGCGAAACAATGACCCAAAAGGCATACTATCTGGCATCAGTAGCGGATGTAATTTATCTAAATCCCCAAGGCATTGTAGCACTACAAGGTTTCAGCATTGAACTGACTTTTTTCAAAAACGCTTTGGATCGCCTTGGAATTGAGCCTGAAGTTTTTTATGCCGGTAATTTTAAAAGTGCTACTGAGCCTTTCCGTTACAATAAAATGAGTGAATACAACCGAACCCAGTTAAGAGAAGTAATAAACGGTTTTTATTCATCCTATTTAAAACAAGTTGCTCCGTCAAGAAAAATGAGTGAATCTCAGTTACACGATATTATCAATAATTTGAAAGTTCAGAATGCTGAAGACGCAAAACTTAATGGCATAGTGGATGAACTGAGTTATATAGATCAAGTTCAAAACCAACTTCGAGATAAATTGGGGCTTAAAACTGATGAAAAAATCAGTTTTGTAGGATTAGACAAATACACTAAAACCGTCGAAGCTTCAAAAAAGGATTATAAAAAAAATAAAGTCGCAATCATTTATGCTGAAGGAGGAATTCAGGATGGCAAAGGTGATGAAAACAATATAGCCTCTGAAGATTACGTAAAAATCATTCAGAAAGTACGGACGGACGAAAACGTAAAAGCCATAGTTTTGCGAGTCAATTCAGGAGGTGGAAGTGCTTTAGCTTCAGATATTATCTGGCGCGAACTCAAGTTGGCAAAAGAAAAAGGCATACCGATTGTAGCCTCTATGGCAGATGTTGCAGCATCAGGTGGTTACTATATTTCCTGTATGGCAGATACAATCATGGCAGGTCAAAACACTATCACAGGCAGCATTGGAGTTTTTGGCCTGCTTGCCGAAGGCGATAAGTTTTATGACAGCAAATTGGGAATTACATTTGACACCGTAAAAACTACTAAATTCTCTAATTTCCCAAACTCTGCAATTTTGAGCAGATCAATTACTGACGAAGAAAAATCAATTATTCAAAAGGGAGTAGATAGAATATACGATGATTTTTTAACCCGTGTTTCTGATGGGCGAGGTATGAACAAAGAAGCGGTTCATGAAGTAGCACAAGGTCGGATCTGGACCGGAACACAGGCAAAAGAAAAAGGCCTTGTAGATGTAATAGGTGGCATCGAAGATGCAGTTGAATTGGCAGCCAATATGGCAAATTTAAACGAAGATGATTACCGTACAACTGCCTATCCTGCAAAAGAGAATGCTTTTGATAAAATCATGAAAAGCTTTACAAATCAGTCAAGCCAAAATATACTTAAAAAAGAACTTGGCGAGAATTATCGCTATATTCAAATGCTGAAAGAAGTGCAAAACATGCAAGGAGTACAATGCCGTATTCCCTTTGATATAGAAATATATTAACCTGTTAACTTCAGACAAAAAAAAGGCTGTCCCAAAGACAGCTTTTTTTTTGTATTTCAAACTTGAATCCTGTAACTCTAAAGCAGCTTTTTAACTTTTTCCCATGCCGCAGTTAATTGTTTCAACATTCCGATTTGTCTCATCATAGTACGGGATTCAATTGCCGGAGAACCAAAATAGGTTTTTCCGCCTTCCAGTGAGTGAGCCACTCCCGATTGTGCCAATACTGAAGCACCTGCTCCGATAGTTAACGTTTTTGATACCCCAACCTGCCCCCAAAGGGATACATTATTTTCAATATGAGTTTTCCCTCCAATACCAACTTGAGCTGCAAATAAACAGTTCTCACCGATAACAGCTCCATGTCCGACATGAATATGATTGTCAAATTTGGTGCCTTTACCGATTATAGTATCCCCGGAAACTCCTATATCAATAGTACAACATGCCCCAATTTCCACATTGTCTTCAATTATTACACGACCACATGAATACATTTTATCGTATCCATTTGCCCGCCGTTTGAAGTAAAAAGCATCAGAACCTATAACCGTATTGGCATGTATAATGACATTATTGCCAATATGTGAATTTGGATAAATGACAACATTAGGGTAAATCAGACAGTTGCTACCAATTGTTACATTGTTTCCAACAATTGCCCCGTGCATTATAATAGTATTTTCTCCAATAAGCGCATTCCCATTTAATTTTAACATCGGCTCAAAGGGGCTGAAATACCTGACAAGGGTATTGTAAGCATTAAAAGGGTCGTCGGTATATAATATAGTTTTTTTATTGGGGTTTGGTGCGTCAGTTTGATTAATCAATACTACCCATGCATCTGATTCTAACGCCTTCGAATAGTATTTTGGATGATCAACAAAGGTGATATCTCCGGGTGTAACTTTGTGAATTTCATTAATTCCATCAATATGAGTATGATTGGTTTCAATCAACCGGGCAGAAGTCAAGTCTATTAGTGATTCAACTGATACTAATTCTTTGAATTTCATCTATTACTTGTTTAAAACACAAAGATAGTAATAATTTCATAGCTATTAGCCGTACTACCCGACAGACATAAAAAACCCCGAAACAACAAATAGTTTGTTTCGGGGGAAAAAGTGTTCTAAACTATATTGAATGTATGAAAAAGCTTTTTACTCTAAAAATCATTTAATTATTTGTACCCTGCAAAGGATAAGTTCCTATCATGTCCGGAGTTGCCATGCTTATCAAGCATATAGGCAGTTGGGAATATTCGTTTCATCCTCGAATCAATATCTTTTACAGTTACAATTCCGTCTTCATTTTCGTCTAATCCTGAGTTTTGTTTGTATGCCGTTGATGGAGTAGCATATAAAGCATAGCAAAAATCTCCTTCCAAAGCCCGCGGATAAAGAATGGCTAAATACAAATCCGTAAGCGTTTCAAAATCGCGATATTTAGTCCTGACTCTGTTTAAATACTTGTAAACATAATTGAGTTGCTGAACATGGTTCATTTTTCTGATTTCTGCTGTGGTTGTACCAAAATCTTTAGCTGTAGCCGGCATCCATTGAATCAAACCTACAGCACCACTGCCTCGATGATTGGCAATGCCGGCATCAAATTTTGATTCAGAATACATGACCGACATTAGCCATTCAGGTGGGACATCTAATTTTCCGGAAACTTTTTTTACGGCACTTTCAAATGCAACTACATCTTGCAGATAAGGAGTTGCTAACTCTAATAAATACAAGCCGTTTACCGGAAGCCCTTTATCTACATATTCAAACTCTACATTGTTGGGTTTTCCAGTTAAAGCGTAATTCACCAGATTAGTTAGCAAAACGGCCAAAGCAATCAAAATAATTGTGTGTAAATTTAGGGTGATTGTTCTTTCGCCAAAAGATGATGGATTGTTTGCTGATTTCATGTCAATGATTTTTTATAATGAGTTAAACAATAGAAGCTATATTTTTTGAAAAAAAATTAATAATATTAGTTAAAAAGTTGCCGAATAACATTTTATTAGTAATTTTACATCCGAAAATCTTTGATGAACTAATATTTTTGGCAAATATACTACTCAAATTTGTTTCTGCAAATTTTTTTATCTTTTTTTGCAAAAATAATTAGCGATTTTGATTTTCAACTGTTTATGTTTATAACTGCCCCTGCTTCAAAAACCTAAAACTTTTTATTTGAGTACTTTAAAAAACCTGTACCATGAAAAAAACAAGAGGATTAAAAAAATCTAAAGAACGCGACATCATTCATCTTAACATCAAGTTTTTAAGAGTTCAGCGAAAACTCACCCAAGAAGAGTTTGCAGAACTGCTCGGGATTAAACGTTCCTCAGTTGGAGCTTATGAAGAAGGCAGAGCTAAACCCACGAATAAGACCCTGCTAAAAATTTCAGAGCATTTTAATATTTCTACCGACCGTTTATTGCGCGAGAATTTGTCTGACACTGCTGATAACTCAATTTTCGGAACGGATATCCAAGCCCCCAAAACTGTTACTTTGCCACCATCATCGGGCATAGATAAAATTAAAATATTAGCTTTAACCGTTGGGATGGATGGGGATGAAAATATTGAACTGGTACCGGAGAAGGCTTCTGCCGGATATCTTCAGGGTTATACAGATCCGAAATATATGGAAACTCTTCCCAAATTCAGATTGCCTTTTTTACCAAGCGGGACTTACAGGGCTTTTGAAATTAAAGGCGATTCTATGTTGCCTTTGACCCCTGGAACTATTGTAATTGGAGAATATGTAGAAAATATTCAGGAAATTAAAAACGGACAACCTTATATTATTCTATCCGCTTCTGAAGGCATTATTTTCAAAAGAGTATTTAACCACATTTCTACCAACGGAAGTTTGCTGATGAGTTCTGACAACAAGGCATATAAATCTTATTTTTTGAATGCCTCTGATATCAAAGAAGTCTGGCACGCTAAATCCTATATTAGTAAAGAAATGCCGGATGTTGAGACCAATTTTCACAATCTTGCAACGTTGGTAAATGATTTGCAGAATCAAATCAATGATCTTAAAAACAAAATTGGCGAGTCTTAAAAAGACTCGCCAATTTCAAATAAGAATGACTAAAAAAATCTGTTAGTATCTGATTTGCTGTATTCCTATTATACTGGCATTCGGCTGATATAAATTAAAGTCTGCTACTGTAATTTGTTTGTCTAAATTGGCATCCCCGTCATTATAAACATTTGTGCCACTTTGTGCGACTAAAAAATTAAAATCAGCTACAGATATAACCCCATCTGAATTGAACTCACCACCGTATAATCCAAAAACTCCTCCTTGCAAGGGTTTTTGTTGATTGGGTCCAAATGCCTGATTCGAAGCAATCGTAAAATCATACTCACTAAAATTGGGTAAACTTATCTGCGAAGCACTCATTACAGCCAAATGATTTCGATGCCGGACTATGAGATAATAATTTCCCGGAACAGTTCCGATAAAGGTGGCTCCTGGTGTTCCATCTGAATCCCTTAAACTACCATCAGAAAGCAGCAAGACCGCTCTTTTGCCTCCAGAAACAGGATTAAACAAGTTATCGCGCAACTCAATATACAACCAATCAACTGCATTTGCAGGAATAGTTGCTATATTCTCCAGTCCATTATAATTCCATGGACTACCACTATATGGTTGATTAAGCGGAAATACTGATGGAGGGGTTTGTAAAGTTGTATTCATATTGCTTCCGTTGTAAGCACCTTGTAAATACACTTTTGCAAGTAATTTTACAATTGTTTGCAAATCCGGTTGATGAAAACCCTGAGTTAAGATATTGCTGCCACCGCTTAGTGTAGCAATAACCGGCTCTCCAACGGTATATGATAAAGTATAACCCCCTCCTGTTCCATATCCCCCTCCGGATGCCACCACTTGTGGTGAAAGGGATTGTGCAAAAGTACTGTTAATAGATATGCTTAAACAAGCAATGACCAGAAGTTTAACTACTGATTTCATAGGTATGTTTTTATACTTAAGATTTAATTTGAAATCTTTCACGGGTGATTTTTCGAAGCAATAAATTCAATTTAAGAGTCCAAGATACAGGATATTATTTTACAAAGCTAAGAATAAATCATGCTTTGTATCCTAATCAAATGATTTTTCACCAAAATAAAAATAATAGCATCCTATTCCTCCATCTCGTAACCGGTATATCGGTTTTCAGCTTCATCCGGATCCATATCCATAGCTTCCAGGTCTTCTTCAGTATATGACATTAGAATTTCCAGGTATTCCGGATCTATTTCATTGGTATTTGTGTCTTCTTCTTTGTTTTGAGAATCCGGATTCTTTTCTTCAGCTTTTGGCGTTTCCAGCTCAGGGGCTGTTTTTTTTGTTTTTTTGCGTTTCATAAGTTACGATTTAATGGGTCATTAAACATAATTTTTAGTCTGCATTTTTCCAAATCTGGAAATTTTGCTTTGCAATTTCAGCAATGAATCTGCTTGGCATCGTATAGTATTGATCCCAACTGTTGAAAAAACCGGGCATAGTGAGATAAAGTTGTTCTTTAGCACGGCTTGCTGCCACATAAAACAACCGGCGTTCTTCTTCCAATTGATCAATATTTTTAAGTGCTCTAACTGATGGGAATAATCCATCAAGCAAATTAGGAATGAAAACACTATGCCATTCCAATCCTTTAGCAGAATGTACAGTCGTTAATGTAAGGGGTTTGTCTTCTGATTCGTCAATTAATGGCCTGTTTTGGTCTTGAAATTTTGTTGAAGGGGGGTCAAGAGCAAAATCAGACAAAAATCGTTCAATGGTTTCATATCGGCAGGCAAGTGTGTAAAGTACATCAATATCCTGAAGCCGGATATCAAAATCATCTTCAATAGATTTTAGAATAGGCGCGTAATAGTTTTTCAGAACCTCAATTTTTGTAGCAACTGTAATTTCAGGGCTTTGTGCCTGATTGAGAGCATGTTGCAAGTGTAACAGGTCGTTTCCAAATTTTCTATTCTCCATAGACTCAAAGTCTATTTTTCCATTTTGTTGCTGAATGTGTTGTAAAATTTTGGAGGCTGTAACTAAACCAATTCCAGGTACTAATTTTAGTATGCGGTTCCATGCAACAGCATCAAAAGGATTGAGTACAATTCGAAGATATGCTATCATGTCTTTAATATGTCGTCGCTCAGTAAACTTAATACCACCGACAACTACATAAGCAATGCTTCGTTTCAGGAGTTCAGTTTGAACAAAGTTTCCATGAAATGAGGCGCGATAAATAACTGCTATATCATTTAAGGGAATTCCTTTTTCCCGAATTTCCAGTATTTTATCTACTATAAATTCAGCTTCAGCCTGCTGGTCATAAAATTTGGCAACTATTGGTTTTAAAGGGGTTTCGTTGTTTGAATACAATGATTTTTTATACCCAAGTTTCGCATTATTTGCAATTGCATTGGTAAAATTGAGCAGTTCCTGTGTGCTTCGATAGTTTTGTTCAATTTTTACCACTTTACAATCGGGATAAGTTGCAGGAAATGTTAGAATGTTTTCAAAATTGGCACCTCTAAAAGCATAGATACTTTGCGCATCATCACCTACTACCATGATGTTGCGGCTGCCCTGTGCTATAAAATCGAGGATTTCTTTTTGAACTACATTTGTGTCCTGAAATTCATCCACCATCAGATAACGGTAATTTTTCTGCATAATTCGTCTAAAAGGAATATTGTCTCTCAAGGAATCCCGCAACACATCCATCAGATCGTCATAATCAAACAGTTTATTTGCCAGTTTATACTGCTGGTAGGCCAAATTAAGCAGGTTAAGTTCTGAATTAAACTCAAGCAATGCAGTATATTCCTGCCTGAGTATGTCTTCAATAGGCAGATTGCAATTCCTGGCTTTGGAAATGATGGTTTGTATCCGGCTTTTCTTAGGAAACGCCTGATGTTTTTTTACAAAATTCATTTCCTGACGAATAAGGTCAATTACATCTTCCGAATCTGCGGTATCAATGATGGTAAAGTTTGGAGGCAAACTCAACATTTTGGAATAATACCTTAGTGTATGGTTGGCAAATGCGTGATAAGTGCCTCTTGTGATTTTATCGGCACTGTTGTTTTTTAACAATTGGGCTGTCCGTGCCACGATTTCATTTGCAGCTTTTCGGGTAAAGGTTAGCAACAGGATTTGTTCAGGGGGGATTCCACTTTCAAGAAGGAAGGCAGTTCTGTAAACAACCGTCCGGGTTTTACCACTACCGGCTCCAGCTATGACCAACAAAGGTCCTTTAATTGTTGTTGCCGCCAGATATTGGTTGGAATTAAGGCTGTTGCGGTAGTCAATTTTGTAGGTTATACCTACTTTTTCTGTTTGTTCATCAGGTTTAGGATGAATGACTCTGCTTTCTATGCTTTCGGCTATTTTTTGAAGCCTTTCCATTCTAAGATTTACGTCATTGTCAAAAGGAACAACAGAATAATCGTCAATTTTTAGATTATCCAAATCAGCTTTATGACCAACACCATAAGGGTTGTCTGTACTAAATTCAGTCAGTATTGTTGAGTCTGCAGTCGAATCGGATTGGTAATTAAAATTGATTGACTGCAAAAACTGAAGTATCTTTTCTTTATCTGACGGGTTTTCGTTCATGAAATCAGGCTTTAACAATACTGTTACCTCAAATTTACAGGAGATAGTACATAAAGGTACAAATATTGGAAAGAATGTAGCATTTTATTGCTGTTTTTACCCCCCAATTTTGAAAACTTTATTAAATAAAAAAGCCGTTGCACGAGCAACGGCTTAAGTTTATATTCAAATAATTTTTAAAAATTCAAATCAAATGTAATGCGGAGGTAATGTTATCCGGATTTTTTTAAGGTTTTGCAAAAAGATTGATGCTGATGTTGACTTCCGGTCGAATAAATCGGTCGCCAAGAGATTGGTCGTTTCGATAAGTGATTCCCCAATTACTTCTGTCAATATTAAAATTTGCTTTTGCCATCAAGCCGGCTTCGCTTAGCGAAACAGTAGCAGGAAAACTGATACTTTTTGTAATGCCTTTAAGAGTTAGATTTCCGGTAATATTGTGAGTCGGGGCCGGTTCATTGTTTTGAGTAGTGGCCTGACCTTCAGCGATGGGTTGAACAGTAGTGATATCAAATTGAGATGTAGGAAACTGGCTGATTTCAAAAAAGTCAGCATCTTTGAGGTGATTTGTCAGTTTCGCCCGGCTATCTTCATTCATACCTTCGTCTAAAACAGTAATTGTGCTGAGGTCAATGATAAAATTCCCACCGGTTAACTGTCCGTTTGCCACAATTGCTTTTCCTTCTTTGATGTTAAAACTTCCGTTATGACGACCAGTAGGTTTGGTTCCTACCCATAACACATTGCTTTGCTGTACATCTACCGACCATACGGCCTGTCCACTTGTAGTCTGAGAATTGGTTTGCTGAGGCTCCGTGGCTGTAGCTTTGGGTGCATCAGGTGCTTGGGCACAGGATATTGTTATCAAAACAATGCTTAGAAGAACTAAGTGAGCTAATGGATATTTCATTTGTGTATTTATTTGGTTTATAAAAAATTAGATGTTAGAACAATAAAACCGAGTTTAAGTTTAACCTGTGTTGCTCTGCCACTACATTAAAGATAAAAATTGTTGCAACTTTCTCAGAGGTAAGAAACGAGGAAGCCTTTTTCAGTTTTACCTAAAAGATTATATAAAATTAAGAAGAGATGGGTTAACCCTGTTAAATTTATAAGCAAATTCAAATCTGTCCAATTCTACTCCGGCATAATTGATTCAGGCAAAAATTCAGAAAATTCTCAGATGCCAAGGACAAACACTGCAGGAATTTTATGTAGGTCCGGTAATGGAGCTTTTTTCCAGTTGCCGATGGTTTGTGTTTTTATACACTGATCAGGTAAAGTCAGGTTGGCAGCAATACATAAACGAAGATGGGATTTACAAGTGTTGATTAAATCGGTAAAAAGACTTTGGTTCCGATAAGGGGTTTCAATAAACACCTGTGTTTGATTTTCTGATAAAATACGATGTTCCAAACTTCTAATTTTTTGAATACGCTGAGCTTGCTGAATTGGCAAGTAACCTGTAAAGGCGAAATTCTGTCCGTTCATACCGGATGCCATTAAAGCCAACAACATGGAAGAAGGCCCTACTAAAGGAATTACTTCAATACCTTTTTCGTGCGCCCACTGAACAATGATGCCGCCCGGATCGGCAACGGCAGGGCATCCGGCATCCGAAATTAGCCCAATATTGATTCCCTTTTCTGTGGCTTTCAGATAACTTGAAAATTCTTTTTCTCCGGCATGTTTATTCAACTCTAAAAAAGTAAGATCTTCTATCTGCCTGCCGGTTTCTTTGATACCCAGATAAACCAAAAATCTTTTTGCTTCCTTGGTATTTTCAACAATAAACACGTTTAATTGTAAGGCAATCTTCTGAACATAATCCGGTATAGTCTCCATATTCCTGCTGCCCAATGTGTTGGGTATCAGATAAAGCTTTCCTTTTTCAAAAAGTTGTTCTGTCAGCTTGGGCATCTTTGGATTTGATTTTTTTGATAAAATTGGCAAATCAATAAAATAATTGATAGTTCAGACACATCCTCCAAAGAAAATCGCATCATAGAAGATATATCACATAGATACAGGCAAATATCGGATAAAACATTCCTTTATTTCTTAGTGCTGAAAAATTTAAGGACCTCTATTTCTATATATCACTATTTAAAACCAATACCATGCAATCAAAACCAATTTTTGCAGTACTGCTTATTATTTTTACTTTGCTGTTTACAGCCGGATGTACCAACAAACGCACACAACAGGAAAATTACCGCTCTGATTATCTGATAAATCAACAACAGACAAATTATAAACCACAGCCTGTTGAATTGTACGATAAAAACAATGCCAAGTTAACTGTACCGGCTCAATCTGAAAGAAAGCTGTATAAAGGAATAAGTATAAACGAACATGATAACTCTGTATTGAGAGATGCTGTTCCATCTTCAGGAAAAGAAAATGAAGACGAAGAATTTAATACAGAGGATTACAATTATTTGCCCGAAAATGATTTTAATAATGTTGTTGAATCACCCCTCTCAACTTTTAGTATAGATGTGGACAGGGCATCCTACAGCAATATCCGGAGGTATCTCAATGAGGGAATAATGCCTCCTGCGGATGCTGTGCGGATTGAGGAAATGATTAACTATTTCACTTACAGCTATCCTCAACCAAATGGGAACGACCCTTTTTCGATGAAAATTGAGATTGGTGAATGTCCCTGGAATAGCGGCAACTATTTAGCACTTGTCGGAATACAAGGAAAAAAGATTGATATGACCGATTTACCCCCAAACCGGCTGACATTTTTAATAGATGTTTCCGGTTCAATGGAACAAGTCAATAAAATAGTGCTGCTCAAACAGGCTTTCAGTTTATTGGTCGAACAATTGCGTCCTCAGGATATGGTGGCGATGGTTGTTTATGCAGGGGCAGCCGGCGTGGTGCTCGAACCAACACCGGGCAATCAAAAAGAAGTAATATTATCAGCACTTGACCAACTAAAGGCAGGCGGATCCACAGCCGGTGGTGAGGGTATTCAGTTAGCTTATAAGATTGCTAAGCAACAATTTAAAACCGGATCAAACAACCGCGTTATTTTGGCTACAGACGGCGACTTTAATGTTGGTGCCTCCTCTGACGGTGAACTGACCCGAATAATAGAGGAAAATCGCAAATCGGGTGTTTACCTGACGACCTTAGGATTTGGAATGGGCAACTACAAAGACTCTAAACTTGAGTTGCTTGCCGACAAGGGAAATGGCAATTACGCTTATATTGACAATATTGCCGAAGCTCGCAAGGTTTTGGTAACCGAACTTGGCGCTACTTTGCTGACTATTGCCAAAGATGTTAAAATTCAGGTAGAATTTAACCCCGCACGTATTGCAAAATACCGCCTGATAGGATATGAAAACCGGATTTTAGCAGCCCGGGATTTTAACGATGACACGAAAGATGCCGGAGAATTAGGAGCGGGACATACTGTAACCGCTTTGTACGAACTTACCCCGACCAAAAGCAATGAACCTGTAACTGCAGAAGTTGATCCACTTAAATATCAGCAAGCTGAAATTAAACCTTCAGCACTGAACAGTAATGAACTGATGACTGTAAAACTAAGGTATAAACCACCACAGCAAGACCAAAGCCTGTTGATTGAAAGATCCGTTAACACGACCGGAGTGGGGCAATATTCAGACAATTTTACCTTTGCTGCTTCAGTAGCCTCATTTGGAATGCTCCTTCGGCAGTCTAAATACGCCGGTACTGCTTCTTATGATTCTGTTTTAGAAATGGCCAAACAAGGCCAAGGCTCAGACTCAGAAGGGTATCGCAAAGAGTTTATCGAACTTGTGTTAAAAGCAAAAGCACTCCAAAAATAGGGTGGTATTCCTACCTGTTAAATTGAATAAAAAAGCGCAACATGAGAGCATACAAAGCCTGAACGTTGCGCTTTTTTAGTATAACTATTAAAAAGTAGCTAAATTGTCCTCGAAAAGTGAGAAAACCGGTTACATCTGCCCTTTTCATTACACTAACCAACGAACAGACAATTATGATACTTTCAACCAAAAAAACGTATTCAGATGAAGAGCTCATCAGAGGAATTTTAGAAGGCGGAAAAGCCGAAGACAGTTGTTTAAAATACCTGTACAAACTGCATTTCCCGTCCATTGTCAAGTATGTAACTACAAACAATGGCAGCCGCGAAGAAGCCAAAGACGTATTTCACGATGCGTTGACCGCTTTTTACGAGCAGATAAAATCAGGGAAATTCAAGGGAGAAAGCAATACAGGTACTTATTTGAATGCCATTGCCCGGAATATGTGGCTCAACAGGTTAAAGCGAGATTCGTATCGCATGGCTTATGAAAAGAGCATAGCAGATGAAGGGGAACAAGTTGAAGAACATGCACACGAAGCAATGGTTACACACGAAAAATCAAACATAATACTCAGTGTTTTGTCCCTGATTGGTGAAGAGTGTAAGAGAATTCTGCTGCTGTCTATCTATGAAAGCCTGCCAATGGAGGAAATTGCTGAACTAATGGGTTTTAAAAATGCGCAAAACGCAAGAAACAAAAAACTAAAATGCAGCAATCATTTGAAAGAGTTGTTGACAGAGCGGCCGCAAATACGGCAATTGTTGTCTGAATTCAGATTTGCTTAACCCAGAAAAATTAAAAGTCATGCGTTTAAATGAACAACTACAAGAACAAATCCAACTTTACCTGAAAGGGTTATTGCCGCCCGAAGAGGCTGCAAAATTTGAAGTGGAAATTGAACAGAACGAAGAACTAAAAGATGAAGTGCAGTTACAACGAGAGGTAAACGCTCTGATTCAGATTTATGCTCATCGCGAAACTCTGAAAAAGAAACTCGATCGGATTGCAGAAGAACTGGAAGTTGAAAGTAATGAAACAGTGGAAGAGAACACTGCACCTCCCAAAACTATTTCATTTACTCAACGAATGCGGCCGTTTTTGGCTGTAGCTGCCATCTTGTTGCTTGTTGTCGGTGCTTATTTTGTGTTGTTTAACCAACCAACCCCTGAGCAACTGTTTGCTAAACATTTTACCCCTTATGACAATACCCTAACCGTCAGAGGTGTGGATGACACCACCGCCATTGCCCATGCCGAAACGGATGCCATGAAGTATTATGAAAATCAGGATTTTGGCCGCGCGGCTGCTACATTCGACCAACTGATTCAACTGAACCCAGCAGATCAATCTACCTACCGTTTTTATGCCGGTATTGCCCGTTTGGCCAATCAACAGCCCAAAGAGTCGATTCAGTATTTACAACCTGTCGCAGATTCAGACAACCCCTATCAGGAACAGGCACAATGGTATATTGCCTTAGCTTATTTGAAAGATAACGACCACCAAAGTGCCAAAAAACTTTTAGGAAAAATTGCCAATCAGTCGGTACATGACCGCAAAAAAGAAGCGCAGCAAATTTTGAAATCCCTGTGATTTAAAATATTTACGTTCTAAACACTCCAATCAAGTGTAGGGCAGCCTCATCTATTTTATTCGGGTGCAGGCTGCTTTTTTATGCCACTTCACTATCTAATAAAACCCACCCCTAACTCCTCCGAGGAGGAAAGTTTAAAGATGCATGTCAGTAATTGATGGTTCAAAATTAAATCATAGTTGGTATTATTCAGGACTTATCTTGCCCGGCTTTTTAAATACCGGAATGGCCAAGGGAGGGTATTCCGGTAGATTTGAGGATATGTAACAGGCTTTGCACCAAAACTGCGGTAAAACTGAGAAACACTTTTGCTTGTCGAGCCTTCAAAATCTAATGTTAACCCGGTTTGAGCGTTTTGTTCAATCAGGTAATTGATCAGGTAAAACATCGCTCCTTTTTCTCTTCCTTGTGGATGTGTGGCGGGAAACAGGTTGATGATTCGGTTGGGTGTCCGGAGAAAAAACCCGGCAGCGTGGAGTTGGTTTGCATTATTGAAAACTCCTATCAGCTCCCCGGCACGGTGATGGATGCTTTGAAACATCAAACGCTCCATTTGCCGGTAATGGGAATCCCTAATTTCGGTGAGGCGTAAACCTGCAGTTGACTGATAGAGGTCAATAATTGACCGGGGTGCAATATTAGATTGTATAAAATAGCCCTGAGAAAGGGCAGTTTTCAGGTTACGCCGCACATTTTGGTTAAATGACCGGTAAAGTAGCTCGTAGGGTGAGTTGAGGGGTAACAGATGATTGGTTCTTGAACTTACCGAAATACCGGAAATCAACTGATCTGCTTGATTGGCTTCGTTCAATGTATAAATAACGTATTTGAACTTTGCGGGGATGGACTGTATAAATTGTTTAACCAGATCCAAACCGGGAATTTCTGCACTAAACACTCCCAATTGCTGCGCCCAGATTGGTTTGTACAAATAAGAAATGCCATATTTTCGTTTTTGGGTCAAGGGCATAACTGCTTCGTAATTTCTCAGAACCAAAGCTCCCCAACCGGGTGAGATGATGTCAAGATACCACGAATAAGCATAGGGTAAACTGTTGCCGGCATTGGCAATACATTGATCCCAACGAACATAATCAATTTGATGGCTGGTGAGGTATTGAACAGGCTGCATACTTTTGTTTAAAATTAGCGGGATTACCTTGTTCTCAACAGGTGCCAAAAAATGATGGCATCGAAAACTGCATGTGCAATCATGGCAGAAATAATGCCCAACCAGTTGGTAAAATATCCAAACCCTGCGGTCATAAAGACCATAAGCAATCCGTACAGAAAAATGCCCATGTCTTTCAGGGAAAGATACCCATGTATGGCAACAAATATGATGGCAGTCAACCATATCCCTAAAAAAGGTTGCAAGGCTCCCCTGAAAAACATCTCCTCACCTATTCCTGCACAAACTGAAGCAAAAAAGGCATCCAGATATTTGATGTCAGAGTTTTGAATAAACCCTTTGAAAAAACGTGTGCTTTCTTCCAAAGCCTTTGACTCTGCCACGGAGATGGCAATGAGTGCCAGCGAAACCCCATAGCCTGTGCCGTATATCAATTGCCATTTAAGTGCTGTTTTAAACAACAAGTCGTTCAGAGAGGGCAATGAAAATATCCAGATCACCGCCATTCCTAAAGCAGAAAACCCGACCAAAGTGGCGAGTGATAAAAAGAAAAAAGTCCGCCTGTTTAGTGTCATGACTTGTTGGGATAGGGGCAGTTTGTTTGTGGTAACAAAATCCGGTTTAATATTGATGAATGGATAGCAGGACTAAAGTACAGGCTTCTTCCGTTTCTATTCCGTTTTTTTGTGCAAGTTGAACCAATTCCGGATTTTCTGCACCCGGATTGAAAATAATGCGTTTCGGTTTCAGGGAAATCAGGTATTGGTAATATTCTTTTTGTTTGACAGGGTTCAGGTAAATGGTTACCGTGTCCACTTTTTCTAACGGAGGTTGCCCAATGATGATTTCAAGCCCCTCTATACTTCCATGTTCAATGCCAATCGGTATCACTTCGTGCCCATGTTGTAAAAGACGGCGAATGGCGATATTGGCATACCGGTATTCATGCGTAGAGGCCCCAAGTACCAAGGTTCTTTTCATAAGCAATAGCGTTTTACAAGAATACAAAGCGCAATTTGAAGTGATTCCATTCGCATGGTTTATATCTGTTCTTTATGATATTAATCCCGAAAATGTCAAACTGAATACTAAGTTCATACGGATTAAAGAATACCCGCCACAATTACCTTGAACTTTCGGTACATCCCGGTCATATTCAGCAAATGATATACAGCCATATAAACAGTTGGAAATCGTTGAGGTTCTACCTTGTCTGAATGGGTGATGCAGCTTTGTATGATTTGTCAGGAATTGGTTAAAGCCCGTTAATGCGTAGTTGAATACTTACCAACCTCAAAGCAGGTAAACCGTTCATTGTACAAATACAATACGCCAAAACAAGGTATTTTAAAATTCTGAACTAACTTTGTCCGAACTCAATGCAACCAACGACATTTTCTTTTTCATTTCAAAACCACCAAAAAAAGCCATGATTCTTAAACTTGCTTGTGAACAATGCGGCGCTCCGGTTGCAGCAGTCAATATCAATATTGAAAAAGCGATAGCCAAATGTACTCAATGTGGCTGTGTGTTTAGTTTTGAAAAACATTTACCATCGGCAGAACCGGTCAAAGAGCGGACAGAAATTGACATGCCTGACGGCATTGATGTCTTGCATCTTGCCAGCGAACTGACTCTTTATATTAAATGGAGCAGTGCATTTAACAAATTCCTGCTGTTGTTTACCGCTATCTGGAACAGCGTAGTGATGTTGTTTGTAGTGGTTGCCATCTTAACTGGACAATGGATTATCCTGTTGTTTATCAGCATCCATCTGAGCGTTGCAATTGGCCTTACCTACTACTTAATCGCTTTGCGATTTAACACCACCGAAATCAGTGTAACCAAACAGCGCGTGACCATCCGCCATAAGCCAATCTGGGTGCCTTTTTTCAAAAACAGAGAGGTAAATGCCCTTGACATCAAACAACTCTACACGGCACAGTATGTTGCAGGCAGAGTAAACCAGCAGCCTCAATATGCTTATGAGGTCAAACTGATTACTAAGTCGGATCAGTCTATACGCATTTTGCACGGATTAAAAAGACCGGTGCAGGCACAATATATTGAGCAGGAAATTGAAAAATACCTTCAGATTAAAAACGTCCGGGTAGAAGGTGAATTGAGCTAATCCACAAATTCCGGTGCCAATGGTATCGCCGGATTCGCAACTTTTTGAGGGGTTTACTTCCGGTTAAATACAAAATATTGCCATCAATCTTTATTATCTTTACTGCCATAAACTATCGGTCAGATGGTTGTTGGCTGCAACCCTACAAAGACTGTACAAAGCAATTTTAAACAGACCTAAAAATGACCCGAAAAGTCAACCAAACAAAACGGCACATTTGGTTTTACCCCTCATATCATCCGACCCATGACCCAAGTTTGCAAATGAGCCGCTTTTTTACCAACGAACTGATCTAGTTCCAATTGAAAAACATATCTTAACCGACTGAAAAGGAAATTAAATTTTAAATGGATTTAAAAGAATTGAAGCCAAGAAAGGCGCTGAACAAAGCCTTTTTAAAAGTAAAACCGAACAGGACTGAAATTGAAGGGTTCAAGACCAATCTCATTACTTTACTCGACAGGACAAATGACACGGAGAGCGAAGAGTTTCATAAAAACTTGGTTTCTGACTTTTTAAAGAAGACCTATTACGACCCAAACCTTTTTATAAATACCAAAGGACGAAACGACCTTGTTATTCATAATGGACAAAATGCAAACTCGACAGTTGGCGTAATTCTCGAAGCTAAAAAGCCGACCAACAAAGCCGAGATGATTTCCACTAAAAAACTGAATGTAAAAGCATTTCAGGAATTGGTGTTGTATTACTTACGTGAAAGAATTACCCACAAAAATCTTGAAGTAAAACATTTGGTGGCGACCAATATCAATGAGTGGTTTATTTTTAATGCCACCCTGTTTGACCGGCTTTTTGCCCAAAACAAAGACTTTGTAAAGCAATTCAACGATTTTGAAGGTGGGCGTTTGGCAGACACCAAAACGGATTTTTTTTACAAACAAATTGCCGAGCCGTTTATTGAAAACATTACTTCTGAAATTGAATTTACCTATTTCAATATTCAGGACTTTCAAAAACCATTGCGCAATGCCGACAAAGCAGATGATAATTCACTGATTGCTTTATTCAAAGTGCTTTCGCCGGAACATCTCTTAAAACTTCCGTTTACCAACGACAGCAACAGCCTTGACAAACGATTTTACAGCGAGTTGTTGCACATAATCGGACTGACCGAAACCAAAGAAGGAAGCAAAAAACTGATTGAACGAAACAAAGCAGGTGAACGGCACACAGGAACTATCCTTGAAGATACCATTATTCAATTGGACAGCTTAGATAAATTGAGCCGATTGGAGAAACCCAACCAATTTGGCAACTCACAACAGGAACGGCTTTTTAATGTTGCCCTTGAACTGAGTATTACCTGGATGAACCGAATTTTGTTTTTGAAATTGTTGGAAGCCCAACTCATTACCTACCACAAATCCCACCTACTGAGAGGGGCTGTGGGAGTGTCTGAATACAAATTTCTTCATATTGACAAAATTAAAGAATACGACGACCTGAACACCTTGTTTTTTCAGGTACTGGCACGCAAACATGAAGAGCGAAACGAAGATGTAAAAAAGACTTTTGAGAATGTACCTTATCTCAATTCATCACTTTTCGAGCCGACCGAGCTTGAGCAGGTTACTTTGTTTATCAGCAACCTCAAAGACGATAAAACCATTCCGATTTTTTCGCAAACCGTGCTCAAAGACCGGCAAGGCAAAAAACGGTCAGGCCATATTTCTACGCTTCAATACCTGTTTGAGTTTTTAGATGCTTACGACTTTGGAGCCGAAGGGGGCGAAGATATTCAGGAAGACAACAAAACACTCATCAACGCTTCGGTTCTCGGTTTGATTTTCGAGAAAATCAACGGCTACAAAGACGGCTCGTTTTTCACTCCCGGTTTCATCACAATGTATATGTGCCGTGAAACCATCCGAAAAGCCGTTGTGCAGAAATTCAATGAAGCCGCTTCTCCCCTCTTGAAAGGGTCCAAGGATGAGCCTCCCCTCTTGAGAGGGGCCGGGGGTGTGTCAAAAAGACAAATCATCCCTTACAATCCCGCATTAAAAGAACTTGCCCGCGAAATTAGAAACAATAGCACTAAATCAGAAATCATTCTATGGAAAGAACTCAAAGGAAAATTTGAGGGTAAATATGATTTTCAGAGGCAAAAACCTTTAGACAATTACATTGCAGACTTTTTTTGCCATGAACTGAAATTAGTCATTGAAATTGATGGAGCAACACACAATTGGGAAGAAACACAACAAAAAGACTTTGTAAAAGAATGCAGGCTGAATGAATTAGGATTAAATGTGTTGAGATTTTCAGATACTGACATCTATAAACATTTAGAGCAAACACTAAACACAATAAAAAGCTACATTGAAGGATTTGAAAAAAACGATTTGTCCTCATTTAAATATGATGATACGCCACTAAATCCTTTATCGGGGAACAAACACATATATAACACACCCCTAAATCCCCTCTCGAGAGGGGACTTGCCGGAGGTGTTCAAAACACTCGATGATGTATATGAGCAAATTGGAGAAGGGCGACTTTTTACCCGTCAACAAGCAAATGATATAATAAACAGCATCAAAATTTGCGATCCTGCCGTGGGTTCGGGACACTTTTTGGTTTCGGCACTCAATGAAATGATTGCCGTTAAAAATGACTTGAAAATTCTTCAAGACCGCGACGGCAAACGCCTGAAAGAATATCAGGTGGAAGTGGTCAATGATGAACTGATTGTAACAGACGAAGAAGGCGAACTTTTTGAATACAACCCAAGCAACAAAGAAAGCCAACGCATACAGGAAACGCTTTTCCACGAAAAGCAAACCATTATTGAAAACTGCCTTTTCGGTGTGGACATCAATTCCAACTCCGTAAAAATTTGCCGTTTGCGTTTATGGATTGAACTTTTGAAAAACGCCTATTACAAGAACGCAACAGAATTAGAAACACTTCCAAACATTGACATCAACATCAAATGCGGAAACTCTTTGGTGAGCCGTTTTGCCATTGATGCCGACCTGAAGCAAGCCCTGAAAAAAAGCAAATGGACAATTGAAAGCTACCGGTTAGCCGTTGACACGTACCGAAACGCCGAAAACAAAGAACAGAAAAGAGAAATGGAACGGTTGATTGCCGACATAAAATCGGATTTCAGAAGTGAAATATCACAGAACGACCCAAAGGTAAAGAAGCTACGCAAACTACAAGGCGAGTTGTTTCAACTAACCCATCAGGGGCAATTGTTTGAAATGAGCAAAAACGAAAAAGCCGATTGGAACAAAAAAGTAACACAACTAACAGAAGAAACTAAAAAACTTGAAACCGAAATTTCAGCAATAAAAGCCAACAAGATTTTTGAAAATGCTTTTGAATGGCGTTTTGAATTTCCCGAAGTGCTGAATGATGATGGCGATTTTGTGGGCTTTGATGTAGTAATTGGAAATCCGCCTTATGTTGATTTAAAGGAATTAGATAATAACCTTGTTAAGTTCATTTTTGCACATTATCCAACATC
Source organism: Sphingobacteriales bacterium (assembly GCA_016700115.1). NCBI lineage: Bacteria > Pseudomonadati > Bacteroidota > Sphingobacteriia > Sphingobacteriales > Sphingobacteriales bacterium. Next base: position 2,235,219 of record CP064999.1, on the reverse strand, counting down.
GTCAAACCGTGTAAACTTATACTCAACATTTGTAGAAAAGGCATTTTCGCTCCTAAAATCAGAAGGTTATTTCTCATTCATCATTCCAAATTCTATATTGATGGGTTCATCATATCAAAATCTAAGAAACCTAATAAAGAATGAGATTTACGGAATAGTAAAACTTCCAGAGAAAGTTTTTGAAGATGCAGCAGTTGAAACAGTAATTATTGAATTTAAGAAAAAGGGCGAATTTGAAATTTGCCAAACTTTGGCTTACAAGAAAGACGATAAAGTAACCGAACTTGATGAAACATTAAAATACTTAGTTCCTAAAAAATCTTGGGAAATCTATGATGAGCCAAAATTCAATATTTACATTTCTGATGAAATACTAAAACCATTAACGAAAATTCACGGCAAGGGGAAGCGATTAGAAGAAATAGCTGATTTTACGCTTGGAATTACACCATACGACAAATACAAAGGACATTCAAAAGAACTAATTGAAAACAAAGAGTTTCATTCAGATGTGAAATTATCTGATGAATACAAACCGCTTATCAAGGGTGAAAATATTGTTCCCTATTACGTTGACGAAAAGGAAAACGGTTACATCAAATACGGCACTTGGCTTGGTGCACCAAGAGAAGAAAGGTTTTTTACCGAACCAAGGGTAATTGTTCGCCAAATCGTTTCAGGTAAACCACCGAAAATTTATGCAGGTTATACAGATAAGCCACTTTATTTTACTCAAATTGGTTTTTCTATAATTCCCAAATCTGATATTACTGTTTTTGAACTAACAGCTTTGCTAAATAGCAAGTTGATGAATTTCTATCACAAGTATTTATTCTTGGATATTGAAAAAGAACTGTTTCAAAAAATCCTAATTGAAAACTGTAAACTTTTTCCTTGCAGAGCATTTAAGGACGGTAATTCAGTAAAAGAAATAATCGAGAAAATCATAAAAACAAAATCAAGTGATGCCGAAGCAGACACAACTGAATTTGAAACCAATTTGGACAAAATGATTTATGAGCTTTATGAATTGACGGAAGAAGAAATTAAAATCATTGAAGGAAATTAGGTTATGGCACTATCAAACACAGAAAACTTACGAGATGAAATAGATAAACAATTTAGACTGTATGTTGATGGAATAAAGATTAGAACCAAATGTAATCTTAATGATTGTGCTGTAAATGGAGAAGGTTTCTTTCGCAATTTTTTTAATTTACTTTTTGGGTTTAATCTTTCAAAAGATAAAATTGAAAGTGCATACAATGAAACAATTGACCTACACGATGTAGAAGGGAAAAGATGTGTTCAAGTAACAGCAAGAAATGATAAGCCGAAAGTAGAAACCACTATAAATCACTTTGTTAACAAAAAAAGATATGAACACTATAAAGAACTGCATTTTATCATCATTGACAGAGAAATTTCGTTTAAATATGATGCAAATGCTTTATTAAAATATGGCGTTACAATTGTATTTCACGACTACACCACAATTTTTCAATCTTTAAAAGACAAATTTGATTCTTACGATAAAATTAAACCAATCTATGATTTTATTATTTCCGAGCTAGACCAAAACAAATTAAAATTCGACACAAGTGATAATTCTGCAAACTCAAAAACAATTAACAATTCTTTTAAGCCAAACAAAGAACTTCACCTTGTTGACCAAATTTTAGAATATTTTAAGCTATTTGAAGGGTTCAATTTTATCCACCCAAGAACAATTTCAAGACTTCCGATTTTCAACAGTAAAGAAAGTTATCACGATTCGTATTCGCACTTCTGCCTTAAAACAAGCAATAAATCAATTCACGAACTTTTGCAAAAAGTAAAAGTTGAAAACACGGTTATAACAATTAGCGATGAATCGTTAAAACCGTATGAAGAAAAATTAAAAGAAATTTTCCTTGTTCTCAACAACTGTTTAATTCAATGTATATGTTACAGAGAAAAATACACGGAAATAGAGCATCATAAAATAAAAGTCAAACATTACGATAGTAATTGTAATTGCTTGTCTTGTCAATTCCGCAATTTTAAAATACAAACGCTTTTCACAGACCTAAAAAGCAAAGCCATTGAACATTCGGAAAATCTTGACGAAGCATTAGCTGAAGGCTATTATTTATGTAAACTTGGCGAACACATAAAGGGTTGGCAAATTTTAAAAAGTGTTGCTGAAAAAAGTAAAAATCAAAATAATTCTGCCATTCATTTTTTGTCGCTTTACAACATAAAACAAATTCGCAATTACATTGATTCTCCTTGGTGGAAAAGCGAAAACAAACAAATACTTCCGAAAATAGATGAAATTGACTTGCATATTACAATCAATGATTTTTCAATTCCTGTTGAATTAAGAGACGAATTAATAAAGGTAAAAGAAAAACATTATTTGCATTGGAGTCGTGAAATTATTGATGAACAATTTGAAAGTATTTTAAGCACAAATAAACTCTATGCAAATGGTGGGACAAGTTTGGGGACAAATGCAATTAACTTGTTGTTGGAAGAACTTAGTATTCTATATGCTTTTTACTCCGCTAATCATATTATTACTGATGATTTTTACACGTTTAGACAAGCAATAACTAAAGGGATTGAAGGTGTTTTAATAAGTTTTACCACTGATAAAAGTTATGAATACAGATTTAAAGAATTTAATAGCTCACTTTTATCATTTATGTTTTTCTTTCTAGAAGAAAAGAAGTTGGAAGAACTTTTCAATGAGTATAAAATTCAAAGTATCCCCATTATTGAAAGTGAAAAGCAAAGTTTCATTAGCACAATTACAAATTTCTTTACATTTCAATATGCCACAGGTATTTGGAACAGCATTAAATTTAATGATGATATTTCAAAACAAGATTACTTTTCATCTTATCGTCAGTCGCTTCGTTTTATTTTCAATAATATAATGTTGTTGCTTTCAAAAGCGGAATTAACAGATGAAGAATTAAAACCGATAGCAAAGCCATTTGTAAATTATTTACGAGTTGCAGAAGACTTTGATCACAACAATTGGGCTTATGCTATTAAATTTTTTAAAGCAAAAATTCAGATATTTTCATCGAAGCAAATCAAAACAATTATTGAACTGAAATTTGACGATAAACACCACAATTCGGGTGATGATATCCTTGAATCAATTTGTGATTTAGCATTTGAAAAGGCAAATTTTATTTTGACTGAAAATGACAAAGCATTTTTTGAAAAATTGTTCAACAGAGTTACAACAGCTTGTAAAAAGTGTAACAGGGTTCACAACACGAAGCAAATATTTGCTTCGTGGAATATTGCTAATAAAACAGGAAAACAAGTAATCAAACAAAAAGCCGTTGAATATTTAGAAGGCAAATTTGATGCAAACTTTTATATGAACGCAGCATTTAAAGGCGTTTTCACTAAAGACGAAAACCCAAACCTTTTAAAAAGGTTCATTGAAAGTGTGGTTGAAAGTTGTTCACCTTACGACATTAAACAAGATAACGGAAAATGGAAGTTTCAGAATTTTACAGGTTTCAATTTTATTAATTGCCTTGCTTACTTAAATGTGGACTTTAATCAAGAAAACATTCAAGAAATTTCAAAAATATCTGACTACTATAATTGGTTAATCAATTACGAGACTTACGACTACACAAACTTTGACTTAAAATGGCTAAATGAATTGTTTGTTCCGTATTACATCAAAGAGAAGCTACAACAAATTGAGCCCTTAAAAGAAAAAATAATTAAAGAACTCAAAGACAACTATGATTATAAACTTGCAGAATTTTACACTAAAAACTTAATCAAGTAATGCAAACGCTTAACAGTCACACATTGCAAAGTCGCTCCGACCGACCCTCAAGAAAAAAATTAGGCAGCAGCATGTGGCTGTCACACCGCAGTTCCGACAGACAATCAACACGAAAGACACAGGGGCAGTCCATAACATTGGTAACCAATGCACAAGTACACAAATACCACTAAAATCCTAAATGTAGTACCACAACTTTTTGCTATTAACCCTTTTAACCCAATAGGGAAATCCACTTGCAAAATGTAGGGAAGTGAAACAAAAAGTGGCAGACGGGCTATGTCTAAAAAATAGCCTAAGCGGGTAAAAGTTGGTTAGTGAACCATGGATTGATAGGGTAATTTATTGGAACTTATGTTTATTAGGTTGCATGTTTGGTTTCAATGCTTACCGAAAAAAAATCATGATATTAGTGGTAACGGTACAGCACCGGTTGGATACAAAAATATTTTTAGTGTTATTGGTAAACATAAGCAATTAAAAAGTAACTTTACATTCGTTACGCCTACTTATATCACCTTTAAGCATGAACCCGCAACCGACCTATACATTAAACCAAAACTTTTAGAACACAACGATAGCAGAACAACCATACGATACACACACGTAAGTAAACGAGTTATTCAAAGGGTGCAAAGCTCATTAGTTACATTAGTAAAATTAAAAAATGCGCAAGATTTTGCGGGTAGGTAAATGTTGTGTGTAAGTTTAGAAAGACACTGTTTACTTTCAAAATGACCGATATAAGTGTATTTTTCGTAAAATTGCAACTATAAAAACAGACTAATAAAGAATGGCATTTGAGAGTTTAACAGACGACAAAATTGCAGATCTTCTAAACTGCCCTAAACGCCTGACAAATCCACAAGCGAGATGCAAAAATAAGGAAGGTCACGAGCAAGTTAATTTTAAAGCCGTTGCGTCAGACAACTCAGGACACGAATTTTTGATATACAAACGACAGAATCTTCGGGACGGTATGGAAGACGACTTTTCTTGCGGGATAAGTTGGCTTGCCCCAAATGGAGAAACACTAACACTAAAAAGATATAACGGACCAAATCACGACCACACAAACCATTTAGAAAATGTTAGATTAGGTTATACTTGCCACATTCATATAGCTACAGAAAAGTATATAAAGGCTAATAGAAAAGCTGAAGGCTTTGCAATAGCAACTGATAGATATAATACTGTTTAAGGAGCTTTACATTGCCTTGTAACTGATTGTAAAATTTCAGGAATTAGCACTACACCTGACAACACTAGTCAAACTAAATTATTCGACTAATGAACCTTGATTTAAATAAACTACAAGAGACTCTTTGCTCACTAATGTGTGCAGAAGTAAAGATAAAGCCGAAGAATGGAAAATTGCTTTCCATTGAAACGCCTTTTTACTTTGCTGATGGTGACCCTTATCAAATTTATATTAAGGAAATGCCCGGTGGCATTATCAGATTAACTGATATGGGACATACAATGATGCATTTAAGTTATGACAATGACATTGATAAATTTAGAGAAGGAACAAGAGGTAAAATTTTTGACCAGATTAAGGCTGAAACATTCATTGACGAAGACAATGGAGAGTTTTTCATAGACACACCTATGGAAAATTTAGGATTTAATATTTTTAGACTTGGACAGGCTTTGACGAAAATAAATGACCTTACTTTTCTAAATAGAGCAAGAGCAGAATCAACTTTTTATGAAGACTTGCAAGAACAATTACTCAAAATTGTAGGGGAAGAAAAAGTAAATAAAGACTACTACTTTGATGAAATGGAAAATGCGAGAGATTATCCTATTGATTATCGAATTGAAGGAAAATATGCACCTCTTTTTCTTTTTGGTATTCCAAATAGAGACAAAGCACGTTTGACTACCATAATTTTGGAAAGACTTCTAAGAACTAAGGCAGACTTTGACAGCATATTAATTTTTTCAGACCAAGTTTCTATTCCCAAACAAGACTTGGCGAGACTTTCAAACGCAGGAGGAGAAATGATAGCTTCATTAGACGCTGAAGCTGACTTTTCAAGAAAACTTTTAAGAAAAATAAACCCCAACTGATAGACAGAAAAAAACATAAGCACAATAGAGGTTTGCCGCAATAGGGGCTGACGTGGTTAAAACAAATGCAGTGCTTCTGTCAAAGTTTTTGCTTGATTGACATCGAAGTACTTAGAAATACCTGCCTTCGGGTAGCTGCAAAACGTTTTTCTCATCCTTATTCTTCGTCATTTTCAGAACAATACAGGTCTTGTTTCTGTATGAACAACCACATGTACAACGACAGGAATCCCCTTACTTGCCTCTGAATTTACAAGAACAAAACGTCCTTGCTGTAGCCAATTTTTGACCGCTAACAATCCGGGGTTATGACGAAACCCTCATTTTTGCACTTCTGCAAAACTACAAATCACCACTGCAATGACTCAATGCACCCCTGCAATGACTTATTGCGCCTTTGCATTGACTCAATGTGCCCCTGCAATGAACCATTGTACCCCTGCAAAACTTTATTTCACCTTCGCAAAAAGGTAATGCAGCCCTGTAATAACTCCATGCGCCTTTGCATTGCCTCAAAGTCCCCCTGCAACAGGTTCGTGCACCTATGCATTGGCTCAATGTGCCCCTGCAATGACTTATTGCACCTCTGCATTGACTTTATGCACCCCTGCATTGACTTCATGTACCCCCTGTTTTGACCCTTCCCAAACAAACCTTACACTTTTGGGGCTATGCTTCCATGCTTGTTAAATTTTCGGAAATCCGATTTTAATTTTTACCTTGCGTGCCATTTCTAAATCAAAAAACTATATTGAATGAGTCAGAAAATCACCATTGCTTACGGCGATGGCATAGGAGCTGAAATCATGAACGCCACGCTTCAGATTATGGAGGCTGCGGGAGCAAAACTCGAATACGAGGTTATCGAAGTTGGAGAAAAAGTTTATAACAGCGGCATTAAAACCGGAATAGCACCCGGTGCCTGGGATAGTTTGCGCCGCAACAAAGTGTTTTTAAAAGCCCCAATCACTACTCCACAGGGAGGAGGGTATGTGAGTCTCAACGTAACCATTCGCAAAACGCTTGGGCTGTTTGCCAATATCCGCCCTTGTCAGGCTTTTTCGCCGTATATAAAAACTCATTTCCCCAAAATGGATTTGGTAGTAGTTCGCGAAAATGAGGAAGATCTGTATGCCGGAATAGAGCATCAGCAAACGGCAGAAGTCATACAATGCCTAAAACTCGTTTCCCGTCCGGGTTCGGAAAAAGTGATCCGCTACGCTTTTGAATATGCCCGGGCTTATGGTCGAAAGCGCGTTACCTGTATGACCAAAGACAATATCATGAAGCTCACAGACGGGTTGTTTCATAATATTTTCGACGAAGTTGGCAAAGAATATCCCGATATAGAAAAGAACCACTACATTATTGACATAGGGGCTGCCATGCTTGCCGATAAGCCCGAAAGGTTTGATGTGGTCGTTACGCTAAACCTTTATGGCGATATCATTTCAGACATCACCGCCGAAGTGGCCGGCTCGGTGGGCATGGGCGGCTCGGCAAATGTGGGAGACGATTTTGCCATGTTTGAAGCCATTCACGGCTCGGCTCCCGACATTGCCGGAAAAGGAATTGCCAACCCGTCGGGTTTGCTCAACGGTGCCTGTATGATGCTGGTACATATCGGTCAATCGGATGTAGCCGAAAAAATACAGAATGCCCTGATGAAAACATTGGAAGACGGTATTCATACCGGAGATATTTTTACCGAAGGAGTGAGCGCTGAACGCGTAGGCACCGAAAAGTTTGCCCATGCAATCATAGAGCGGTTGGGCAAAAAACCCGAACATCTGAAAGAGGTCGTTTACAACAAAGAACATCCCCCCATTCACATAAAAATAGCCCCTACTGCCCCTGTCAAAAAAGTACTGGTAGGTGTTGATGTATTCGTGGATTATACCGCCGACAACCGAAATGCCAATAAATTAGGCGATGAATTAGCCAAGCTGGCCGGCGATTATATGAACCTGAAAATGATAACCAACCGTGGAGTAAAAGTTTATCCCGAAGGGCTTCCGGAAACCTTCTGCTCCGACCATTGGCGATGCCGGTTTACCTCGCTCGATTCCGAACTCTCTCCCGTTTACCGGGGCACCGGAAATGTTCCTCCAATTGGGGCAGGTGATGTTCTGGATTTGTTGAAACGAATTTCAGATGCCGGTTTTGATTTCATTAAAGTCGAACATCTCTATGAAATCAACGGTAAAATTGCCTATTCAATGGGGCAGGGGGAATAAACACCCCTACTTACTCCTAAAAAGTGAAAAACTAAAAGTGAAAAACTAAAAGTGATGACCTTGATAGAGGGGGTGTTTAAAACCTCATAGTTTTAGCAAAGATTTTATCTACGGTGGCGGATATGGTGTCTTTGCCTATGTTGAAATCTAAGATTGTTTTGGACATGGTGTTTGATTATTAGAGACGCACGGCCGTGCGTCTGTACTTTTGAAAAAAAAAGTTTTGGTGGTTTGAGGCAAGTGGTTTATCTTTGCGTTAGAAAGACCGACATTTTAATGTATCCGTTTGCAGCGCAATTCTCTTAGTGTCGTTCGTTCTAAATAATAGCGGACTGTAATTCAATTGCAATCCGCTTTATTTTTTTATCAAAATCCCTTTTCTGTGTTTGGAAACATTGTCGCTTTTGTTTGGCTCAGATTCAAAATATGTAATTACTACCAAAATGCCATTTTGCATTTCTGCTTTTACTACAACAATGGTGTTTTGGTAGTATGCTAAAAAAGCTGTTTGAAGTTTTCTGCTCTGTTTTCTTTGGGGTTTGTAGAATTGCTGCCACGCCTCATTTGGGTTAGCAATGGTTTCAATTACTTGTTTCATAATTTCGTACCTTTTTTCTGCTATTTGTTTAGCTTGCCCCATGTGTGATAATAGGGTTTTATTGAGTGCCACCTTTAAGCCTACTGAAGATTGAATTTCAATTGAACCGCTTTCATTTTCGTTATTAGTCCACCAGCTTACCAATTCATCATAAGAAGTTATATTGCTTTTTGGCAGAGCGGGCAGGTTCTGTTTGCTTTGATAAATCTGCTCTATGGTTTTCATGCCATAGTTTTTGGTGGCAGACAGCTCGGCGGGGTTTTTGCGTATGGTTTGAAAGTATGGGTGGTTATCGGTAAAGACTACTTTAGACTTGCCCACATTGACTTCAAACAGTTTTTGGGTAGTGGCGGATTTGGCGGCATTAGATGCGGTTTTTTCATTGGATATTCCCTTTTTTTCGGCTTGGTCTTTGGTGAGTTGGAGGGTGTCGCACCGGCAGTTCCATCCGTTTGGGGGGTAGTTGATATTCCAGAAGGGGCTGTTTACGGGCAGGACGATATTGTTAAGGGCATCGTGTTCTGCCCTTACGCGGTCGCCGCCGGCGGTGGTGTTTTGGAGGTAAATTATATTCTCTATACGTTACTGACAAATGCTTTCGGTAATGGCCAAGTGTCTTCGACTTTTAATACTTTTAGTTTTTCACTTTTCACTTTTAGTTTTTCACTTTTAGTTTTTCACTTTTCACTTTTCTTTTATCAGTTTACTCAAAGTCATGCTTTCCCCGTTATTGAGTGAAAGTAAATACACTCCTGCGGGCTGTTGGTTCAGGTCAAAATGTAGGGTGGTATCACCTGTAAACGAGAAGGGGTCGAGGCAAAGCACGACACGACCGGTTAAATCATAAATACAAAAGGTAACGGGTTGAAGACTGTCGGAAGTAATGATTATCTGTACCGAGTTTTGAGCAGGGTTTGGATAAATCTGTTTTATCTTCAAATTGGTTGAAGCGCTTAGACGCAGCAGGGATATTACACTTCCAACTTGTTGGAAAATGCCGTCAAAATCGGTTTGCAGCAGGCGGTAATAGGTCAGGGTATTGGGTTGGTGGTGGGTGTATTGGTAATGTCGCGCTGTGCTGCTGTTTCCTGAAGCCGGAATTTGGGCGAGATTGAAAAAATCCTGCCCGTTGGAAGAGGATTGCAGGGTAAAAAATGCGGCATTGGTTTCTGATGCTGTTGTCCATTCAAGCAAATTAGATTCGGGCAAAACTTTACCATTAAATTCTGTAAGTGAAACCGGCAGGGGCGGAAAACAATCGGTCAGGAAATTTAACTGCAAGGTGCCGGTGTTTTCAGCACAATTACCGGCATTGATCATCTCTACCCAATAATCACCAACCGCCTGCGGCATATATTCGTTACCGGTTGCACCAAAAATAGGATTACCGTTGTAATACCACTGATAAGACTGCGCAACGCCGGCCGGAACACCGATAATTTCTCCATGACAAATAGCATAGCATCCGGCAGGAAATTCACTGAAATCCGGATACTGGCTGACACTTAGCGAAACAATATCAGAAGTATCGGAAGTACATCCGAATTGGTCAACAGCTACTGCCCCATAATTTCCGGGTGCTGCCAAGGTAATTTCTGTTCCGGTCATGCCATTTGTCCATACATACTGATGGTTTGGGTTGGTAAATGAGGCGATGAACGCCAAAGTTGTTTCACCTTCGCAAATGGTTGCCTCCTGAAACACGACTACCGGACTGGCAATCTGATTTTGCAATTGTGTTTCTGCAAGACCCGCAGTAAAGCAGCCGGTTAGGGTATCAGTAACAGTAACTTCCCAAACGCCCGAAGTGGTAACTTCGAGTTGATGGGTATTGCTAAATCCGGGCATCCATTGGTAAGTATAAGTCGGTTGCTCTGTTACCTGTAAGGTCATTGTATCACCGCTACAAATCGGAATGATGGATATTTCAGGGCTTAGGTTGAGTTCCGGGGATGGTATAACTTGTATCTCAACCGGCGGGGTTGAATAATGACATCCATTTGGAAGCGTTACATTCACCCAATAACTGCCCGAATTGCCGATGTTTATTTGTTGCGTGTTTTGTCCTGACGACCATTGATAAGCTATTCCTCCTTCGGGAGCGTTGAGGATGGCGGTATTTCCACTGCAAAACAATGTACCGGAGGCCACAATACTTTCAGGTTCAGGCGGATTTTGAATCACTACATCCTGACTGACAACGGGCGAGATGCAACCCTGTTCGTCCGTAACTTGTAATTCTACGGTATATATGCCGGCTTCCGGAAAAGAAAAAACCGGTGATTTTACCTCTGTTGTTGTTTCTCCAAAGTTCCAAAAATAGCCATAATAGTTTGTATTGTCGGGAACAAACTGCGTGAAGCTGCCGGCACAGGTACCGCCTGCTACGGTAAATCCTGCATTGGGCGAATCGCTGATGGTAAAAGTTTGTTGAGCAGAAACGGCGCAGTTTCCGTTGGAAACGGTGAGGGAAGGGCTATAGGTTCCGGCTTGCGTATAGACATGAGTTTCGGTTTGGCTTCCCGAAAAAGGGGTAGTTCCATCGCCGAAATCCCAAATCCACGAACTGATAAAAGTAGTAGGCAGGTAGTAGGAATGGTCCTGAAATCCCCACTCCTGGCCGAGACAGGCTGCTGTAAAGTCAAACCTCGCTACCAATGGAACATTGTGGGTGGTAAAAGACGAGGTTAAACAAGTGTTTCCTGTTTCGGGATGGATAAAATATCCTACCAAAGTGATGTTGTAAACATTGGTGATATAAGTTGAATAAGTATGGGAGGCAGTTGTTCCCGCAAGCGTATCTATTGTACCATCGCCCCAATAGATGGTAAAATAGATAAAATCTCCTTCGGAAAGTTGGTCGAGATAGACTGTATTGCAATTGTTGCCATCAATGTTCAGGTCAAAATCAACGGTATAGCCCTCGACCGGTGGGCAGAGGAAAGGAGGTGGCGGAAGCGGGGGGTCGGTCGGATCGGTAGGACCGGGAGGCCCTGAGGGGCAGGAAATCTGCAAAATGTTTAACTGTCCCGATAAAATTTCACAAGTATTGGTAGTATCCGTTACCAATACCTGATAGTTAAATTCCTGCAAAGTGGTATCCGAAACATGAGTCAAAAAAGGAGTATCAGCCCCTTCAATCAAGGCATCATTCACCATCCATTCAAAAATATAGTTGGTGCCATCAACCGCAAACATTGGAATATCGAGCGGATTTTCGATGCAAACCGTTGCTCCGGGTGTTAAAATTTCGGCAACAGGAGCAGTATGCCCGTTTACTCTGATTTCGGTTTGTGCCATACAGCCCGCAGTATTGCTTACCTGAACATGGTACACTCCTTCGCTAAATACTTCTAAAATGGGCAACTCGCTCAAAGGTTCATTGTTTTCATTTTGCCAAAACCATGACAGGTAGTCAACTCCGGCATTGGCATCTGCCACCATCAACTGGGCAGCACTTCCCAAACAAAGCGTATCTGCTTGTGAGATAAAAGGCTGCGGGATAATATCTATTGTTACCGGAAACGAGGCAGTTTCGCCACAAAAAAAAGCATGAATTACTGCGGCAGATGCCGGAGTTTGCCATAGCACCTGAGTTTCGGAAGACCCCTGCCCCTGAACAATTTGTCCGGCTTCGTTGGGCACAATGCTCCAAACATAATCGGCATTGGTTGTAGGCGTGGTGATGTTATAGGTGTATGCGCTTTCTGGACAAACGACAGCGTTTCCGTTGATAGAAAACGGCGCGCTTGATAATGGTTGCGGGTTAAACTCAGCAGATCCGGAAACGCAAAATGGAGATGTTGTACTTTGAGCATAAACCGATAGTTCATATACTCCCGAATTATCCCATTGAACGGTAACTACGGGACTTGTTTGCCCCTCGACGATGCTGCCGCCGGTAATGTTCCAAAAATACTGGGTATTGTTCTGAGCAGATGGCACTGAATAGAGGTATGTCTCAAGTGGGCAAACTACGTCATTGCCAAAAATGGTGGGGATGGGTAAAGCCGGCATTACTTCGGTAAAGGTATAGGCAACTTCATTGCAAAAAATGTCTGCCTCCAACGGAACAGCCGTAATCATTGCAGTTCCGGGGACATTCCAGCTCACAAGGATAGATTCGGTATTTTGCCCCGAAATGATACTTCCTCCTGTTACAGCCCAGTTCATTTGAAACGGAACATTGACACTAAAAATAGTTTGTCCCTCCATACAAGCAGTATTTACCGGAACAACTTCAAACGCAGGCTTTGGACTGACAGATAAAGCGGCCTCTCCGTTGCAGTCGAGCAGATAATGTTGATAGGATACCTGCAATATTGCCGCATCCGTATTCCATTGTATCACCACCGAAGCACTACCTTGTCCACTCAATATTATTCCGGCAGTGGGTGGGGTGATGCTCCATTGGTAATTAGTGCCGCCAAAAACAGGGGCAGAATAGGCCAAAGTTTCATAGATGCAAAACAAAGGTTGACCGGAAATTGCAGCTTCCGTGTCTATTATTGGAACTGAAGCCACAGAAGGAAGTTGGCAAAAGCTGTCTCCGCAGTCGGTCGTCAATGAAATAGTACCCAAAGGAGGGTTGTTCCAGATAACTGAGATTGTTGGTGTTCCTTGTCCGCCGGTAATTGTTCCGCCGGAAATTTCCCAAAGGTACGCAGCGCAACCGGCCTCGGTCGTATATTCCGTATTTGTTCCAAAACATACCGTTGAAGGGCACGAGATGCCGGGTATCGGAGAGTTTTCAACCACAATCACAAGGTTTGCAGTATCGTTCAGAGAAGCAACAGGATGAATTGCTGTTAAAAATACAGAGTAAATACCGGGTTGAGGATATGTGTAAACGGGGTTGGCAGTGTTTGAAAAATGACCATTGCCAAAATCCCATAAAAAAGTACTGGTATTTTGAGATTGGTTGAAGAATTGAATGTTTTGACCGGAACAGAGATACAATGTATCGGGATGATTAGCAGGGGGTAGGGTGGTGAAGGCGGCAACAGGCGGAACAGGATTAGTTTCGGTAAATGGAATGTTTTCGTACCAAACGATTTTGTTATCAAAAGTGGAGGTGGATAAAACATCCAAATCGCCATCAGCATCGAGGTCGGCGACAAAGATGCTGTTAGGTCCGATAGCTTGGTTGCCAATAATTTGCTGAGGTCCGAAGTTGGCCGCTCCTTCGTTTTCATACCAGGCAATTTTGTTTTCAATATGCGATGCGGTGAGCACATCCATATCTCCGTCGTTATCCAGGTCGGCGGCAAAAACTGCGCGTCCGAGTTCAGCTTCGGTAGTGAAGATTTGCAGAGGTCCGAAGATTCCATTTCCGAAGTTTTCGAACCATGCTATTAAATTACCCCCTCCGGATGCACCCAAAACCTCAGGGTCTCCATCTCCGTCCAAATCTGCCGCATAAACTGACCATGCTCCGTTAATGTCAGTTGAAAGAATTAACTGACCGCCGAAATTTCCGGAACCATCATTTTCATACCAGGCAATTTTATTGTCGTAAAACGATGCCGACAACACATCTGCATCTCCGTCATTGTCCAAATCCAACGAATATATGGCATGGGTCCCGAATGCACTGTTGGTAATTACCTGCTGCGGGCCGAAGTTGCCTGCTCCATCGTTTTCATACCACGCAACTTTATTGTCATTATGTGAAGCCGACAACACATCTTTATCGCCATCTCCGTCCAAATCTTCGGCAATCACTGCCCGCGCTCCATTGGCATTGACAGAAATGGTTTGTATCGTTCCAAAATTTCCGGTTCCGTCGTTTTCAAACCAGGCGATGGTGTTGTCGGTATAGGATGCGGACAGCACATCTGCATCCCCGTCTCCATCCAAATCGGCGGCATATACCGCATTAGTTCCTATCGTAAGGGTCGAAATCACCTGTTGTTCACCAAAATTTCCAAACCCATCATTGCGATACCATGAAATTTCATTGTCTGCCGAAGAGGCAACGAGCACATCCGTAAACCCATCTCCGTCCAAATCGGCGGCAAAAACTTTCATGGGGTTTAAGGCTTCGGCAACAGAAATCGTTTGACCCGGAGCAAAAAATATTTGTGCAAAAACTGTCGGGCTGCCGAAGCTGAAAAAGATACAAAAAATATAGAAATGCCTGATCATGCAACACATTTTTTAAGATTGGCGGACAGACTTAAAGAATGTGTAAATAAAGGCAATTTAGTTTTGTGCTTAAGAAGAACCACATCAAAGCATCAACTACCCGACAATAAATTTGGCTTACCTCAATTTTTATGTTTTGACGAAAAAGGGGGGTTGAAATTCAGCATTGGAATAACGACTGCGAATTATCTGGCTTTTTGCAGTTAACTTATATGCTTATAATGGTTGATGATTTGGTTTTCCCCGATGTTTTTAGTTCAATAAAACCAAGCATTGGATTCAATACTTATTCAGGGTTAATCATGGCATTAGCCAAATCAATAAACCCGTTAAGGCTGATTTGCTCTGCCCGTTTTTGAGGAAGCTCGGGCGGGAGCCGGTCAAAATGAAATTGAAAAGGAAGTAACGCATTGCGCAGCATTTTGCGCCTTTGGTTGAAGGCCTGCTTAACCGTTTGTTTAAACTGCTTGTGGTTGTTGATAAGATGGGAATATTCTTCGGTCGGAGTCAAACGGACAACAGCAGACTGAACTTTGGGAGGAGGGTCAAAACTGCCCGGACTTACCTCAAACAAATACTCGGTTTTAAAATATGCCTGCAACAGTACGCTGAGAATACCGTAGTGCTTGTTGCCTTCTTTTGCCACGATGCGTTGAGCTACTTCCTTTTGAAACATGCCGACCACCTGTTTCAACCGGTGACGGTAGTCGAGGGCTTTGAACAAAATCTGAGAAGAAATATTGTATGGAAAGTTTCCAATCATCCAAAAAGGCTCCTGTCCGATATAGTCCTCAAAATGTACTTTTAACACATCCTGTTCTATGATATGCCCCTCCAATAAAGGGTATTTTTGAATCAATATTTCGGGTAAACGATTGTCAATTTCGACTACAAACAACTTAACACCGGAGCGATTGTAAAGGAACCGGGTGAGGATGCCTTGTCCGGGGCCGATTTCTACCACTATATCCGATCCCGTTCCTTCCAGTTGAAGGCTATCTGCTATGCGTTCGGCAATTTGAGGATGTTTTAAAAAATGTTGCCCAAATTGTTTTAGCTTTCTCATCTAATGTCGGTTTTGTTATTTTTTTGAATAGCAGGGTATTAATAGTCGGGAATTGAATATTGGCTTATCGTCCGTAAAAGTAAACCAATGTCCGGTAGCAGCTTTTTGAATGTCGGTTCAAATGAAATCCTGATTTTTGATTTATCACTTTTATCAGATAAAATATAAATATTAACCTTTTTGAAGTAAGGGGGTAAATTGCCTAATTAGGGTTAAATAGTAAGAGAGATATATTTTTTTGCTTAATTTTGTGCCTTCAGTGATAGGTTTACCTATCCTTTTAAGATTTTATTGTTTTTTATGCTTAATCAAAAAAAGAAAAGTAGCGATGTTATGGAGTTAAAATCAGTTGCAAAGATACAAGACAATGTTTCGGTAGTATATATAGCCGATGATCATACGCTTTGGGAGCAGTTAGGATTTAACGAAGAGCAGTTGGGATTTATCAAAAAACAAGTAGCCGCCGAAGCCTTTCCGATAGTTGTGAATGATTATCACAAATTGCGCATCATCAGTTATTTTAAAAAAGAAAACGATGTTCATATTGCACATGAAAACTGCCGGATTGCTGCTGCCGATGCCACTCAGTTGTTGAACAAATACAAAACTACGGAAGCAGTTATCAGCAACGAAAGCAGCATACCAAACGCAGCATGGCATTTTGCAGAAGGGATGGTATTAGCCAACTATCAATTTTTGAAATACCGGAAAGATGCGGAGAAGATTAAAAATTCACTCAAAAGGATTTATTTGCCCGAAGACAGCGCTACCAAACAGGAAGTAGAAGAGCTGCAAAACTTGTTGGATGCAGTTTGCTCTGCACGCGATCTGATAAACGAACCCCCTGTTTACCAAACGGCAGAACAACTTGCCGAAAGTTTTAAAGAAATGGGTAAGAAATCGGGATTTAAAACCACCATTTTTGATAAAAAGAAAATTGAAAGTTTGAAAATGGGCGGTTTGCTTGCGGTAAACCGCGGCAGTCAGGAACCTCCTACGTTTACTATTATGGAATGGAAGCCAAAACGTGCGGTCAACAAACAACCTGTCATATTAGTTGGCAAAGGAGTGGTATTTGATACTGGAGGGCTTAGTCTGAAACCCACAACCAATTCAATGGATTATATGAAATGCGACATGGCAGGCGCTGTGGCTGTAGGCTGTACGATGTATGCCATTGCCGCCAACAAGCTTCCGCTATATGTGATTGGTTTGGTTCCTGCAACCGACAACCGCCCCGGCGAAAACGCTTATGTTCCGGGTGATGTAGTTACGATGTATGACGGCACTACTGTTGAGGTGCTAAACACTGATGCCGAAGGACGAATGATTTTAGGAGATGCGTTGAGTTATGCCAAAAAATATAAACCGGAATTGGTGATAGATGTCGCAACTTTGACAGGTGCTGCCGCTATTGCTGTTGGCTCACAGGCCTCCCTTTTAATGAGTAATGCATCCAGAAAAGATACCAAAGCTTTAAAAAATAGTGGCTTAGAGGTTTATGAACGATTGGTGGAAATGCCCCTTTGGCGAGAATATTTAGACCTCATGAAATCGGATATTGCCGATTTAAAAAACATCGGCGGCTCGGAAGGTGGGGCTATCACCGCAGCCAAATTTCTCGAACATTTTACCGACTATCCCTGGATGCATATTGATATGCCTGATGCATGGTATATGCAAGGCAGAAACTACCGCATGAAGAACGGTTCGGGTAAAGGTGTGCGATTGTTTTATCAATTCCTCAAAAAACGCTGTAATCTGTCATAAACAAAAACGGAAACAAATTCTCAGGACATTGTTACCCTATCTTATTCAATTTTAACAAGTAACTGCGGAGGCAATCTTCGACAAATAACCCCAAATAAGCCTCTCCCAATCACAAACTTACATCCTAATCATGCAAGACGAAGAAAATAAAAAACAACATAAGCAGGTTCCAAAAATAATCAAGACCAAAGATAAATCCGATAATCCTAAACAAGAAAACCGGAATAAAGACGGACGGGAAAAAGAACAACCTGCCGATAAGGAAAACGAAAACAGTTTTTTACCCGATTATAATATTACTTCCGCCACGCTGGAACAGGCCATTCATGCCGGCAAACAAGAAGATGACAAATCAACTAATGACGATGCCGGCGAAGAAAAAAGTGACAAAATTAAAATCGGCATAACCATCGGAGATATCAATGGCATTGGCGTTGAGGTGATACTAAAAACGCTGAGCGATAACCGTATTCTTGATTATTGTACACCAATCATCTACGGCTCTTCCAGAGTGCTATCCTATCACCGAAAAGTTTTGAAAATTGATGATTTTACCTATAATATAGCCGGTGCAGCAGACCGTATCAAGCCTCATGTCTGCAATGTCATCAATTGTTGGTTCGAGGAAATTCCGATTACTATTGGCCGCCCCAATCCTGATGTAGGTATCTATGCCTTTAAAGCACTCGAAATGGCGGTAAAAGATTTACAGGCCGGGCATTTGGAAGCCATTGTTACAGCGCCTGTCAATAAGCATATATTGAGTACTGCCAACAATAAGTTTATTGGGCATACCGAATTTATCACCCAAAAATTTGATGTTCAGGAAAGCCTGATGTTTTTGGTGAGTGAAGAAATAAAAGTAGGTTTAGTTACCAATCATTTGCCCGTAAAGGATATTGCCCGAAACATTAGCCCCGGACTTATCTGGAAAAAGTTGCAAATTATGCATACTTCGTTGATAGAGGATTTTGGAATACAACGGCCTAAAATTGCAATTTTGGGACTAAATCCCCATGCGGGCGATGGCGGACTAATTGGCAACGAAGAAGAAAAAGACATTATGCCGGTTATCAATAACGCCAAACAAAACAACATGCTTGTTTTTGGCCCGTTTGCCGCAGACGGCTTCTTTGGCTCACAAATTTACCGTCAGTTTGATGCCATTCTCGCCATGTATCACGATCAAGGATTGATTCCCTTTAAAACGCTGAGCTTTGGTCATGGAGTCAATTTTACGGCAGGGCTTCCCATAGTCCGAACCTCTCCCGATCACGGAACTGCTTATGATATTGCCGGTAAAAACATTGCTTCGGAAGATTCGTTCCGAAAAGCCATGTTTTTAGCACTCGATATTGTGCAAAGCCGCCGAACCCATGCAGATATGTATGCCAACCCTCTGAGAGGGGCAGACCTGAAACGAATGGCAGGGATAGACTTCACCAAAGATGAGGTGATACAGGAAGAGAACTAATCTGTTGCACTTTGTATTGATTTTCAGCAGGGAATAGTATATTTGTTCATTCAAATCAATTTTGACTCTGTATGAAAGTCCTGAAATCTTTTGTCGTTTGCCAGTTATTAATTTGCAGCATCATTGCCAATGCAGCTACCGACAAATATCGTTTGGTCTGGAGTACAGACAATACAGCAACCACGATGACGGTAGGCTGGTGTCAACCTTCCGGAAACAGTCCGGTGGTTTGTTACGGAACTTCAGACTTAGGCACCAACTGGTCGTTATATCCCAATCAACATGCTCCCGACAGAAGCGTTGACAGTTATTTGGGCATGAATCACCGCTTTGCCCGGCTCGCCAATTTGCTGCCAAATACCAACTATTATTTTGTCATTAAAGACAGCGATGGCGTTAGTAACCGTTATTGGTTTCGTACTCTGCCGGCTGACCCTACCATGCCACTCTCTGTCATTGCCGGCGGAGACAGCCGGAACAATCAGGTGCCTCGTCAAAATGCCAATCTGTTAGTCAGCAAAATTCGCCCCCATTTCGTTGCTTTTGGCGGGGATATGGTGGAATTAGGCACTTCGGGAGAATGGCAGGGATGGATGGATGACTGGCAACTGACCATCAGCCCTGACGGAAGGATGTATCCGGTTGTGGTAGCAAGGGGCAATCACGAGTTAGACAATGGCATCCTTCACTCAATGTTCGACACTCCGAGCTCTGATATGTATTTTGCCCTGACATTTGGCGGAAACCTATTGAGGTTATATACTCTCAATACCGAAATTGTCGTGAGCGGCACTCAGGGATTGTGGTTGGTCAATGACCTTGAAACTCATCCTGATTTACAATGGAAAATAGCGCAGTATCACCGCAGTACACGCCCGCATACCACTTCCAAATCAAATATTGAAGCGCAATATGAAGCATGGTCGGTTCCTTTTTACCAACATGGTGTTCAGTTAGTGGTTGAGTGTGATGCGCATGTTGTGAAAAACACCTACCCAATTCGCCCCACCTATACAGACGGGCATGAAGAGGGGTTTATCAGAGACGATTGTCGTGGAACTGTATATATTGGGGAAGGTTGTTGGGGCGCTCCCTTGCGAAGCAACAATTATATACGCAACTGGACACGGGCACACGGTAGTTTTAATGAATTTAAGTGGCTGCATGTCTATCCAAACCGTATCGAGGTGAGAACTGTAATGGTGGACAATGCTACAACTGTGGGCAGTGTGAGCGATGCGCAGCCTTTCACCCCTCCTGCTAATCTTCAGCTTTGGACCATGCCCGATGGAGAACAGGTGTTAGTGGTAGATAAATATGAAAACCAACGCCCTCAGCTTCAAATCATCAGCCCTCAACCAGAGGTTTGCTATACCAATTCCGGCACCATTTTTTTTAATGTCAATGCCACCGACCCCAACGGAAATGGCATCCAACACGTTGCTTTTTACGGAAACGGGCAGTTATTACATACCGACTATTCGCCTCCCTTTACCTATTCATGGTCTCCTGCCCAAGTCGGGACTCATACTGTCAGTATTGAGGCGGTCAACAATGATAATATCTGTTCTGACATGCCGCCGTTTAAAGTTTATACATATTCCAAGACTGTTTCGACCAGAATAAAAACAGCAGAAGATGATGCTGAACAAAATGGCAGCACGATGGACCTTTACGATTCAGATCTCGATTTAGGAGAAAGCGGTTATATCGGGCTTCGTTTCACCAATCTCGCCATTCCTCGCGGAGCAAGGATCACCAATGCTACTTTAAGTTTTATGATTCAAGAGCTGAGTATCGCTTTTGGAGCTTTGACCATCAATGCCCAAAATGCCGATAATGCTCTGCCCTTTACGACTGCCTCCAACAACATTTCTTCAAGGAGCGTTACCGAGCATCCTGTTTCCTGGACACCGCCAACGTGGTTGACAGTTGGCAGTTTTCAAACTACAACCAATCTTAATAGTATGGTTCAACAAATCGTCAACCGCCCGGGATGGTCGGAGAATAATGCCCTTGTATTTATTGTTTCCGGAACTACCTTTGGCGGGCGCGATGCGATGTCTTTTGATGCCGGAGGAACTACTCTGTTGAACATAGAATTTGATTTTAACAACGAAAATTATACTCCCCCTAATTTAGGACCTGATTATACGTTTTGCCATGATTATGTTTATACGCTACAGGCAGGCACAGGCTATGCCTCTTATTTGTGGAACTATAATCCTGCATGGAACACGCCATCCCTACAAGCTACTGCATCTGGTATATATACCGTTCAGGTAACTTATCCTCAAAGCCAGCTTGCTGTGGCAGTTGATCAGGTGAGTCTTGATTTTTTACCTCCGCTTCCTTTAAACCTCGGCAACCCAATGATTGAAGCCTGTTTTAACAACGGATATATGATGTTGGATGCCGGTCCTTATTTTATTGACTATTTCTGGAGCACGGGCTCGATTGAACAATCAATATTGGTTACTCAACCCGGGACCTATTCGGTAGAAGTTGTTGATGCTAATGGTTGTACTGCGTCAGATGTTATTACCGTTGAACCTATTATTCATACGACTCTGCAACCGCTGATTACTTCGGGATCTTTTTTTAATCTGTACCAGATACATACCACCGGCGGCACTGCGCCTTATACTTACCAATGGAACAACTCCGGTTATGTGTCTTCACAACTTTTGCCCAACGGCAACCTGCAATTGCTGGCTTCTGCCAATACGGCAATTAATGTTACCATCACCGATGCCGTGGGTTGCAGCAATCAACTGACTTACCTGCCCCCAACAACCGCAAATCAACCGGTTATTTCGCTGTTTTCAGTAACACCTACTGCTACGGAAACTGCCACTACAGGCAGTATCAATATTACGGTTACAGGGGGAACACCTCCTTATACCTATCTATGGAGCAATGGTGCAACTACCCAAAATATTTCTGCATTAGCCAAAGGCTGGTATATTGTTACAGTTACAGACAATGCAGGACAATCAGTTACGGGCTATTATTGGGTGCCTAATGTTCAGACGCGGGGAAGTAAAACCACCGAACCCGATGCCTACCTGACTATCTTTCCCAATCCGGTTTTGGAAACTGCCATTATTGAGTATGCCACTTTTCTTCATCAGTCAACCGCAAACCTTACTTTATATAATACTTATGGGCAGCCGGTCAGAAACTATCGCCAACTGCCTGCCACCGGCAGAGTGCCTTTAGAAACGTCTGACCTTCCGGCCGGTTTATATTACCTCCACCTTAGCGATGATTTTACTTCCGGAATTGAACAGTTTAAAATTGTCGTTCTGCGCTAACTCTATCCTGCTTAGTTAACATGGCAGACCTAAGTGCCATCTGCCTGAATTATTGAACTTCCTAAGTTTAACAGTGCCTTAAACCACTTTTGTAGCTCCCTCGTAATTGAAGAAGAATCCAGTTTATGAATGCCTTTTGCAAATTTATTACCTCTATTTACCGAATATCAGGCAGATTGCCGGTTTTGTTGTTGGTTCCATGCTCGATTTTAGCACAAATGCCCGAATTTCACCGCAATACTTCGGTACAGGTAATCCATGCCGATACTGAAATGGACTACCCCTGGGCAGGCGGATTTCACAATCCACAGTTTTCATCCATTGATTTGAACGGAGATGAGGTGGAAGACCTTTTTGTTTTCGACAAAATCAACAATCAGATATTGACCTTTATCAACAACGGCACCCCCAACTCAATAGATTATACTTTTGCACCGGAATATGTTGCCGCTTTTCCTGACCTTCACGATTGGGCTTTGTTGCTTGATTATACCCAGGACGGTCTGCCCGATATTTTTACTTATGGACTGGCAGGCATTCGTGTTTTTAAGACTACCCGTTTACCGGACAATAACCTGACTTTTGAACTGACAAGCGAGCAGTTGCGGTTTGACAGTTTTTCCGGTTCTCTCAATATATTATCTAACGGCTCAGAACTTCCTGCATTTATTGATGTCAACAACGATGGTGATATTGATGTGCTGACTTTTGATTTTATCGGGCGATATATTGAGTATTACGAAAACCAGTCGCAGGAACTGACCGGCACCGCAGACGACACCCTTTGGTTTGAAAGGGTAACTGCCTGTTGGGGGAAGTTTTCGGAATCTGCCAATGACAACAGCGTCAATCTGATGGACGATTGCGGCGACTGGTTAGCACCTTTCCCCACTGAAATTGCGAAACAGCAACTGCACAGCGGCTCGACCATTCTGGCATTAGACTTCAACAATGATGGGGTTAAAGAACTGATTTTGGGCGATGTTTCTCACGGAAATCTGGTGAAGCTGACCAACGGCGGCACCCCCGAAGAAGCGGAAATGATTGCCGTTGACAACAGTTTTCCGGTTGACGATATACCGGTAAATCTACCCATTTTCCCTGCATCATTTTACCTCGATGTGGACAATGACGGGAAAAAAGACCTGATTGCTGCCATTAACGAGCGCAACAATGGCATCAGCGAAAACCATGTATGGCTCTATAAAAATACAGGCACCGAGGAATTCCCCGTTTTTACCCGACAAACCGAAAGTTTTTTATTCGATAATATGATTGATGCCGGACTGCGAAGCTATCCGGTTTGGGCAGATGTCAATCAGGACGGGCTGGCCGATATTGTGGTTGGCAACCTTGGCAATTACGATTTAGAAGACGCTACTTACTATGCTTCCCTAACCTTGCTGCTCAACACCGGAACACAAGTGAACCCCCGGTTTGAACTTATCAGCAACGACTTTGGCAATCTTCTTCAATACAATTTCAGAGGGTTGTTTCCTGCTTTGGGGGATTTGGACGGCGATTTCGACTTAGATTTGTTAGTTGCCGATGAGACAGGGATGTTGCACTATTTTGAAAATACCGCTTTGACGGGTGAACTTGCCCAACTCACCTTAACCCATCCCGATTTTTTGGAAGTGCCGGAAGCAGATGCGGTTACCCCCTATTTGTTTGACGTTGACAACGACGGGGCATTAGACCTGATTTGCGGTGAGCGGGCAGGAAAACTCAATTACTTCCGCAATACAACTGCCGAAACAGGTGCATTGTCGTTTACCCTTGTTTCAGATTTCTGGGGTCAGGTTGATGTGCGTCAGTCAGGAACGCCTTTCGGATATAGCGCTCCTTCCATCGCAGTTGCAGACAGCAGCGGGCTGCCCTACTTGTTTGTCAATTCCGAAAGCGGTCATATTCATGTATATTCCGGTCTGACGGAACCCGTTTTTACCCATCTCAGCGACAATTTATCGGCTATCCGGGAAGGGGGAAGAGGAGGCATTGCTCTGACCGACCTGCAAAACAATGCCGGATTTGATATGTTAGTGGGAAATGCACGAGGAGGTTTGGGTTTATTTTCTCAAACAGGCAACCCTGTTGATACTACCACCATATCCGTGCCTCCATCTTTTTCGCCCAAACAAGCGTTTTCCATATTCCCCTCCCCTGCTAAAAACGGAGCTTTTAACCTGCTCTTGCCCAATGCCGGTTTTTCTCAAAATCTAAACATCCGGTTTTTTAACCTTCAGGGCTTGGAAATCAAAGGCGTAGCCTGCCATATCCTGCCAAACCGGCAAAGCATTGAAGTTCAAATGCCGGCCGGTTTACCTTCCGGCCTTTACCTTATCGGGCTTACAACCCCAAATGATAGGGCTACATTGAAAATAATGATTGAATAACAAGCGCTCTTTTCTTCTGTTATTTTGCTTTTTTTTACCACTGATTTTCTCTGATTTTTTTACGCTTGCTTTTTTCTTCCACTGATTTTCGCTGATTTTTCTTGCGCTTGCTGTTATTTCCCGCAGATTTTTGCTGATTTTTCTTGTGCTTGCTTTTTTCTTCCGCAGATTTTCGCTGATTTTTTTTGCGCTTGCTGTTATTTCCCGCAGATTTTCGCTGATTTTTCTTGTGCTTGTTTTTTTCTTCCGCAGATTTTCGCTGATTTTTTTTGCGCTTGCTGTTATTTCCCGCAGATTTTCGCTGATTTTTCTTGCGCTTGCTTTTTTCTGCCGCAGATTTTCTCTGATTTTTCTTGCGCTTGCTGTTATTTCCCGCTGATTTTCGCAGAGCTTTTGGGAATTTGCTTTTTTTTGCCGCTGATAATGAAGAGTTAACCGCAGATTTTCGCTGATTTTTGTTGCGCTTGCTATTATTTCCCGCAGATTTTCGCAGAGCTTTTGGGAATTTGCTTTTTTTTGCCGCTGATAATGAAGAGTTAACCGCAGATTTTCGCAGAGCTTTTTTGCGCTTGCTGTTATTTCCCGCAGATTTTCGCAGAGCTTTTGTGAGTTTGCTTTTTTTTCCCGCAGATAATGAAGAGTTAACCGCAGATTTTCGCTGATTTTTCTTGTGCTTGTTTTTTTCTTCCGCAGATTTTCGCTGATTTTTTTTGTGGTTGCTTCTTGATTTTAGCTAATTTTTTTTCTGCCTCTTTTTTTGTTTTTATTGTTCAAAACATTTACTAAGTCGTCGAAATGACTTGCTAAGTCGTCGAAATTACTTGCTAAGTCGTCGAAATTACTTGCTAAGTCGTCGAAATCATTTGCTATGTCGTCGAAATCATTTGCTATGTCGTCGAAATCATTTGCTATGTCGTCGAAATCATTTGCTATGTCGTCGAAATCATTTGCTATGTCGTCGAAATCATTTACTATGTCGTCGAAATCATTTACTATGTCGTCGAAATCATTTACTATGTCGTCGAAATCATTTACTATGTCGTCGAAATCATTTACTATGTCGTCGAAATCATTTGCTATGTCGTCGAAATCATTTGCTATGTCGTCGAAATCATTTGCTAAGTCGTCGAAAAGACTTGCTAAGTCGTCGAAAAGACTTGCTAAGTCGTCGAAAAGACTTGCTAAGTCGTCGAAAAGACTTGCTAAGTCGTCGAAAAGACTTGCTAAGTCGTCGAAAAGACTTGCTAAGTCGTCGAAAAGACTTGCTAAGTCGTCGAAATCTTTAACTACGTCGTTTTGACAAAAAAATAAGCTATAGGCGGGGGTTATTTTATGCCAAAATGACAGTTTTCAATTTTCAAACCTCATGGTCAGGGGAATACTACAAGGACTTGTCCCGGAAATAGCCTGTTAGAATGAAATTATTTGCAAATTTGTGTTTCATACGGGTACAAAAAGTTTATATGGAATTGAGTATAAGAGAAACGGGTTATAAAATAATGAGATGGGTTTTAAAGCTTATTGCCGGCTTTATGATTCTTTCATTTGTATGGGCTTTGTTATATAAATGGATGAACCCGCCGGTAACAGCAACGATGATATCGCGAAAGATTTCGGTTGGCAGAGCAGGGAAGGACAATACCCTGACGCGAAAATGGGTAAAATACGAAAACATTTCACCCTATATGGTTTTGGCGGTGATAGCTACCGAAGATCAGAATTTTCTGGAACATCATGGTTTTGATTTTGAGGCCATCGGAAAGGCGATGGAACATAATCAGCGACAAGCTAAAATTAAAAGAAAAAAAATCAAAGGGGCAAGCACGATCAGTCAGCAGGTTGCGAAAAATGTTTTTTTGTGGGAGCGGCGCAGTTGGTTGCGCAAAGGGCTGGAAGCCTATTTCACGGTGCTGATAGAGTTGTTATGGAGCAAAAAACGCATCATGGAAGTCTATCTGAATATTGCCGAAACGGGGAACCTTTGCTTTGGAGTTGAAGGGGCGGCGAACAAGTTTTTTGGCAAAAAGGCTTCGGCGCTTACGAAAGAGCAGGCTGCTCTGATTGCTTCGGTATTGCCCGCACCGTCAAGAAACAACCTTGCAAAACCCAACAGGAGCATGTTGGAGCGAAAGGAATGGGCGATGCGGCAAATGAATTATCTGGGAGATATTGAATTAGTAAAACAGTTGGATTAAACGTGTCAGATTATTGGGTTGCAGCTTTTTCGAATTGCAGTTTAAGGAGGTACTGGTAAAGCCCGTTGTTTTTGGCTGCCAACTCTTCGTGCGTTCCTTTTTCGGCAATTTCGCCATTTTCCAACACGTAAATGGTGTTTACTTTTCTAATGGTAGATAAGCGGTGGGCAATGATGATGGTGGTGCGGTTTTCCATGAGGCGGTCTAAGGCTTCCTGCACCAATCTTTCTGATTCGGCATCGAGGGAGCTTGTGGCTTCATCCAAAATCAGCACAGAGGGGTCTTTTAAAATGGCGCGGGCAATGGCGATTCGCTGTCTTTGTCCGCCCGAAAGTTTAACGCCGCGCTCGCCCACCAAGGTTTCCAACCCTTCGGGAAAGCTGCTGATAAATTCCCAGGCATTGGCTTTTTTTGCGGCATTGGCAACTTCTGTTTCTGTTGCATCAGGTTTTCCGTATAAGATGTTTTCGCGGATAGTTCCTCCGAACAAAATGACTTCCTGGGGCACGATGCCGATATGTTGCCTGAGATGGGTCAGGTCGAGGGTGTTGATGTTGATATTTTGAAGATAAATTGCTCCGCTGTCTAAGGGATACAGGCGCATCAGCAATTGAACAATGGTTGATTTTCCGGCACCGCTTGCGCCCACAAAGGCTACTTTTTCGCCCTGATGAATGTATAAGGAGAGGTCTTTGAGGACGGTAATGTCTTTACGGGTCGGATACGCAAAACTAACCTGACGGAATTCGATATCTCCGGTGAGTGTGGGTAAATCAGTTTTCCCCCCGCGCCCGTTTGTTTGTATGGTCAGGTCAACTTCGGGATGTTCGTTTAGAATTTCAACCACTCTTTCAGAAGCGCCGAGGGCTTTTTGCAAATTGCCGTACAAATCGCCCATTCCTCCGATGGCTCCGCCGATAAAAACGGTGTAGAGAATAAACCGGATGAGTTCGCCGATGGTCAGGCTGCCCGAATGTACTAAAGTTGCGCCATACCAAAGCACAATAACGATGCCGCCAAACACTGCCGAAATGAGAAAGGTAACAAATGCGCCGCGGTATTTGGCTGTTTTCATCGCAATAGTGACCACATTTGCGATGGCTTTGTTGTATCTGAGGGTTTCATACTTTTCGTTGGTAAAAGCTTTTACGGCCTGCACAGACTGGAGCGTTTCCTCCACCACGACTCCGGCATTGGCCAGCGCATCCTGCGCTTTTTTGGACATGGTGCGAATAAATTTACCAAAGTAAATTGCGGTAACGATTGCCACCGGAAAAGTGGAGACCATGAGTAGAGTCAGTTTCCAGGAAGTCAGTCCGATGATGGTCAATCCGACAACAAGGGTGGCAAACTGTCTGAGCAGTTCCGCAAGATTGATGGAAATGGCATCCTGCAACTGAGCGACATCGGCACTAAGGCGGCTTGTCAGTTCTCCCACGCGGCGTTGTTCAAAAAAAGCTACCGGAAGGGTGATTAACCGGGCATACAGGTCTTTCCGGATATCGGCCATGGTGTATTCGCTGACGTAGGCAAACATGACGATACGGAGGTAAGAAAAAATACTTTGTACAATTAAAATAGCCAAAAGCACCCAGCCCAACTGTTTGATGTTCCAACTGACCGTTCCCTGAGCGGCATCGGCCAATAAGCTGGCCATGTAGGGAAATGCGAGTGAGGTTATGGTTGAAAGCCCCAGAAAGAACAAACCGGTAAAAAAATAGCCTTTGTAACGCATGACATACCTGAAGATTTCCAAAAACTTTCGGAATTGGATTTTATTCAACGTTCGGCTTTCTTTTTGGCGAATGTTCTCTGTGTTGTTATTTTGTAAAGTTTCAGATTCCATTTGTTTAAATCGGGGCTATATCTGCAAAAATGCTCATGGTAACAAGCAAAACGAAGCAAAGGTTTATGGGAAAAGGTAGCGTCAAGGAGAACATCAGCTTGTCCAGCTATTGTGAATAACCGCCACGAGGAGCCATTCCGATTGATATTTTTCAAAGACTAAGGCAAGACTGCCCCAATCCATTCCTCCGTAGTCGGGATGTTTTCCGGCTTGGTAAAATTCGACAATCAAGGCGTTTGGGTAAATTTCGGTGCGGTTGTTGAGCGAGTTACCGGTGCCAATGATGCGGTTAAAACCGATGCTGTCGGATTGGGAGAGGTAATCTTTGCCGGTAACAAATTTTTTGCGATAGTCATTATAGGTCAGTTCTATCGGGTCGCCCGATCCGTCATAGCTTCCCCAGTGATACATGGTTTTGTCCTGGGCAAGTTGTGCAATTTGCCGGGGGTTAAACTTCAGGTCGGTATCGGGCTGAACATAGGAATAGGGTGAAAAACGCAGTCCTTTATCGGGATGAACAAACCTGACCAAACCTGCCATATTGTTTTGACTGAGCAAGGCTAAGGTTTCGATAGCACGAAGTTCGATGAGTTGTTTAGCCTGTTTTTCGCTTAAAATGCCGCCTTTGGTAATGGTATCGGCCGGGTTGACAGGCTGTGAAGTATTGCCGGTGTTAGTTGCATCATCGTTTTGAGCAGGATTGGAATTACAGCCCGACAAAATCAAAAGTACAATGTTGAACAGAAAACAGGTTATTTTGGAAGCAGAGGGCATAAGATTATGGATTTTTTCAGGTAAAGGCAGGTAAAAATCAAAGCGCGCAGTTTAAATCAAATGCTTCAAAATCTGGTAAAGTTTGGCATAGAGCTTTGGGTTTGAGGCAATTATCTGATTGCCAAAAAGGAAATTGTTATTTCCGCTAAAATCGGTTACTATTCCGCCGGCTTCCTGCACAATCAAACTTCCGGCAGCAACATCCCAGGCATGGAGACTATGTTCAAAAAAAGCATCGAAGCGTCCGCAGGCCGTATAACACAAATCAACGGCAGCAGCACCAAATCGCCGGATACCTTTGGTTTGGAGCATCAGGGTTTTGAGGGCTTGGATGTAGTTGTCCAAGATAGAAAAGTCATAATAGGGAAAGCCGGTACTCATCAGGGCATCTGACAGTTCGGAAGTTTTGCTGACCTGTATCTGCGAATTGTTCAGGAAAGCCCCTCCGCCTTTTACGGCCCAAAAACACTCTTTGCGGTTGGCCTCAAAAACAACGCCCAGGATGGGTTGATTGTCGGAACAAAGGGCAATACTCACGGCATAAGAAGGAAGCCGGTAAAGGAAATTTGTAGTGCCATCCAAAGGGTCAATGACCCATTGCAGGGATTTGGAAGAAGGGGCGACTGTGTTTTCTTCGGTAAGAAAACCGGCTTCGGGAAGCAGCCGGCTAAGGGCATCCACGATCATTTTTTCGGAGGTAGTGTCCACATAGCTCACCAGATTGTTGTGGTGTTTCAGGTGAATATCAGAAGGATTTACCTTACCTGCTTCATTTAGAATAAATGCCCCTGCCGTAGCTGCTATTTGTTGCACCTCGCGGCATAGGTTGACAAGTTCTGCAGTGGTCATTGTTTAAATTTAACAGAGACAGATGAAACCTCTATATCTTGCTGCTGATCTTCTCTAATTGTTCAGAGATTTCAGTTTGTTCGCAAAATGAGGGGTAAAACGCGTTACAAAGGTAAGCAAAATAAAAAGTCCGGCCAGCAGGGAGGCAGTTCGCCCGATGTAATCGCCATATTGTACATAGAACGTGGTTTGGGAATTGGCTTCCAGGCGGCTAACAATAGCTCCTTTAACCTGCCATTCCAACCGCTCTTCAATTAAACCCTTTTGGTTGATAAAACAAGATATGCCTGTATTGGCCGCACGGGCTATGCTGCGGCGGGTTTCTATAGCCCTAAGTCTGGCGTATTCCAAATGTTGCCGGAAGCCTGCAGTATTCCCCCACCAACCATCATTGGTCATAATAAAAATAAGCTGCGCCCCTTTTTGGATATATTCAGTCAGGTATTGTCCAAAAATAGATTCATAGCAAATCACCGGAGCAATGCCCAAAGAGTCGGCACCCCAATAAACAACCCGCTCATCCTGCCAACCAAACCCTCCGGTTCCACCTCCAAGCGATTCGATGACCGGTGACATAAAACTAAAGAAGCTGCGATAAGGAATTTTCTCAACGCCGGGCACTAATTTCGATTTATGATACCATTGCTCATTGAGGGAAGAGTCGAGTTGTACTGACGAATTGAAAATATCATAACTGCCGCTTTTTTGAAGATATGGCTGAGCACTTGGAGTGGCATCAGGTTGGGGGTAATGTTCAAAAGCAGTCATTCCACTGACTAATTTAAGGTCAGGATACTGTTTGAGCCACTCGCGAAGCCGCAGAATTTGAGGTTGTTCGTCAAAATCATTCAGCCAAACAGCATCTGGCAAAGCCGATTCGGGCAGCAACAAATACCTTGTATCAGGAGTAATTGCAGTTTCGGCAAGGCGGAGCATATCGCTTACCTGTTGATTGGCGGTTTCCGCATCGGGAATCAAATAGGGGTCTTCATTAGGTTGAACGATGACAATTTCAATATTTGTCCCTTTGTCGGAATAACCGTTAAAAATCAGCACGGATACCAATAAAGGAGTAAACAACAAGGCGAAAGGAAGCAGGCTTTTTTTCAGCCAAAAAAGACTAATACCTTTGTTTTTATTGGCAGCAATCTCAGGCTGCACATTCTTCACTGTTAAAAAAACGGCGAGATTCACTCCGAGTATCCAAAGTGTTCCGCCTCCTGTTCCTGTATATTCATACCATTGAATAAAATGGGGATATTGAGAAAGAGCATTGCCTAAGTTAAGCCAGGTCCATGCCAATTCCCAGCGTTGGTGCAGATGTTCAAAAGTCAGCCAATAGGCGATAAAGGAAATATACCCAATCCGGGAGCCTAATTTTTGTTTTGTCCAATGAAACAACATAAAAGGCAGGCACATCAACAAAGCATTGGCGAGACAGGCAAACAGCATCCCGATAATTGTAGCCTTGTAAATCCATCCGGTAGTGAGCAGGTTAAACAGCAAAAAAAAGACAAAAGCAGCCCATAAAAGCTGAAGGCGCATTTGTGGATGCCGGCTCTCGCTTACCTGTTGCTCCAAATAAAGCATCGGAACAAAAGCGACGAACAACAAAGGGGTAAAAGGTTGGGGTATCCAAGCCAGCCAACAAAGCAACGCCGCACAAACAGGCAACAACCAAAGTGAAACCGGAGGCATAAAGTACAGGGTTATGCAAATGGGATAAAGAAATCAGATAAGGGGCGTTTGGGCTGCATTTTTCCAGTTAAAAGCTTCTTTTCCGCCAAAAAACTTTTCGGCAAAAACAATTGCCACCATCAGCAGCAAAGTCAAAATAGCTGAACCTTCAAAACCAAACTGCCCGCCCGTTAACCATTCACTGCCACTTACTTCTTGCGAAATAATGCCCGACAAATTCACCCCGCTTACCTCAAATCCGAACACCGGACCCTGAAAAAAATTCCAGGCAAAATGCAATGCGACAGGAAACCAAAGGTTTTGAATATGGATATAATAAACTCCCAATAAAAGTCCGGCTAAAACGATATTGATAAAACTCAATAAACTCACATTCGGATTGAGCAGATGCAGCACCGCAAATACAAAAGAAGACAAAGCCAACGCAATATATTTATTAAACGATTGCATCAGATTGTTGAGCATATAGCCTCTGACAGAAATTTCTTCGTTCAGGGCAACCATAATCAATAAAACAATATAAAGCAGGATGCTCAGGGGCTTGAACCCGATACTGGTGATGTGCAACATACCGGACATCCATAAAACGACAAAGCCGGCAGCAATGAGTAGAAAACCGGCAGCTAATCCAAACAAAGAGTCTTTCATGCGTCCGGTAAAATCAAATCCAAGGGTTAGCATGGGTTGTTTGTCAATATATCGTCTGAATAAGTAGGTAATCAACAAAGTTCCTGCAAGCGAAAATGCCTGAATATAGGTAAAAAAATGCGCTCCCTCCGAAGTATCCATTGCTTCAGTCAGGGCAGTTACACCTTCACCTGTCAAAGCCGAAAGCAAAAGCAACGACAACCCCTGAAAGAGCATCGCAACCAAAACAAAGGAAATAAAATACGCCAAGGCTCGCAACCATCCCTTTTGAATCAGCGGACGGGGCAAATCGGGCAGAATGTTGGAAGCAGCGTTTTCTTCTGCAAGCATAGTTTGTAAGTAGTTAAAGGTGAAAAAAGGAAATTTAGCGGCCTGTTTTTATTAAAAAGGCAAATATAACTGAAATACCCAAATCCGGTTTACCACATCCCTCCTACTTTGTAGCTTTGAAAATTTGACTGCTGTTGAAAAACTGTTCTTCTTTTACCCTATTTAGTTGCTACTCAGGCAGTGTTCTTTGTTCACATAGCCCGTAAAAAGACAGGTTGGCTTTTTATTGTTTACATTTGCAAACTCAAAATTGTACCAATATTCTGTTATCTCAAAAACCTGGTTTTGGACGTAAAAGATGCCTTGTTATTGCCTGTTTCAGTCCTGGTAATATTGACCACCGGTTTTATTGCCCGGCATCTGATTTACCGCAACAATGAACCTTATGCACGTTATTTTATGGGGGGTTTGTTGCTGAAGGTAACCGGTACAATTTTGTTTTGTGCCATTTACCGGTTTTACTACGAAGGAGGTGATACCACGACATACTTTGAACAGTCATCCTTTTTATACCATCAATTTTTTGAAAAACCCGGTTTGATTTGGGAAATCTGGAAGGCAAAAACCGGAACTGTTACCTTGCAGACTGCCGACATCATCGAAAGAATGCCATACTATAGAAATGAATCGACCTATATGGTCATCCGTATTGCTACTTTAATCGGACTGTTGACCGGAAACAGTTTTTGGGTTACCTCCGTTTTTTTTGCAGCTATTTCATTTACCGGTGCCTGGGCCATGTACCGCGTTTTTGTAGATTGGTATCCTTCATTATACCGCCCTTTTGCAATTGCTGTCTTAGCATTGCCTTCGGTGATATTCTGGGGTTCCGGACTGATGAAAGATACCATCGCTTTGGGCAGTTTAGGATGGTTACTCTATGCCTTACATCAGATATTTATCCGCAAAAGCAATTTTGTGATGTCTGCCCTGCTGATAATTGTGAGTATGTATTTAATAGTTACTCTAAAGGCCTATATACTTTTTGGCTTTGCGCCTGCTGTCATAATTTGGGTAATAAGCAAGAACTATGGCTTAGTCAAAGAAGCCAAATTAAGGGGGTTTATCGTGATTATGACATTGGTTTTTATAGGCAATTATATTTACTGGAAAGGCGACAGCCTTCAATCAATATTCAATGTGCTTTTTGCAAAATTTGTAAAAATGTCAATGGGGTTTCAATCCTGGCATGGCTTTTTGACCGAACAACGCGGGCAGTCGGGCTACAGTTTAGGAGAAATGGAGTTTACGCCCTGGGGAATTCTGAAAAAATTTCCTGCCTCAATCAATGTTACCTTGTTTCGCCCCTATTTGTCTGAGGCTAAAAATCCGGTAGCTATGATAACCGCATTAGAAAGCACTATACTGATGCTGTTTACCCTCTTTGTTTTTATAAAAACGGGCTTTCTCCGAACCTTTCGCATTATTTTCAGCAACCCCGAAATTGCGATGTGTTTTGTATTTGTGATGTTGTTCGGGTTTGCGGTCGGATTTAGCAGTTACAATTTCGGTGCTTTGGCGCGATATAAAATTCCTTGTTTACCGTTTTATGTGGCAATGCTCTTTATGATATTATATCAGGGAAAAGAGAAAAGCCTTTCTAAACTCCGTTTGAGTTGAAGTTAGAAAGGCCGGGCAAAAAAAACGGGGGTATTATTTTTTCAAACCAATTTCCCGCAGGCGTTCATCCAAATATTCTCCTGCAGTAATCGGCTCATAGTGAAGGGGATTATCTTCTGTAACGCAGGACGATAGACATGTTAAATCCATTTCAGTGCGTGGGTGGAGGAAAAAAGGTATGGAATATCGGGGAGTATGCCATTTTTCACGGGGAGGGTTCACAACGCGGTGCGTGGTGGATCGAAGGCGGTTGTTGGTCAACCGTTGCAACATATCCCCAACGTTGACGACTATTTCACCCGGTCCTGCGTTGATGGCTCTCCATTCATTTTGTTTGTTTAATAATTCCAACCCTTCGGCAGAAGCACCCACTAACAAAGTGATGAGGTTAATGTCTTCATGTTGTTCAGCCCGGATTGCGTTTTTAGGCTCTTGCGTGATCGGGGGATAATGAATAGCCCGCAAAATGCTGTTGCCGTTGTGGATTTTGCTGTCAAAATAATTTTCAGGCAGGTTGAGGTAAATAGCAATGGCACGAAGCAGATACCCTCCGGCACGTTCGAAAGCACGATAGGCATCGGTAATAGTTGAATTAAAAACCGGAAGTTCCCGCACCGCAACATTGTCGGGATATTGGCTTTTGATCGAGTCGTTGTCTGTAACAGTTTGGCCCCATTGGTAAAACTCTTTTAAATCGGGTGCATCGCTTCCTTTGGCATGTTCGCGCCCAAAACTTGTATAACCCCGCTGACCTGCAAGTCCGGTAATTTCATAAGAACGTTTGATTTCGGAAGGTAAATCAAAAAACGCTTTTACCTGTTGATAAAGTTGGTCAATATCGGCATCAGAAATGCCATGGTTTATCACCGAAACGAATCCGACTTCTTCATAAGCTTTTCCTAATTTTTCGACAAACGCAGCTTTTTGCTGTTCGTTGCCATCAATAAAGTGGGAAAGATCTACTTGCGGAATACTTTGGTTCGACATGGGTAAGTATATTTAGAAGTTATGTTTTACTGTTGAAATAATGATGCAAATATAAAAAACGATGCCTCAAATTTAAGTAAAAATCTCTATTCTGTTTACTCGTTGTTTTTCCCGAAAATGAAAAATTCAGGGTAAACGGTAAAAACACGAGTTATTAAGTCTGTTGTATTATCCTGTTGTCCGTCAATTCAAAATCAAAAATCAGAAATCCACTTTGCCTGAAGCACAAATCAAAGTGGGTGCCTCTGAACCTGCCGGCAACTCAATAGAAACGGCAAAACCATCCGGTTTTTCGACATTTGCAACTCTGTATAAGGTTTCTTTGTCAGGCTGACGGTTAAATACCCCCAAACTTTTGTAAACCCCTTTTGAAAAAGCCCAAAGTTGATACTGTTTATCGCCCGGCTGTTGAGGAAGTTGAGCGGCATCCACATAAACCGCTTTGGTTAGGCTGTTCCAGAAAACAACAGCAGCGGCATTTGAAAATTCGGGCGAGTTACCGGACAGTTGAATCGCTTTGTTTTGAGGATGTTTCAAGGCTTTGACATTGGCGATGGAACGATCTAAATCTCTTTTCAACAGCTCACACTCTTCTTTCACCATCTCTTTATCCGCTTCGAGATTGTTTTTATGGAGTTCAATACTATGCTGTTGCCTGTAAAAATACAAGTTTGCCGTCAAACTCAAAGTAAGCATGATGAGCAGGAGGGGATACAGAATTTTGCGAAAATTCATTGACTAAAAATTACAAAAGGAAAATAGCCGGATTGGACTTGACAATATATTTTCAGGCTCAATAGGTAATGACTTGTTGTTCAAATTCCTGTGGCTCTTCTCTGAATTCGTATTGCTGATTGCGAAGCCGAGGTTCAAATCCTGCCTCTATAATAGCTTGTTTAATGCCTTTAGAGGTAAACCGGTGAGGTGCGCCGGCAGCAGAAACTACATTCTCTTCAATCATAATAGAGCCAAAGTCGTTTGCTCCGGCATGAAGGCAAATTTGCGCAATTTCTTTGCCAATAGTCAGCCACGATGCCTGAATATTGGGAATATTGTTGAGCATAATACGGCTAATGGCAATCATTCGCACATATTCTTCCCCTGTAACTTCGTTGCGGATGTTTTTGATTCGGCGAAGGGTAGTGCCTTCATCCTGATAAGGCCAGGGTATAAATGCGGAAAATCCTTTGGCATTTTTTGGCTTTTCGGTTTGCACTTCCCGCAGCCAGACTAAATGCTGCATCCGCTCCTCGATGGTTTCGACATGACCGAACATCATTGTACAGGAAGTTGTCAAACCTAACTGATGTGCCACACGCATCACATTCAACCATTCCTGTCCGCCACACTTGCCCTGTGCAATCAACCTGCGAACACGGTCAACTAATATTTCTGCACCGGCACCCGGCAAAGAGTCCAACCCTGCATCTATCAATGTGCGGAGTGTTTGTTCGTAAGTAGTGCCACTGACTTCTGAAATATGCACAATTTCAGGAGGTCCGAGCGCATGAAGTTTGATGTTGGGATAATTCGCTTTGAGCTCTTTGAAAAGAGTGGCATAAAAATCAAGGCCTAAATCGGGATGATGCCCTCCTTGTAACAACAACTGATCGCCCCCAAAACGAAGCGTTTCTTCAATTTTGAGTTTATAGGTTTCTAAGTCGGTGATATAGGCCTTGTCTGTATGTTTGCTGCCGGGGGGCACAAAGAAATTGCAAAACTTGCAGTTGGCAACACAAACATTGGTCGTGTTTACGTTCCGGTCTATTTGCCAGGTAACGATGCCTAAAGTATCCTTTTTGTGTATTTTGCGAAGCTCATTCCCCACATACATCAATTGAGCAGTCGGTGCATGGGTAAACAAATAAGCACCTTCCTCAATGCTTAGTGCATCTAAGGCTAAGGCTCTTTCTAACAGGGTGGTGGTTTGCATAGTGATGTTAAACAACTTTAAATAAGTCAGCAATAATATCTTCCCATTCGGTTTTATAGAAGTTACTTATCTCAGCTTTAAGATTATTCACATCAACGTTTTTATAGGTCTTATATGCCAACTTCTTATACCCTGAAACAGTTTTAGATGTTGAGAAAGTAATTTTTCTATCTTTATACTTTTCTTTCAAGTTGTCAAACACTTTTCCAGCAATTCTTTTAGTCCAAACTTGAATTCCTCCCTCCCGTTCTTCTACATAAAGTTTGAACTCAACTTCTGAATTAGCAATTATTTTAGGTATTACACCTAAATTGAAGTATACATTTCTCTTTGACTTGTGTACCGATAGTACAATGTTGCTATTTATTGCTTGTGTCTTAGCAAGATCAGGTGTTCCCCAAGGCTTCCATCCAAATTCTTCAGATACACTATTTAAGATGCTTGCAACTGTTGATTCGTTCATGTTGATTGATTTTAATTTATATGAATTAGTCAGCATTGTTACTTTTTTAGGTAACTTATTTCACTACAATCTAATTGACATCACAATTCTCTTATCTCTTTCACCCTCTCCACCTCCACATTCAAAGCCTGAGCGATTTGCTCATCGGTCAAAATACCTTGAGAAATAAGTGCTTTGATGGCGATAGAAATACCTGCTTCCACACCTTTCAAAATTCCTTTTTCCAAGCCTTTTTCCATCCCTTTTTCCAAGCCTTCTTCCAAGCCTTCTTCATAAGTAATTTGTAAAACCTTGGCTCTGCCGGTGGCTATTTTCAGCTCTGCAAGTTCTTCGGGACTGATATTGTCGTATTGTACCAAGCCGGCTGCGCGTTGTACCGCTTGGTTGTTTGGATTGAGTTTGGGATTTTTAGGATGGTGCATACTCTCGTAAATGAGGTCTAACCAATCGCGGTAATTTTCCGGGGTTTCCGGTCCCTTATAATTCGGATTTAGAAATATCAGCTTATGGCCATACAGGTTTCTTTCTTCTTTTTGAAGGTTACAGGGGTTAAGGTTGGTAATAAGAACTTCATCTCTGATGATTTCTCCCGTTTCTTTGTTTACCTTATATGGTGCAGTAATGACAACAATGGTATAAACTTTCCGCTGAATATTATAATCGGAAGAATTTATTTGTTGTTCGGTAATACCTTGGATATGGTAGTGTAAAAAGCGATTGAAATTGTAGTCGTAATCTACTTTTTGAATTTCGACAATAATCCGCCGCTTCGAGTCTTCAGCAAATATATCGTATTTGAAGGCTATACTACCCGGACGGGGTTCAAAAGATTTTTCAGTTTCGATTTTATCGGGTTCGATTTCAATTCCTACAATATCTCGTACAAAAGCCTTAAATACAATCAGGTCTGTAAATGCTTTCTTAAAAACAACTTCATTATCTAAACCTGCAAGAACCATTTACTATCGTATTTGTGAGATTCTAATTGTTAAATGACATTACTTATAACCCTTTTTTTTTCTCAAAGTTTTACAAAAAAGCACAAATGACATATTTTATGCGATCTGGCTTTAAAAAAATGTTGGAAGCAAATCGCTTGTTTGTCCTTTTTCCCCAATTTAACGACTTATTAATTATTGGGAAGGTTTCGCACTAAAAAGGTATATTCAATTTAGAACTTCATGATTTGTCGTCATTGATAAAAGCGTTAACCCAACAAAAACCAAAACAGATTAAAATCAATATGCTATTCCGTAAACTTTGAAAGATTTAACCCTTACTATTAGCGACTCATTATGAATACCATAAGCAGGTTTTAAAA